>JBBDQO010000047.1:0-7795 GCA_040905925.1 Acidimicrobiia bacterium | reverse complement strand
GAGTACACCTCAACGGTGCCCGTGTTGCGCCGGATCACATAGAGGTCGGGAACCCAGTCGGCGGTGTCGAAAATGGCGAGCCCGAGCTCGGCATCGGCCGACCAGACGGCCCCGGTCGCGACTTGTTTCCCAATGCTGCGGAACCGTGACGAGTCGAGGTAAACGTCGGCGGTGATGGTGGGGCCGCCGGTGTTGAACCGCCACAGATCGGCACGACCGTCCCCGTTGACGTCGGCCAGCAGCGGGAGGCCACCGGTGGGAGCCCCAGTGGTCCATCTCACCCCGAGGACCCCGAAGCGGGCGCGGGCGCCGGCCACCTGCATCTGCCAGTACCCGTTGATAGGGACCAGACCGTAGAGGTCGTCGCCTCCGTCCCGACGCTTGTCGGACATGGCGTAGAGATCGGCCTCGGCCACGGCCGCGGGGGCATCGAGGGCAACGGTGGTGAAGTCGGCCGATGCGGTGAGGGGGGCATACGGTGTGATCCGGGTGGTCAGACCGGCCACCGCCGCCGGGCCCCTCCATGCGTAGTGCATGCTGTCCTTGCTGAACCGCCAGGAGCCACCCCAACAGAACCCGGCAGCCGTCCACGCCTGGCGATAGACGGGTGGCATGTCGGTGATCAGCGCCCCATTGGTGACCGGATTCTGCGGAGGGTTGATGTCGATGGCGTTACCCACGGCGTGATGGGACATCTGGTTGCTCGCCGCGATGTTGCGCCAGTTGAAGGCGGCGCCGGTCCTGACCGTGTAGCCGGCTCCGGAGGCGTTGATGTTCTGAGCAGCACTCTGGAAAGCGGCGAGGGCCCTGGTGTGCACCCG
Organism: Acidimicrobiia bacterium; assembly: GCA_040905925.1. Classification (GTDB taxonomy): domain Bacteria; phylum Actinomycetota; class Acidimicrobiia; order Spongiisociales; family ZC4RG35; genus JALYNX01. The sequence continues at coordinate 6,974 of JBBDQO010000047.1, read as the reverse complement.
AAAGAGGCGTCCCGACGGCTCGACCCAGTCCACCATCGAGGATGACACCTGACTCCTCGATCGCCCGAAATAGTCAGCGAACGGACCGTAAATCCGGTCGCCGATGGTGAAGGTAGGACTCTGCGGGCCGGCCAACCCGTAGACCCCACAGGTACCGGACTCGGTGAAGTTGGGGGTTGCGTCGCCAGCGGTCGAGGAGGCGGCGAAGACCGGTACCGGTGTGGCCAGGATGACGACAAGGGCCACCGTGGCTGCGAACCTCACCACGCTCTGTGGCCTCAACTCACTCGCCCGCATCAGCGAGACCCTATCCATCTATTCGGAGTAAGCCCAGAATCTCGTTGACCATGGGCGCCAGCTCGTGCCGGAATAGATGCGAGCCAAGGGCCACGTAGAGACAGAAGGCGCGCCCTCCGACGCTGAAGAAATACTGGGCGCCCGATTGACCGGGCAAGGGACGTTGCATGGCGTTGGGATCGAAGTCCCCGGCGGAGACGGTGGGCACCCCCTGCGCCGAGAAGAGAGCAGACCCGACCGATTCGGGCCCGTACTCGAACAACACCACCAGCAGGTCGTCCGATCTCATCAGCTCGACCGCGCCCGAGCCGAAGTCGCCCCGCTCCGAAGGCAGCGGGAAATTGGCCATGTGCAGCACCGGCCGGCTGTGGTCGCCCGGGCCCGACTGCGCAGTGATCCCCGACGAGCGGCGATAGATCTCGCCGTCCCATCCTTGCGGGACCTCGACCTCGATCCCCTCAGACCGCATCCTCATCCCTCACCTCGAAACACGTCTGCGACCGAGTCTGCGATCGAAACGACTTCCGGTGTCATCCGCTCATTCGCTTATCGGAGGGCCGTCGGGATAGAGGCTGGGATGACCGGGGCCAATCCCGGCCCTGCGCAGCTCGGCGTCGGCCCGGAGCTCCCCATCCGGCATGCGCGCCGTCCGGGTGATGGAGGCATCGGCAAGCGCCTGGCCAAGCAGCGACCGGACCTGTTCCCAGGAGGTAGCCGAGCCCTCCCCGACGATGGCGCCCTCCGACCCGTCGACCAGCACGAAATACGGGGAGACCGGCACCCCGTAGGTGTCCCACGCCTCGCTCGACTGGACCAGGGTGACGCCGGCCGGCGCCAGCTGGGCGAGACGAGACGGGCTCTCGGCCTCCGCCCCCTTGGTCACCACCACCAGCCGGGCGCCACCGACCGTGATCGGCCGGCCGTTGTCCTGCAGCCCCTCCCAAAGCCCGATGCAAGCCGAGCATCCGGTAGAGAGGAAAGCCAAGAGCGTTTGGCCTTGGTGACCGATCACACCGACCTGCATCGCCGCGCCCTGGAGCGACTGTCCCATGATGTCCTTTGCGCTGCCCGATGTGAGACGCGGCATGGGACGGGGGGCCCCGGCCACCGATCCGGCGTGGTCGGAGATGCCCAACTGATGGAGGCTGCGGGTGATCTCGGCGTTGCTTCGGAGGAGACCGACCACGAGCAGGCCGAGGAGCAGGATCGCCAAGCCTTCGATAACGAGAATCGCAGTCATCATCAGATAAATATGTCGTGGGGTCCGGTGGAGTTTTCGTTTCGAAGGTACCACCCACGATTGCGATAGGCACCCGGGCCGTCAACTCCGTCGCCATCCCAGTCCCCGACCAGCGGCCGATCGCCCGGGTTGCCGAAGGTGTACGAGAAGTCGGCTGTGCCGAGCCCCCCATTGTTGGCCCCGAGACGGTTGATGATGTGGAAACGCTGCTCGGACGGCCGGTAAAGGGAAACGGTGTCTCTCCCGCTCCCGTCGAAATCGCCGGCGAGCGGCAGGTCGCCGGGGTTGCCGAAAAAGAACCTGGTATCGGCGATCCCCTGGCTAAGGGAGTTGCGCAGGTATGCGAACCCGTCGGAGCGTCGGTAGAGACCGGGCTTGTCGCTCCCGTCGCCGGTCCAATCTCCGGCAAACGGCGAGTCTCCCGGGTTCCCGAACCAAAACGACCGGTCGGCGGAACCGGTGCTGTTGGAATCTCGGAGGAACCATTGCCCGTCGCGCACTACGCCGGGTGTGTCCACGCCGTCTCCGTTCCAGTCCCCGACCACCGCCAGGTCACCCGACAACCCGAAATCGAAGACTATGTCGGGGCCTCCATCCGCCCTTTTCAGGTACCAGCGGCCGTTGGCGAACACCCCCGGCGTATCCCGCCCGCTGCCGGTCCAGTCGCCCACCACCGGCGCACCGGCGGGCCACGGTCCCGGCTGATGGAGACAGGGGGCGTTGTGGAATCTCGTGTTGTTGTCGGTGGCCGACGTGGTGGTGCAGCTCGAGTCCCAGACCCACGGAGGGGTGCAGGTCACCACCCGACAGGCGATCGGCCCGACACATGCGACGTTCTGGTTGCACTGCCCGTAGCGGAAGTGAGTGCAGCTTGCCTTGCGCAGACCACAGTCCCCGTTGGCGCAGCCGCACGAGAAGGTGTGGGGGTTCTGGCAGCCGCCGCTGCACACCCCGGAGCCGCCGCAACCGCACGACCCACAGTCGACGAGGTTGCAGTCGAGGTAGTAGCGGGGTTGCGGGCCGGCCGCGGCGTCACAGACCCCGGAACCATCGGCCTTCCACCACCCAGCGGGGATCGTTCCGGCTGGGCAGGCGTTCACGCCATAGGTCGAGCAGCAGAACTCGGTGTAGCCGTCGCAGCAGGTCGAGCCGCAGTCGCAGCTCTGACCGGAGCAGGAGCAGATGGCGGCGTATGCGGTCCCCGGGCGGAGGAGGTATGTGACCGGGGCCACGCTCAGGGCGGTGGCGGCCAATGTGAAACGTCTGAGAAACCCCCTTCGAGAGACCGGCCGATCCACCAACTCGGCGGCCCTTTGCACCAACACTCGACTCATACAGGAGAAGTCTTGCGACGAGGAGTCGAGACGCTCACCGCGCTATCCACCGGCTGTCTCCCTTGGGGCAGGACCGCGATCAGGGCATAAAAGAGATAGACGGTCACACCGACGAAGACGGCGAATGGCAAGGCTGAGTCCCAAGACGCGCTGCCTATACCCCCCCCAGGGCCGATGGGAAACAAGGCGCAGGCGATGAGGAAGACGGTGGCGACCAGGTTGAAGACCAGGTGCAACCCGGTCGGAGGTGTGTCCGAGGTGCCGAGGCATCCGCAACTCGATATCGGCAGCCGGTGCCGGAGGGCATAACCGACGAACCAGGCGAAGCCGCCGAAGAACATCGCTGCGGCAGCGGCAGCAACCGAAGAACCCAGGGCCATACCCGTCACACCCACCCCCAACTCGGCGACACCCAGAGCGCGAACGGTCAGCACCGAGTTGGGCAGCCGAGCCGCCCGGAGAGCGCCGGCGGTCGCTCCAGGGCTCAGAAGCTTGAAGATCCCTGCGATGGCCAGCAGCCCAAAAAGAGCGAGAGCAGGGCCGGCGTGGAGGGGCATGGGGCGGGCATGCTACCTCCATCACGCTATCTCCTTGGGACCCGACCCAATGTGGCGCCCGAAGGCCAGCTGCTCAGAATGAGATCACCTTGTCACTTACGAGAGACGCCGGGACCACCCTCAACCAGTCATCGGGCGGATCAGGCCACCACGACCAATCCCCGATTTGCCTGGTTCAACACGTCGGCCCCGCGGTCGGTGCAAACCACTATGTCCTCGATCCGCACCCCGAACCGCCCGGGAAGATAGATCCCCGGCTCCACCGAGAATGCCATTCCAGGCTGCAAGGCAAGGTCGTTCCCCTCAACCATGTACGGATGTTCGTGAACCTCGAGGCCGATTCCATGGCCGGTCCGATGAATGAAATATCGGCCATATCCCGCACCTGCAATCACGCTGCGCGCCCAGCGGTCCACCTCTTGACAAGGAACACCCGGGCCTACCACCGACCGGCTGACACGATTGGCCTCTTCGACCAGAGCATGAACCTCAACCTCCTCAGAGCCCGGCGCTCCAATCGAGAAGGTCCGGGTCACGTCCGAGAAGTACCCACCCACACGGCCGCCAAAATCACAGACAACCAGGTCGCCCTCTCGCATCATCCTCAACCCCGGTTCATGGTGGGGAGAGGCACTGTTGGGGCCGGAGCCAATGATCGTGAAGGATGAGACCTCATGGCCCTCTTCCACGGTCAACAGGGCGAAGTCGCGAGCCACCTGTCTCTCGGATCTCCCCGCAAACCGGACCTCGGTCGCGGCTCTCGACAACACACGGTCCACACTCTCGGCCGCGGCCCTCAGGGTCGCGATCTCTTCGGGGTCCTTTCGGACACGGAGGTTCTTGGTCAATGCCGATGCGATGCCCCATTCGACGTTGGGCAGTTCCCTCTGAAGAGCAACGAGGAACGCCGACCAGGTGTGGTCACCCACGGCCACCCGTCGAGGATGACCAGCCGCCCGTGTGACAAACCCGATCGGATCGTCGGTGTCGCTCCACGCCTCCATCTCAAAAGGACCGGGCCCGACTCGGGGAGCTTCGAGTTGGGGGACGAGCAACATCGGGTTCCCCTTTTGACTCACAACCAGCATCGTCAGCCGTTCAGAGGCGACCGCCTCATAGCCGGTGAAATAAGCGAGGTCGGATCCCGCCGAGAGCATGACCACATCGGTCCCTGACTCGGACATCAATTGGCGAAGCCGCCCGATTCGCCCGGCGTGGTCGAAGCGACGCGCAACGGCAGACGTGGTCTTGGTCTCCAGCACAGCCCGCAGACGTTAACGAACGAGCGGTCTCAGCCTGCGTCACCAGAATCGGATTCAACGCTTCTGTCCTAGAGGTCGACCCGGAGATAGAGATCTGCCGGTGACCGAGGCCACTTCGGCGTCAGGGTCCAATGTCTCCTGGTCGCCACGACGCAACGCCTCGCAGAGCCAGCCCTCGACCTGCTGGTCGATGTCATCGGGCTTGGTGAGCCTCACCAAGTGACCCCAACTGGTCGGGCCGAAGAGGAACAGCTTTCTGATCCTGGGATCGTCGATCACCGTCGGAGAGATCAGCGAAGGATCCACCCAGCGCTCGGCCACCGATACTCCGGCAAAGGTCATCCGGGTGATGAATACGATCCTCGTCTTCTGGGCGTGGATCCTGAACTCTCCGCATCTCTCCAGGGCCTCCACAACCGCCTCATAGATCGACATCGCGAGGTCGCTCTTCCCGGAGAGATGCTCAGCCGCACTCAGGTCGAGACAGGAGTGGCTCTGGTTGAGATTGGCGAAAGATCGTCCGCAACGGGGACAAGTCCACATGGGCCGGTTCGGGCCCGCCATGGCTAGCCGGCTGTGCTCCCGATCGTCACCGGGACCGCCTCCCGGCTCTCCCGTGCGTGATAGCTGGAACGGACCAGGGGCCCCGACTCGACGTGGGGAATGCCACGACCCTCGCCAAAGGCCTTGTACTCGGCGAACTCTTCGGGGTGCACATAGCGATGGATCGGCCGGTGTCGCGCCGTCGGGCGCAGGTACTGCCCGACGGTGATGATGTCGATGCCGACCGCCTTCATATCGGCCAGTGCGGCAAGCACCTCCTCCCGGGTCTCCCCCATGCCCACAATCAAACCTGACTTGACCAAACCTCCCGGGTTCATCTGCTTGGCGCGCCAGAGCAGGGCCAGAGATCTTCCGTAGTTGGCCGAGGTCCTGATGTCTCTCTGCAGTCTGAGGACGGTCTCGGTGTTGTGGTTGAGCACCTCGGGAACGGCATCCATGACAGTCTGCAACGCCTCCCGATCACCCTTGAAATCCGGGATCAGGACTTCGATCTCCGTGCCCGGCGATTGTCGGCGGGTCTCGGTGATGGTGTGGGCAAAGACGCCCGACCCCCCATCGTCGAGATCGTCCCGGTTCACCGACGTGATGACCGCATGCTTGAGACCCATCTTCCGGATCGCCTCCGCCGCCCGATACGGCTCCAGCACATCGAATTCGGTTGGCTTTCCTGTGGTGACATTGCAGAACGAGCACGCCCTGGTGCATTTGTCGCCAAGGATCATCAGCGTGGCGGTGCCCATCCCCCAACACTCATAGATGTTCGGGCAGTTTGCCTCCTCACATACAGTGTTGAGCTCGAGGCCCCGCATCAACTTCTTCAACTCGAGGTACTCGCCGTCCATCCGTGCCGTCACCCGCATCCAGTTCGGGCGCTCCGGTTCACCCGGCAGCCGGCCATTGATCGAGACCGGTTCCTGGGCCCGATTCTCCGCGCTGAAGGTGCCACTGGCCAACAGCCGGTCCACCTCGAACTCACTGCTTCGGCCCTGGCCCCGCACGAACGCCGCATACTGGGTTTCCGGCTCGGCATGCCCGAATACTTCGGCGAACACGGGGATCAGTGCTTCAACCGCTTCCTCGAGGGTCACCTTGCGGCCAACCAACTCCGAGACGGAGGTCACCTCGCGGTCGCTGATCCCGCACGGGTTCATCATCCCGAAGAAGCTCATGTCAGGGTGGAGGTTGAGGGCGAAACCGTGCATCGTCACCCTTCTTGACACCTTGACCCCGATCGCTGCCACCTTTCCCCTGGCGGTCCAGACCCCGGTGAAGCCCGGCTCCGCCCAGCTCTCGACCCCGAATCCAGCGAGGGTGCGGATCAGGGTCTCTTCGAGACGGCGAACGTAAGGGACGATCTGCTTCGGGTCATCCAGTGAAATGATCGGATACCCAACGAGTTGACCCGGCCCGTGGAAGGTGATGTCACCACCGCGATCGACGTGATGGATCTCGGCACCCGCCGCGGCGACCGCGGCCTGCTCTGCCAAGAGGTTGGTGATCGACCCATTGCGCCCGATCGTGAACACCGGTGGGTGCTCCAGCAACAACAAGTAATCGTCAGGAGTCCGACCGAGCACCTTTCCCTCGTGGAAGGCGCGCTGCAGGTCCCATGCCTCGGTGTAGGGAAGCCGCCCAAGCCAGCGAACGCGGAGGAGGGGCTGCATCCCGTTCTGGCGGTACCCCTTCCCGTTCTGGCGCGGAGATATCGCCCCAGAGGGCG
>JBBDQO010000046.1:6744-7920 GCA_040905925.1 Acidimicrobiia bacterium | reverse complement strand
CGGACGGGATAAGCGCTGAAGGCATCTAAGTGCGAAGCCCACCTCGAGATGAGACTTCCCACCGGGTAACCGGTTAAGGCCCCTGGTAGAAGACCAGGTTGATAGGCCGGACGTGTAAGCGCAGTAATGCGTTCAGCGGACCGGTACTAATAGGCCGAGGGCTTGGATTTGAATCCAAAGATACGTGCTCGCTATGGAGTGCTCGGGTTGCCGAGTCACTCGAAGATTTGTCCGGTGGCTAGAGCGTCGAGGAACCACCCGTTCCCATTCCGAACACGGAAGTGAAACTCGTCAGCGCCGATGGTACTTGGGGAGCAATCCCCTGGGAGAGTAGGTCACCGCCGGGCAATCAACGTCGAGGGGCTGCCGACTACCGTTGGCGGCCCCTTTTTCTTGACATGGGAGCCCTGTGAGCAGTCGATCCAACCAGCACAAATCCAAGGGTCGCGACGAGGGCCGAAGACAGGACCCCCATGATCGCCGGCACCACACCGTCACCACGGTGGCGTCGGGGCAGCTTCCCAAATGGGTCCGAGAGGAGATCCTGAGATCGACGCCCAAGGACCGTCGCGAGCCTGCCCTCAACCATCTGGCCAAGGCCCTCGACCACTTCGCCGACGAGCGCTACGCCGCCGCCCTGCCTCACCTCCGTGAAGCGAAGACCCTCGCCCCACGATCTTCAACCGTTCGGGAGCTATTCGGGCTGGCCGCCTATCGAACCGGGAAATGGGAGGAGGCGCTGCGCGAGCTGCGCACCTTCCGCCGGATCACAGGGGATGTGATCCACATGCCGGTCGAGATGGATTGCCTGCGAGCGATGGGAAAGAAGTCGGATGTGGTCAAGACCTGGGAGCGGATCCAGGACCTCGAGCCCTCGCCGACTGTCTCCCACGAGGCGAGGGTGGTCTATGCCTCGTTTCTTCTCGACGAAGGACGGGCTCGCGACGCCTGGGTGGTGATCAAGCCCGGCCGATTGGTGGCATCACCGGCGCCCGGGGAGGTCCGAAGATGGTACGTGGCGGCACGGGTCGCCCTCGCCGCGGGGGACAAGGACGCGGCAAGGCGTCTGCTCGCCGCCCTCGACGAGCAGGATGTCGATTTCGAGGGACTTGACGAATTGCGCACGGCCCTCTTGTGACTTGTCCCGATCCAGCATGACCGAAACCTTCAGGCAGC
>JBBDQO010000046.1:0-6644 GCA_040905925.1 Acidimicrobiia bacterium | reverse complement strand
GCACGGCCCTCTTGTGACTTGTCCCGATCCAGCATGACCGAAACCTTCAGGCAGCGCTTGGTGGATGTGGTGGGTCAACCCGTGGTCTCGGTCTCAATCGACCTCCAGGACTTCGCAGTGTTGGGTGGGGGCCCGGTTCGCCCGCTGGTACGACTCGGCCCAGTTCAAGACTCGGATCATCGACAACAGCAACAAACTGGACCTCCACCTGTACCACGTCGACAACGCAGCCGAGGTCGACCCGAGCTGTTACCCGTACTTCGCGCTGTTCGAGAAACGGGCTGGTTAGAGCCCAGGTGATATCTGGGTTCCTCTCGAATCTGTCACTGCTATCCGACACACTCGTAACATCCGCATTTCCCCGATCGATGGAATGGGGGAGTGTCATGGATCTCAATCTGATCGTCCTTTGTGGGCGGCTCGCGGTTCCACCGGAGATCAAGATCTTCGAGTCGGGAACGCGTCTGATCCGGTACCTGGTGACGGTGCGCAGTGAGGAGCCGCGACGACGTGTCGATGTGATCCCGGTTTCGATGTGGGACCCGCCCGAGGAGCTCATCGAGGAGACACCGGAGACCGGCCGTCGGATCTGGGTGTGTGGCTCGGTGCAACGGCGGTTCTGGGAGGCGCCCGATGGTCGCCGCAGTCGCATCGAGGTGGTGGCCGAGCAGGTCCAGCTGCGCGGCGTCGAAGAGTTGGAGCCGGCGCAGGTCTGAATCCGCGTAATCATTGGCGATTTCGGAGGGCGGGCTCAGGGGTACAGTTGCCGCAGTCCCCGTCTTGACCGATCCCTGGAGGTGTCCCATGCCCTGGTACTGGAGCGACGACCTCGCCCGTGTCTTGCTCGCGGCCGGGAAGATCGAGCCCAGGCTGGCGGATCAGCTGGTCAGGATACCGGTCGCCATCCGTCGACCCGAGCCCGATCTGGAGACAGCGGCACTTGCCATGCAAGACGACGACAACGAGATCCCGTTAGCGGCCTGAGTCTTGCGGGCCCTGCTCACCCCGCGGTGGATGATCGCCCACGTGGTGGTGCTGGTCATCTCGGTCGTCTTCGTGAGTCTGGGGATGTGGCAACTCCGTCGGCTCGACGAGCGACGTCTGGCCAACACGGTGGGGGAGTCTCGGTTCGAGGCCGAGCCGGTTGATGCCACTCTGTTGGTGTCGGCCGCCGGCTCGGACTTCGACTCCCTCAATGATCGCCGGGCTTTGGCGACCGGCGTCTTCGTCCCCGAATCCGAGGTGCTGATCCGGAGTCAGGTCTATCGCGGGGTCGCCGGCTTCCATGTCATCACTCCGCTGCTGACCGAGGACGGTTCAGCGGTGTTGGTCAACCGTGGGTGGGTGCCCCTGGAAATGGACCAGGTGCCGGTGATCGCCGCGCCGCCGCCGACCGGGGAGGTCACCGTGGAAGGGTGGCTGGCCCCTACCCAAGAGAGGCGGGCGCCCGGGCCTCGCGACCCCGAAGACGGCCGGCTGGTGGCCTTGAACCGGGTTGACATCGAGAGGATCCAGGACCAGGTTTCCCTCCCTCTGTCAGCGGTGTACCTGGTGGCGATGGGGGAGTGGGAGGCCGAGCTCCCGATCCCGGTCGATCCGCCGACATTCGACGACGAGGGGCCCCATCTCGCCTACGCCGTCCAGTGGTTCTCGTTCCTTGCCATCGGGCTGGTGGGCTATGGCTTCCTGATCAGGAAGTCCCTTCCCAGCTCAGGCTGAGACCGGCAGCGCCAGATCTTCGACGATCTCGACCCCGTCGAGCCCGACGAACTGACCAGGATCGAGTTTGATCTTGGCCGAGCGGGACCCGGCTCCGATGATCACCCACTCCGGACCCAGAACCTGGCTGTCGATCCAGATCGGGATCCCGCTCGGGAGCCCGAACACGGTGACACCACCGATCTCCATGCCGGTGAGCTCCTTGGTCTGCTCGGCGGAGGCGAAACTCGCCTTACGGACCCCGAGCCGGCGTCGGACCATTCCATTGACGTCGAGACGGGTGGTGGCGAGCACTAGACAGGCGGCAACATGGCCCTCTGGCTTCCTCGAGGCGACGAGGATGGTGTTGGCCGATCGATCCATCGGGACGTGGTAGGCGGCGCAGAACTGGGCGGTATCAGCCAGATCGGGGTCACACGCCATTTCCTCATACCGGATCGAGTGGGTTTTGAGGGTGGCGATAACAGTCGGATCTGCCGGCATGCCGGGGGAGGGTAGGCAATTCTGGCAAGGCTCCACCCCGAGATGCCAGAGTTGGGGTCATGAGCGACTACGACATCGGAACCTATGGGCAGCGATGGGCGCCTTTCTACGACTCGATCTACGAGGAGATCGACACCGCCACCATCGGGTTCCTCCGGGGCCTGGCCGGCACCCCTCCCCGGGCACTGGAGCTGGCGATCGGGTCGGGGAGGGTGGCGATGCCTCTGGCGGAGGCAGGTGTCTCGGTCACCGGGATCGACATCTCAGAGGAGATGATCAGCCTGCTGCGGGTGAAACAGGGAGGAGATCGTATCCCCGTGGTGGTGGGTGACTTCGCCGACGTCGAGGTAGACGGGCAATTCCCTCTCGTCTATCTGGCTTTCAACACGCTGTTCGCCCTGCTCGATCAGGGGAGACAAGTGGAGTGCTTCCAGAATGTCGCCCGCGCCCTCGAGCCCGGGGGCCGATTCGTGTTGGACACCTTCGTTCCCGACCTGAGCCGTTACGACCACCTCGGGACCCGAATCGGGGTGTCCAGCATCAGCTCGAACGAGGCCCACGCCTACGAGTTGGCCATCCACGACCCACTCGGCCAGACGGTGATCTCCCACCAGGTGCGACGTCTCGAGGACGGATCGACGGTCGTGTTGCCGGTGACGGTCCGCTACGCCTGGCCGGCGGAGATGGATCTGATGGGACGGCTAGCCGGGTTGGTGTTGGAGGAGCGCTGGGGTTGGTACGACCGCCGGCCGTTCACCGAGCGATCGGGACAGCATGTGTCGGTCTACAGGAAACCGCGGGCTCAGAGCTGAAGGTGCCCCTCAGTGGGCGTGATCGTGATCATGGTCATGAGAATGGTCATGGTCGGGGTCGGCTGCCAGCTCCGCCTCGTGGGCGGCCAGTTGGGCGCGCACTTCGTCCATGTCCACTTCACGCACCTGTGAGATCAAGTCCTCCAACATGTCGGGGGGCAGGGCGCCCGGCTGTGCGTAGAGCACTATCTGGTCTCGGAACACCATCAATGTCGGAATCGAGCGGATCCCGAACGCCTGGGCCAGCTCCTGCTGATCCTCGGTGTCGACCTTGGCGAACACCATGTCCGGATTGCTCGCCGACGCAGCCTCGTAGTTCGGCGCGAATGAGCGACATGGGCCGCACCATTCAGCCCAGAAGTCAACGAGCACGGTCGCGTTGTCCTGGATCGTCTGGTCGAATGTCTCTTTGTTGAGTGCCACTGTGGCCATTTCAAAAACCCTTGCTATCAGTTGGTCGGACAGGAGAACCATCTGAACTGTCCGCGGATTCCCCTTTGGTGGGTTTTTGAGGAGTGGGGGGGTGGTGGGAGTGTGTGGAGTGGGGTGTGAGATTGGGTTGGATGGTTTGACCCATAATTCACGTTATGTCAAGTTATATGAATGGGAGTTCAGTGGTATAGGTCTGAACCAACCACGCCCCTACCCCAGGGCCGGGTCCTCACAGCTGCCGGCACTGATCCCGGGCAAGGGGTTGAAGAAACGGGGCTCGTCTACATACCCCGCGCCAAGGTCGTTCGCTTCCAGATAGGCCTGGATCGCGTCGGCGAGAGCGGTTGATGCGATCTCGATGTACTCGGGAGTGGCGATCATCTCTGCTTCGCTGGGACTGGAGACATAGGCCAGTTCCACCAGTACGGACACGGTTTCGGGAAGACGTACCATCCCGTAGGCGTCCTCTCCACTGCTGTTGATCACCTGCAGCACACCGGAGTCGGGCGCTGCCGACCACTCGACGTCTTTTATGGCAGACAGGGCATCAACCACACGCTCCCAGATCAGCCCGCCCAGGCGTCGTGAGCGCTCGGAATCGCTCTGGATGAAGATCTCGGTGCCTGGAGCCGTTGACGGCCCCGGTGTTGGCGCATTGTGATGGATCGAGACCATGATCTGGGCACCGAGATCATCGGCGAGTTGGGACCTCACCCCAATCCGGACCGCATAATCGGCGGTGCGGGTCAAGATCACCGATATCCCCCTTTCCACGAGGAGACGCTCGGTGGCGAGGGCCAGAGTCAGGTTGGCGTCGGCCTCTCTCAAGCCATTGGAGCCGACCGCCCCCGAGTCGATCAGGCCGCCATGACCGGGGTCGAGGACCACCGCGACCTGACCTACCGGCTCTCCGTTGCCGACCGTGGCCGTGTTGTCGCACGGGGTCCGGACTATGAAGCCGGTGTTGCCTCGATCGAGAATCGCCACCACCACCCCGGTTGGCGTGATCAGTGCACCGGCGGCCATCTCCTGGAAGGCCGAGGTAGTGGTTGTGGCCTCGACCATTGAGCTGGTCGTGGTGATGGGGCTGGTTGTGGTCGTCGTCGTGGCCAGGGCAAGGGTCGTGGGACTGGTAGAACCAACGACATCCCCTGTGGTGTCAACGCAAGCCGTGGACATCGACAGCACCGTCAGGGCCATCACTACCCTTGCCCCATGTTTGGCCCTCTCAATGGTGCGCGGGTTGCCCTGGTCGGGACTGCTTGTCTGGCGGGTCTGGTCGCTCTGATCGCCGGGTACCCGGAGGCGAGCGTCTTGCTTTTCGCGGCGGTGGCGGTACATGGTCTGGGATGGCTCTATCTCTATCGTCAACAGCGGGGCCGTCGCCCCGGCTGACCTCGCTCAGAATGTAAGCCCCTCCCCCACTTCCTCAGCCATCTCGGCGGCTCGGGCTGTCAGGTGGCGGTGTTCCGCTTCGGGATCGGAGCCAGGATCTCCACGGAGATCGACGTAGACCTTGAGCTTGGGCTCGGTACCCGAAGGCCGGACCAGGACCCTTCCCGCATCGGTCAACCTGATTTCGATCAGGTCCTGCTCCCCCAGCCAGATCGGGCGTGAAGCGGCGTCGACCCGGTAGTCGGTCACCGATACGACCTCATGACCACCAACGGTGGTCGGGGGCTTCTCAGCCAACATCTCGACGGCCCTCCCGATCTCCTCCTGACCGGTGGGGCCGGTGCGGCCAATCGAATGCTGAGCACTGACCCAAAGGCCCACTTCGCCCCACAGGTCGTGGAGCCGGTCGAGAAGCGTCCGATCCTGGGCCCGCTCCTCTGCCACCAGGTCGCACAGGACGAGCGCGGCCGAGATGCCGTCCTTGTCCCGCACCGTCCTCCCTATCGAATAGCCGAGAGCCTCCTCGTAACCGAAGGCAAACCGGCCCTCCCCCCTCGCCTCGAGGATGAGCCCGGCATTGATGATCCACTTGAACCCGGTGAGGGTCACCTCGTGGCGGGCTCCCCGTTTCCCGGCGATCTCGCCCAGCATCGGGGAGGAGACCGCCGAATTGACCACTATCGGTGGTTGGGGGTCACGCCAATAACGCAGCACGTAATCCCCCAGGAGCACACCCAACTCGTTGCCGCTGAGCAATCTCCACTCCCCTGCCGAGGGCACGGCGGCCGCGAGACGGTCGGCGTCGGGATCGTTGGCGATCAACAGGGCAGCCTGTTCCTTCTCCGCCAGGGCAAGGGCCAAGTCGAGGGCGCCCGGTTCCTCCGGGTTGGGAAAGCTGACCGTCGGGAATCTGCCATCCGGCTCCGCCTGCTCGGGCACCGTGATGATGCCGCTGTGATGGGCCTGGGCGGACAACCGATTGAGAATTCTGGCCCCCACCCCGTGGAGGGGTGTGTAGACGATCCTGAAGTCCGAAGTCTGAGGGTTGGGTCTCGACCCGTCAACCTCCTCCCGGTAGCTCTCGAAGATCTCCTCCGGCACTGGTGTCACCAGATCGGAGCTTCCGGCAAAGACCCCTTCGAGCCGTGGAACGTCGACGGCCGGCCCGACCTCATCGATGGCAGCGGCGATCGCGGTGTCCACCGGGGGGATGATCTGGGCCGCGTTGGCTCCGTAGACCTTGTATCCGTTGTCCGCCGGGGGGTTGTGGCTGGCGGTGATGACCACCGCCGCCGAAGCACCAACATGCTTGGCGGTGTAGGCCACCAGTGGGGTTGGAGTCACCTCGGGGAAGAAACTGACCTGGATTCCCGCCGCCGCCAGGACACCGACCGCGTCTTCGGCAAATTGCCGGCTCGAAGGCCGGGCGTCGAACCCCAGGATCACGGGGGCATCGGGTAGGCCCCCGCCCTGTTCGATCAGATAGTCGGCGAGCCCTCGCGTCGTCTTGATCACCACGGCTCGGTTCATCCGGTTCGAGCCAGGCCCCACCTCACCTCGAATTCCCGCCGTGCCGAAGCTGAGCCTCTCGCCCATCGCTCTCTCCAGGGCGGATACGTCCCCGGAGTCGATCATCCTCTGCAGGGCGGCGGACGTCTCCGGATCGGGGTCACCTGCGATCCAGGCGCGTGCTGCCTCGAGGATGTCAGTCACAGGGGCGAGGCTACCGATGGTCAGCGGGGTTGCTGTTGCCACCGCCAGGAATCGGCGCACATCTCGGCGAGATCCCTGGTCGTCTTCCAA
>JBBDQO010000045.1:0-8225 GCA_040905925.1 Acidimicrobiia bacterium | reverse complement strand
CCACCATCCCGGGGCTCTACGCCATCGGGGAGGCCAACTTCTCCGATCACGGCGCCAACCGGCTCGGCGCCTCGGCCCTGATGCAGGGTCTGGCCGACGGGTACTTCGTCCTCCCCAACACCATCGGCGACTATCTCGCCGACTTCCTCAACCAACCTCCCGTTCCCACCAATGACCCGGTGTTCGACGAAGCGGAGAGCGGGGTGAGGGACGGGGTGGACCGATTCGTCTCGGCACGAGGAAGCCGCACCGTCGACTGGTTCCACAAGGAGCTGGGCAAGATCATGCTCGAGTACTGCGGCATGTCGCGGAGCGAGACGGGTCTGAACAAGGCCCTGTCCGAGATCCCGGCCCTGTACGAGGAGTTCAAGAAGGACGTCAAGATCCTGGGCACCGCGGCCGGTCTCAACCAGACCCTGGAGCGGGCGGGCCGGGTCGAGGACTTCTTCGAGCTGGCCCAGGTGATGTGTCTCGACGCCCTGCACCGGGAGGAGTCTTGCGGCGGTCACTTCCGCGAGGAGTACCAGACCGCAGAGGGAGAGGCGTTGCGGCGCGACGACGAGTTCGCTCACGTCGCGGTGTGGGAGTGGACCGGCGACTCGGCCCGACCCCAGGTCAACCTGGAGCAACTCGAGTTCGAGAACGTGGCGCTGACCACGCGGAGCTACAAGTGAGGGCCTGGTCGGGGGATGCCCCCCTCCCCGCCTCCGGCGGTACTCCCCCTTCGCCTGCGGCGCCCCCCTCTCCGGCTACGCCGGTACTCCCCCCAACGCTCACTCCGTTCACTGGGGGGAGAAATGCTCACTCCGTTCGCTGGGGGGAGAGACAATGAACGTCGCCCTTCAGATCTGGAGACAGACAGGTCCGGAGGCGACGGGCGGGTTCCAGACGTATGCTCTCGATGAGATCTCGGCGGAGATGTCGTTTCTCGAGATGCTCGACGTGCTCAACGAGCGTCTGGTCAACCAGGGGGAGGAGCCGGTGGCCTTCGATAGCGACTGCCGGGAGGGCATCTGCGGCTCCTGTGGGGTGATGATCGACGGCCGGGCCCACGGTCCCCAGCTCGGCACCGCCACCTGCCAGCTCCATATGCGCAAGTTCAGGGATGGAGCCACCATCACCGTCGAGCCATGGCGGGCAGCCGGGTTCCCCCTTGTCAAGGATCTGGTGGTCGACCGGAGCGCATTCGACCGGATCGTCGAGGCGGGTGGGTACATCACGGTCGACACCGGCTCGGCCCCCGACGCCAATATGATCCCGGTCCCGAAGCAGGTGGCGGACACCGCTTTCGACGCCGCCGCCTGCATCGGTTGCGGCGCCTGTGTCGCCGCCTGTCCCAACGGGGCGGCCAACCTGTTCACCGCGGCCAAGATCGGTCATCTCAACCTGCTGCCCCAGGGCCAGGCGGAGCGCTGGACCAGGACCGAGAACATGGTGGAGATCATGGAGGAGTACTTCGGCTCCTGCACCAGCTACGGCGAGTGCGAGATTGCCTGCCCCAAATCGATCTCGATCGACTTCATCGCGATGATGAATGCCGACTATGTGAGGGCGAAGGTCAAAAACCGCCGTCTCGCCTCGCAAACAAGCTGATCTCACCCCGGTCGGATCAGGGCTTAATAGGCTGCTCGCCTCCTTGCCCTCTCGGTTCTTTCACCTAGCCTGACAGGGGTAAATTGAACGCGTTTACCCCAAGGCCACCACTGACTGTAGTTGTGGATCACGCAGAGTGCTGAGTGCGAGGGAAATAGGGGCGAGATGAGAAAAAATGTCGATGGCGAGCGGGGCGCCACACTGGTTGAGGCCGCCCTCGTCTACGGCCTGCTCTTCATCGCCCTATTCGCGATTGTGGAGTTCGGGCTCGCCTTCAAAGACTGGCTATCAATCAGCCACGCTGCCCGCGAAGGCGCCCGTGCCGGCGCCACTTACGGAGACGACCCCCGGGCCGACATCCAGATCCTGCGCGATATCGAGCGAACCCTGGCCCCGGCGGGCATCGCCAGTGGGATGCGGGCGAGGGTGTTCAAGGCCGCCCCCGGTGGCGCCTCCACGAGTTACAACTACACCCCAGGCTCCGACTGCAGCGACAACTCCCCGGGCACCATCCTCGTCGGCTGTTGTGACTGGACCCCCTGCCCCGAACCGTTCCGAGATACCTACACCGTCCCCAATTGGGACCCGGCGGATCGCGATGTCGAGGCCCCGACCCTCGACCGGGTCGGGGTGGAGGTCCAGTTCACTCATGATTGGCTGACCGGCTATTTCGTCGACTCGAGCGATTTCACCACCGCGACCGACTTCCAGATCGAGCCCCAGGTATTCGAGTCATGAGGCAACTCCGTGAACGAGGTGCCTCCCTGGTCGAGGTGGGCCTGATCCTCCCTGTGCTCATCCTCATGGCAGTGGGTCTCTCCGAAATCGGATTCCTCGTGGTCGATTACCTGACCGTCACCAATGCCGCCCGAGAAGGGGCGCGCACCGGCGCCGCTGCCGCCGACTTCCCAACCGCGGACGACCTGATCCTCCAGGCTGTCGAGGAAGCCTCCTGCAACCTGCGGTTCGGGGACCTGGAGCTGGTCAGAGTCTTCAAGGCCGATGCCGTTGGCGACCCGATAGTCGGATCGATCAACGAGTACACCCCGAGCGGCAGCGGCCTGGCTTGCGATTCACCACTCATCGACCTTTCCTGCGCCAATGGCTGCCCGTGGGTGGCGTCGTCGCGTGACCGCGTCCCCCCCACCCTCGATGTCCTCGGCGTCGAATTGACCTTCTCCCACACCAGTGTGACCGGGATCTTCCCGTTTCCCACCGTCGACTGGACCGAGACCGCCGTGATGCAGGTAGAGCCAGATACCAGGGGCACCCAATGAAAAGACTGTTCCGAAGGGCGAAAGACAACGATCGGGGTGCGGCACTGGCCCTGGTGGCGGCATCGATGGTTGTCCTGATGGGCATGGCTGCGTTCGGCACCGACCTGGCCTGGTTCTATCTCAGTGCCAGCCGGATTCAACGGGCAGCCGACGCTGCGGCTCTGGGGGGCGTCATCTGGCTCCCGGGCCAACCCGGGACCGCAGATTCGACCGCGATCGATATCGCGCTGAGAAACGGGTACGACGATTCGCTGGTCGATGTCGTCGTAAACCCCGGGGTGGTCCCAGGTGAGCCCAACAAGCTCGCGGTCACTGTTCGCGACGTCGTTCCTACCTTTTTCGCCAAGATCCTCGGCTTCAGCACGATGGCCATCTCACGAACCGCCACCGCCGAGTTCATCCCGCCGCTGAAACTGGGCAGCCCGGATAACCAATTCGGAAACTCGTGCGACCCAGACCAACCGGGCTGCACCGGACAGGACAACTTCTGGGCCAACATCCACGGCAAGTGGACAGACACCGTGATGGGTGACGCGCATTCCTCGTGGTGTCGGGGGTCGAGCGACAATCCGACTTGCACCCAGAACCCTTCACCGCCGGCTCGCAGCGGCGGGTATCTCTACGGCATCGAATCCGGGTCCACCTTCACGGTCCAGGGCAACGACCTGGCCTTCTACAACACCTCCGGTGGGAACCCCACCAGCGACGGAATCCGCACCGGGGACCGAGGATGCGAGGACTGGGGACCGAGCAGCGCGGCAAGCTGCGGGCCGACCATGTACGTCGCCCTCTACGCTCCCGATCCCACCCCCCTCGACATCTCCGACAACACAAGGCTGTGCGAGGCCACGATCCCACCGCAGCCTCAGGTTCCCGACCCGGCTCCGTACAGCTTCACTGCACCGGACGGGCAGGGCTGCTGGACACAAACCGGCTCCGGTATCTACATCCTCCAGATCCGCCACGTCGACCCCGGTGCGATCGTCAATCGGGCCGGCCTCAACCGCTACTCGGTCCGGTCGACCACGGGGAACCTCTTCGCTCTCGGTGACTTCTCGATCTACAACAACTTCAGCGGGTCGACCACGGCCTTCTACCTGGCCGAGGTCCCCTCCTATTACCACGGCAAGACTTTCGTGATCGAGCTCTACGACCCGGGTGAGTCTTCGGCGCCGGGGACCCTCCAGGTGGTGGGGCCCGATCTGACGGTGTTCAACGACGGCGAATGCCGCATCTACGACCGCAACAACCCGACCCAACCGTGGTCCCTGCAACAGACCATCCCCGCCGGCTCGAGCTGTCAGGAGACGGTGAGCCCCCAGGAGTACAACGGGCGCTGGCTCAAATTCGAGATGGATCTGCCACCGGAGTACGCCTGCGTCACCTGTTGGTGGAAGATGAACTACGTCTATACCTCGGGGGTCAACGACACCACTACCTGGCGGGCCTACATGATCGGCAACCCGATCCATCTGGTGCCCAGCACCTAGACCGATCAGGGTCCCCCAGACCCAGGTGTTTTCTTAAAGAAATCGGGCAGATCTGCCGACATTGACCTCGAAGTCAAGTGAGCAGACGACCGACATGCCCTCGTATCGGGAGGGGAGCGAGACGCATCGATCAGTCGATGCAGCGTTCCCTCCGTTTCGTCGCGTCGAATGGGCCGCACGGCCCCTATCCCTTCTCCGGAGCCCGCTTAGCCTTCGCTGGGTTGGATCTATTCCATCCCTCCCCTGAGGTCGACTACGTGTTCAGCTCGCCTCGGGCGGCCAACCCGGCCCGAGATGACCACCGAGGCGTCAAATGAGATTCTCCAAGACCCAATCCTCAGCCCCCAAGGCCGGGACCCGCCGTCAACGGGGAGCCACCATCGTCGAGGCCGCCCTCGTCTTCCCTCTGCTGATCCTCATCATCATGGGCATCATGGAGATCGGCCTGGCCTTCAAGGACTTCCTCACCGTCTCCTATATCTCACGTGAGGGCGCCCGGGTGGGCGCCCTTGCCGGGAACGATGTAGACGCCGATTGCGCCATCCTCCGAGGGATCGGCACTGTCGCCACCCAAGGTGACCTGAACCGGATCACGTCGATCCAGATTTTCAAGGCAGACGTCAACGGGGCGCAGGGCGTCACCAACTACGCCGTGTTCGACGGCGGAGATCCGAATCTGTGCAATGTCCCCGCCCAACCATCCGACACCTGGACCATCAATCCGATCGGATGGGTCGCCACCTCCCGTCAAACGGTGGTTGGCGACGACCCACTCGACATCATCGGGGTCAGGATCATCATGACCCACGACTGGGTCACCAACTTCGCCCCGTTCCGGGGTTCGATCACGATCGATGAATCGACCATCACCCGTCTCGAGCCAAAGGTCTTCGAATGAAACAAGCAATTCGCCAACGTCTCGCCCGACGCCTTGAAGGTGACGACCGGGGTATGGCGCTGCCTCTGATCGCCGTCATGCTTGTCGTTCTGCTGGGGATCTCGGCATTCGCGGTCGACCTTGGTTGGCTCTACCTCAACGGTGCTCGCCTCCAGCGCGGCGCCGACTCATCGGCTCTGGCCGGTGTGGTCTTCCTGCCCGGGGATACCGACGGTGTCAACGACAACGCACTTGGCGCCGCCAACGCCAACGGCTTCGACATCGGGAGCATCAACGGCAGCCCGGTGGCGGGCGGAGGGCCAGACGACCTCGACTGGCGCCAGCTCGCTGACAACAAGCTCGAAGTCACTTTGGCTACCCAGATCCCGACCTTCTTCGTGAAGCTGTTCGGATTCGACTCATTCGACATCACCAGGGTGGCCACCGCCGAGTACGTGAAACCGGTTCCGATCGGCAGCCCCGATCCCTGTTTCGGAGTCGGGATCACCAGCATCCAGAGCGGCGACTGCAACCCGGCCACCGCACAGCGATTCTGGGCAGCCGTCTCCGGGCCCTACACCAACAAGTGGAACGGTGACGCCCATTCGACACTGTATTGGGACGACGACGGCACCTGGAACCAGGAATTCGACAACACCGAGCACCGCTTCGACGGCTATTACCTGGCGGTCGATGTCCCCTCCGGAGTCAGCGATTTAAGCGTTCGCGTCTACGACGCCGGCTTCTACGAGCGGGGCAGCTTCGATTTCGAGACCGGCGACCGCGCCCAGAACACCGGGGGTGGGGCCGACACCCATTTCCAGATGTACCGGTTTGACGACACCCCGCTCGACCCCACCAACAACGTGGCCATCACCGGCTGCTCTGTTGGGACCGGCGCCTTCAACATCACTTCCGGGGCCTCCTCGGGCACCTACATGAACAACTGGGTCACCCTCTGCAGGTTGTCCGGGGCGGTTGCCCCCGGGATCTACGTGCTCCGGGTCTGGACCGACGGCAACGACGGTGGCACCAATCAATTCGCGGTTCGGGCCAACACCGCCAGCGCGGCCAACGCCCGGGTGTACGGGATCAACGACATCTCGATCTTCACCAACCAATCGGGCATTTCGACCCTGCACGTCGCCGAAGTCGCCCAGGTCCACGCGGGCAAGACCCTCGAGCTCCAGTTCTACGACCCGGGCGAGGACGACCAAGAAGCCTGGATGACGGTCAAGACCCCCGCCGGCAGCACCGCCACCTGTGACTGGGTGGCCAGGAACGAGGCAGGCACGGTGGTCTACTCCAATTCAGGAGCCTGCAGAATCAAGACCTCGACCCCTCCCTCGCTCTTCAACGGGCTCTGGGTCACCGCCCAGGTGGAGATTCCCGACAGCTACACCTGCACCACCAACTGCTGGTGGAAGATGGAAATCGAGAACTCCGAGCCCCACGACCGCACCACATGGGCGGCTCGGATCATCGGCAACCCGGTGCGACTGGTTCCCAACGAATGAGCCTGCTCCACCCCTGGCGCGGCAAGGAAGGCGAAAAGGGCACCACCCTGATCGAGTTCTCTTTGATCTTCATGTTTCTGATGATGATCGCCCTCGGTGCCTTCGAGTACGGAATGGCCTTCCGTGACTGGCTCTCGGTCACCGTTGCCACCCGGGAAGGCGGCCGGGTAGCGGCATCTGCTGCCAACAACGGGGACGCCGACTGCGTGATCCTCGAAGCGGCAACCGGTGCCCTCCAGTCGTTTCAGACCGGTCAGGTCCAATTCGTCCACATCTACAAGTCCGATGTCAGCGGCTCCTATCCAGTGTCCAACAGTTACACCCGCATCTACCGCCCCTCGACTCCGGCCGACCTCGACCTGATCGCGTGCCAGGGCTCGACCTGGGTTGCCGTCAACCTCGGCAGCAACTGGGATCCGGAGGACAGGGTGAACGACACAGGCACCGCGGATTGGATCGGGGTCCGGATCGAGTTCCAGCACACGTGGCAGACGAACTTCCTGTGGTGGAACGGCACGGTCGACTGGGACGATGACGCAGTCTTCCGCATGGAGCCCCCGGCACCCGCATAGGGCCCGAACCCTGAAACAGTCTTTCTAGCCTGTGGTCGATGCTGCCACCACCTGAGTACATGCCCGCGTTGATCACGCCGTTCACCCGGAGCGGGGAGATCGACACGAGGGCCCACACTCACAATCTCCGCGTCCTCGGCAACGTCGGCATGACCGGTTTCGTGATCGGAGGCTCCAACGGTGAGGGCCCCTATCTCGAGCCCGGTGAGCGCGGCCGCTTGGTCAAGACCGGTCGGCGCCGCAAGGCGCATTTCATGGTCGGGATCGCCGCCGAGTCGACGCGAGTCGCGGTTCGCCAGGTTCAGGAGGCGGCCGACGCCGAAGCCGACAGCATCCTGGTGATGACCCCGACCACCCTTTCCCGGGGGCGTGACGAGGCCATCCTCCGCTTCTATCGGACCATCGCCGATATGTCGCCGCTGCCGGTGTTCATCTACTCGGTGCCCGGGGTCACCAACTACAACCTCCCCATTGAGTTGGTCTGGCGCATCTCCCGCCACGACAAGGTGGTGGGGATGAAGGACTCCAGTGGCGACGTGGTGCGGCTCCAATCCATAATCGATGCCACCCCACCCGGGTTCATTGTCTATTCGGGATCCTCGCCAGCCCTGACCGCAGCCATGGCCGTGGGCTGTGACGGGGCGATCACCGGTTCGGGCAACTATCTGCCCGCTCTGGTGCTCCAGATCCTGGCTGCGACCAAGGAGAGCCCGGAGACGGCGAGACGGCTCCAGAAGCGCCTCAGCTCGGTGAGCGCAGACGTGGAGGCCCACGGGATCCCCGGGGTGAAGGCGGCGGCCAAGGCGGCCGGTCTCGACCCCGGTTATCCTCGCGAGCCTCTGACCCGTCTCTCCCGGGGTGCGGAAACCTCCATCGCCAAATTGATCTAAACCCCTTCC
>JBBDQO010000044.1:0-1382 GCA_040905925.1 Acidimicrobiia bacterium | reverse complement strand
CTCCGCCTTCGGAATCCGGCTGATCACTCCCTCCATCGCTTTGACCGCCACCTCGATCTGGTCGAGAGTGGGGGGACGGGTCGTAATCTTCTGGACTGCCAGCCCCGGCAGGCTCACGATGCGAAAGATCGCCGATCGGTCGTTGCGCCCGGCGGCCCTGATCACCTCGTAGGAGGCCCCGGCGACTACCGGGATCATCAGAATCCTCGCGGCCAGCTTCACCCAGACCGACGATCCTTGAAGCAGGAGATCGGCGATGAAGTGCCCGATGATGGCCAGGATCATCACCACGAACAGGAAGTTCGTCCCGCAGCGGACGTGCAGGGTGGAGTAGGTGTCGATGATCTCGGGCTCCATCGGGTCGTCGTTCTCGTAGGCGTAGATGGTCTTGTGCTCGGCCCCGTGGTACTGGAACACCCTGCGGATATCGGGGATAAAGCCGATCAGGATCACATAACCGAGGAAGATGCTCATGCGGATCCCGCCCTCGAGCAGGTTCTGGGAGAGGTCCCCCTCCACACCCAGGCGGCTGCCTCCCCACTTGGAGATGAAGGCAGGCACCGTGATGAACAGGGCGGTGATCACCACCATCCCGATTCCCAGGCTGTAGTTGAGGGTCTTTTCGACCGTGGTGGCGTCTTCCGGAGTGTCGCCCTCCTCCTCGACGGCGTAGGCGGCGGAGATCTTGAGAGCCTGGAATCCGATCATCATCGACTCGACGAGCACCCACACCCCGCGCAGGAACGGCTTTTTGGTCCATTTGTGTCGGGAGGGGTAGGAGGGAAGCTCGTGCTGCTGCACGACGATCTGCCTGTCCGGCTTTCGAACGGCCACCGCCCAGGACTCGGGGCCGCGCATCATGACCCCTTCCATGACGGCCTGGCCACCGATAGAGGGTTTAGAAGCCACGCGCTAATGCCTTGTCAGTCAGCGTTTGCGAGGTTTGGGGCGCGTGAGGTGGTGACAGGCGAGGCCGCAGGGAGCCCGAATACTTGCAGTACCGTATTTGGGCGACCGAGAACGAAGCATGGCGCCACGTCACGCCGCCAAACGCCCCGAAGGCTGGCTGACACGGCAATCCGCTAACTTGTAGGACGCTTGCCGTACTTCCGCTCGAACCGCTCGATTCGTCCACCGGTGTCGACCATCTTCTGCTTTCCAGTGTAGAAGGGGTGGCACTCGGAGCAAAGCTCCGTATGCAGCTCCGGCTTGGTCGAGCGCGTCTGAAAGGTGTTCCCACAGGAACACCGGACGGTTGCGATTTGATATTTGGGGTGGATTCCCGTCTTCATTTTGAATCTCCTTGGGTCTTAGTCGAGATTAGCAGACATGGGGGGGGGGGGGGGGGGGGGGGGGGGGGGGGGGGGGGGGGGGGGGGGGGG
>JBBDQO010000043.1:42240-45036 GCA_040905925.1 Acidimicrobiia bacterium | reverse complement strand
CCATGTTCCCGGTGCCCTTGAACTCCTCGAAGATGACCTCGTCCATCTTGGAGCCGGTCTCCACGAGTGCGGTGCCGAGAATGGTGAGGGAACCGCCTTCCTCGATGTTCCTCGCCGCGCCAAAGAACCGCTTGGGCGGGTAGAGCGCCTGTGAGTCGACACCACCGGAGAGGATTCGCCCCGAGGCCGGAGTCGCCAGGTTGTAGGCCCGGGCGAGTCGGGTGACCGAGTCGAGGAGGATGACGACATCGCTCCCCATCTCGACCAGTCTCTTGGCACGCTCCAGGGCAAGCTCTGACACCTGGGTGTGCTCTTCGGCCGGACGGTCGAAGGTGGAGTAGATCACTTCGCCCTTCACCGAGCGCTGCATGTCGGTGACTTCCTCAGGGCGCTCGTCGACCAACACCACCATCAGATAGCACTCGGGGTTGTTGGTCGTGATCGACTGTGCAATCTCCTGGAGCACCGTGGTCTTGCCCGCCTTGGGCGGCGAGACGATCAGGCCGCGTTGGCCCTTGCCGATGGGGGCGATCAGATCGACGATCCGGGTCAGGATCCCGTTGGGCCTGGACTCGATTTCGAGCCTGAGTCGCTGGTCGGGGAAGAGCGGGGTCAGGGATTCGAACTTCGGCCGGTTCATGGCTTCGTCGGAGGTCACCCCGTTGACCTTGTCGATGCGAACCACTGCGGGAAACTTCTCTTTGGAGCGTGGGGGCCTGATCGGGCCGGAGACAATGTCACCCTTGCGAAGACGAAACTTCCGGACCTGGTTGGCCGACACGTACACGTCGTTTTCTCCGGGCAAATAACCGGTGACACGAAGGAAGCCGTAGCCCTCAGGGAGGATGTCGAGCAGGCCCTCCCGGACCTCAAGCTCCTCTTCCGGGATGAACTCGTCATCGCGCTGACCGGTGCCGCCGCGACGGCGCCGCCGCTGGCGGTTGCCACCACGAAACTCGTCCGAGAACTCCGATCGCCCGTCGACCCGCGGCGCAGAGCCCGACTCTGAGTCACCTGATTCGACATGGGCCGGTTCGGTTTCGCCGTCCGGGGCGGTCCGCTCCGGACGCACCGTCACCTGTGGCAACTCGACGACATTCGCCGGCGAGCTGTCCTCTGCGACCTGACCGGCGTCGGCCAGGGCACTGATCAGTTTCGATTTCTGGAGACCGTCGGTCTCGATGCCGACCGCCGCCGCGATCTGACGGAGTTCGTCGATCGACTTGCTCTGGAGTTGAGCTCGTGTGGTCATTGGATCCTTCGCGATTCGTCCCTAGGGGCTCACTTGGACCGGGATATGCACCATCGCACAGCTATGGGGCAATGCCTCGAAAGAGGCCTGTTGGGTGGGTCGTTGCCGTGTCCCTTGGCGCCGGCAGCGATGTTCATCGTAGCCACTCGACGCGATTGCGCAAAGCAGCCTTCGAATTCACCTATCGGATCAACCGTTCCAGCTCTGAAGTATCGGGTTCTATCACCTCGATTCGCTCCGGGAGTTGGAACAGTTCATCATGAATCTCGGGCCACTCCGGGGATTGACCCAGGCTTGCCCTGATCGTCTCGAAGAACTTGGCGGGGTGCGCAGTGGCGACCACTACCTGAGGCAGGTTGGTCCTGGTGGCCACTCCGACATGCCAGGCCGCAGCGGTGTGAGGGTCGAGGACGTAGCCGTGGTCGCGGTACACGTCGGAGATGGTCTGGCGAATCTGAGTGTCGTCGGCGTAACCGGCCGCGAACTCGACCTGCGGATCGCCGGCGAAACGCTCGAGGTTGGAGGGGATGCCGACGTCCATGGCCGGCGCCACCGTGGCCACGACCGGTCGGTGGCTCATCGACCCTGTGCCCACCAGATCGGCGAGACCCTGATTGGCATTGTTGGCAATCGTGATGGTGCCGATGGGAACCCCCATCCGTTTCGCCAACCAACAGGAATAGACATTTCCGAAGTTCCCCGTGGGAACGACCACGTCAAACCTCTCCCCGACGCTCGATCCGAGGAACACGTAGTAACCGACCTGGGTGGCGATCCGTGCCCAGTTGATCGAGTTGAATGCCAACAGGTCGCGATGTGAGCGAAACGCCTCCTTGACCAGCATCTGGCATTGGTCGAACGTCCCCCGCACCGCCACCGCCGACACATTGCGGTCGTCAACTGTCGTCATCTGGCGGCGTTGGAAGTCGGACACCATGCCCTCCGGGTAGAGGACGACGATCCTCATGTTGGGTCTTCCCCGAATTGCCTCGATGGCCGCCGATCCCGTGTCTCCCGATGTGGCCCCGAGGATGACGCCCGTCCGGGTGCCGAGCTCCCGCTCGAGGAGCCCGCCCAAGACCTGAAGGGCGTGGTCCTTGAAGGAGAGCGTCGGCCCCCAAAACAACTCGAAGGCAAATCGATCACCAACCGGGACGATGGGGGCGATCCCCGGGTGCCGGAAACGCGAGGCGGCCAACTCGACCAGATCCTTGGTCTCCCCGGCGCCGAACAGGGAAAGCGTCGACGACAGAGCCTCGACATAGCTCCACTGCTCCCAGGCTTCGGGAAGGACCGGGATCTCGGTGGGCACATAGAGCCCGCCATCCGGCGCCAGACCCGCCACCACGGTGGAGTGAAAATCCAGCTCGGGCGCGTCACCCCTGGTCGAGACGTACTTCACCCCCGGGAGGGTAGGGGCGGTGCTCTCGATAGGATTGACCCTTCGACGCTCCCGTAGCTCAGGGGATAGAGCGCCGGCCTCCGGAGCCGGGTGCGCAGGTTCGAATCCTGCCGGGAGCGCTGTGTCTCCCCCCAGTGAACGA
>JBBDQO010000043.1:0-42140 GCA_040905925.1 Acidimicrobiia bacterium | reverse complement strand
CTTCAATAGACTCCCCCTTATGCCTCGTTCAATATGGAAAGGCGCCATCAACTTCGGTCTGGTCACAATCCCGGTGGGCCTCTACACCGCGACCGACAACAAGACCCCGAAGTTCAAGCAACTCCGCAAGACCGACCACTCCCCCATCCGCTACAAGCGGGTAGCCGAAGCCGACGGTGAAGAGGTCGCCTGGGACGACATCGTCCGGGGCTATGAGTTCGAGAAGGACCGCTATGTCGTGTTCACCGACGACGAGCTGGCCTCCGCCCACCCTGAGGGAAACAAGCTGATCGACGTAGTGCAGTTCGTCGACGAGTCGGAGATCGATCCGATGTTCTACAAGTCGACGTACTACCTGGCACCTGAGAAGACTGGAATCAAGGCTTACAAGATCCTCGAGGAGGCTCTCAAGGAAAAAGGCAGGGTGGGGGTCGCCAAGGTCTCGATCAGGGAGAAGCAGCAACTCGCCACGTTGCGAGCCAAGGACGGCGTGATCGTTATGGAGACCATGTATTGGCCGGACGAGATCCGGGAGGCCGAGTTCGAAGAGCTCGACGCCAAGGTCGAGATCCGACCCGAAGAGGTCGAGATGGCGGCAACCCTGATCGACAACCTCACCAAGCCCTTCGCCGCCGACGCCTATGTGGACCGGACCCGGGAGGCGATCGAGGAACTGGCCGAGAGGAAAGTCGCCGGCGAGGAAATTGTGACCTCGTCGTCGCCGGAGCCCACCAAGGTGGTCGACCTTCTCGAGGCCCTCAAGGCCTCGGTCGAGGCCACCAAGTCCAAAGAGGTCAAGACGGCCAAGGCCGGCTAACCCGGTCCCTCCTCGGCCCAGGTGACGGTTCCCGGATCGGCGATCTCTATCCCCTTGTAGACCGGCGCCCTGAGGTGGAGGTCGTGGGTCCATTCTTTGTACTCGACGTCGACCACGATTCCCGGTTCCACCCACACCGGCCGGTTCGGGTTGGGCACCACCACCTCGTTGTAGAACGGCTTTGCAGGGCGTTCCAGCTCATGGAGCGCTGTTGAGAACGCATTGAGCGCCGCCTCATCAAAGCCCGAGCCAACTGCCGCGATCCAGCGCAGACCCCTCTCGTCATACAGCCCGACCAGGATCGATCCAAAGGTCGACGCCCTCCCTCCCTCGCCAGGCAGATACCCGCCGACGACTGAGCGAAGGCGGTGCTTGACCGAGATCTTGCGCCAGTCCGAGGACCGTCGCCCGGGCCAATAGGGTGAGCCGAGCCTCTTGGCGACGATTCCCTCCAGACCCTGAGCTTGTGCGGCGGCGAACAAGGAGAGCCCTTGCTCAGGGACGGGCTCGGGGACCACGATTGGCTCGGGCAGGATCAGCTTCTCCAGCCGGGCGTGCCGGTCCTCGTAGGGAAGACCGGTGAGATTCTCACCGGCGAAGAGGAGGTCGAAGACCACGAGATTGACCCCCACCTCGGCGCCGGTGCCCCGACCGCCGAACCCGGTCCTCCGCTGAAGGTTGGAGAAGGAGGGGCGACCCTGCTCGTCGAAGGCAACGACCTCGCCGTCGACCGCGATTCCCTCGGGAATCGGTAGTCCCGCCAACTCGGGGAAGGGCCCGGTCAGGTCGAGACCACGGCGAGACCGGGCCCGAATTCGGCCTCCTTCGGCGGACACGATCGCTCGATACCCATCCCACTTGACCTCAAACCACCATCCCGGGTCATCGAACGCGGCCGGCCACCGGGTGGCGAGCATCGGCTCGAAATCGGGGACGCTCAATCGGGCGCCAGCTCCTCCCGCACCAGACGATTGACCAGTCCCCCGTCCAGATCCTTGCCATGGGTCTTCATCAGGTGCCCGATCACCCGTCCTGCGGCCTTCTCATCGCCAGCTACGCCCAACGTGGTGATAGCGCTCGAGACCAGGTCTCTGGTCGCCTTCTCGTCGAGCTTGCTGGGGAGCCATCTCGACAGGTATTCGACCTCGAAGCCGAGCTTCTCCGCCATGGCCGCGCCACGCTCTCCGATCTCCAGGTACTCGTTGCGCGCTTTGTCCATCTTCCTGACGTAGGAGGCGATCACGCTGCGGTAGAGCTCGTCGTCGACCTCACCCTCGAAGCCGGGCTGGCTCCGGGCAACGGCAACCTCGGTCTCCACCTGGCGGATCACGTCACGTCTCGGGCCATCCTGGGCCCGCATCGCGTTCTTCAGCTCTTCGGCGAGCTCTTCCCTGATAGTCATTGGCTTTCCCTGATGGAGGAGATCAGTCCGGGATCGTCGGTAATGATGCCCGCTACTCCTATCCCGGCCAACTCTTCGGCTTCGGCCGGGTCGTTGACCGTCCAGACGTAGACGTCGAGGTCGGTCTCGCTCACCAGCTGGCGTCCTCTGTCGTTGCGAACCAGCCTCACGTCGGGGACCACCGCGGAATGGCCGGCGTCCAGACATTGTTCTATTGATTGACCGAGTTCTCCCCATTCTCCGACGATCAACCCGGTGGCTACATCCGGGAACTGATGGCGGACGGCTACGACGGTCGGCCAGTAGAACGATGTGACCACATCTCCGGGGCGAGCCCTCGAGGCGGTTTCGAGACCGATCCGATGATCGGGCTCGAACCCGGGTTGATTCGGGAGGTTCTTGACCTCGAGTAACACCGGGGTCTCAGGGAGCGCCCCCAGTGCCTCATCGAGAAGGGCGGGATGATGGCCCCCTCCGAGATCCAGCTCGCCGAGGAAGCCCCATCCGTGGGCCGTCACCGGGTAACCGGCCAGATCGGGGTCATGGGAGAGAACCAGCTTGCCGTCGGCGCAACGCCGGACGTCGACCTCCACGGCGTCGGCCACGGTGGCCGCGGCCAGCAATCCACTGAGGGTGTTGTCCGGGAACCGGGCGGGCCATCCCCGGTGACCGATGACGGATGAGGTGCGTCTCATCGCGAGAAACTCGTTTACAAATGAGGGCCCGGCCAGTACATTCCGGACCGGAAATCCCTGGTGCGGCCGCTAATATGGCATGCAACCTTGTGAAAAAGATCACAAATTAAGGAAAAGTTCGTGCTCACAACCATCACCACTGATTGGCGGGACCTGGCAGCTTGCCGGGATTCGGAGCCGAGCCTGTTCTTCCCCATCGGCACCACCGGTCCGGCGGTCGAACAGATCGACGCCGCGATCGCCATCTGCTCAACTTGCACCGTTCAGGAGGACTGCCTCCAGTACGCCCTCGAAACCAACCAGGAGTCGGGTGTCTGGGGTGGATACGCCGAGGACGATCGTCGCCGACTGCGCAAGCGCTGGCTCGCCGAGCGCCGCCGTCGCGCCGTCTGACAGCTCAGACCGCAGGGGCGAAGCCAACCGCCGGCCCGCCCTCGGTGTCCTCGATCTCGACAAAGGCCACCTGACGGGAGGGTATTCCCACTGTTCTCCCCCGGCTGTCCGTGAACCAGGCCAGCTCGCCGGCGGCAACGGCACGTTCCAGCTCTTTCTTGAACGATGCGACTTCATCGATCTCGATCTCTACGAGCTTGTCGGTGTCGGCGATCCCAATTCGGACCCTCATCACGGCTCCTGCGTGTCGGTCGACCCATCGTAACCCTCTTCCAGAGTCCCGCTCACGGCCTTAGGTTCGACATGTGAGGCTTTTTGCCCGTCGAATGATGGTGGTGTCGATTGCGATACTCGGCTTCACCTTCGGCCCGGTGGCCATGGCCCAACAACCCGGGACTCCCGGCTATCTGCCGATCACCATCGAGAGCAACGGGCCGGCGACCGTGATTGTGGAAAAGGGAGACCATCTCTGGAGCATCTCGGCTCATCATCTCCAAGAACGGCTGACCCGCCCTCCGAGCGCCTCGGAGATCACGTCCTACTGGGACGACGTGATCGATGCCAATAGAGACCAGCTCCGCTCCGGTGATCCCGATCTCATCTACCCCGGCGAGACAGTGGTACTACCCGGCGCCGGTTAACGAACCGCGCTGAACTTGGCGACCACGCCGTCGTAGGTGACCAGATAGAGCTCCCCGTCACCGCCGATCCCAAAGCTGTCGACCTGACCGATCGTTCCCAGGTCCTCGGTCCAGTCGGTCTCCTCGGTCACCTGACCGTCCACGTATTTGAATGACCTGATCCACTGGTTGCACCAGTCGCTGTAGAAGTAGGTCCCCACCAGCTCGGGGATCTCCTGACCCCGATAAACCGCCCCGCCGGTGACCGAGCACCCCTCCTCGTGGCTGTAGGTGATCACCGGTGAGGTGTAGTCGGCCGGGTCACAGTCCTGTTTGTGGAAGCAACGGGTCCCTTCCATGTCCGACCAGCCGAGGTTGAACCCACCCTCATCGATGGGGAGGACGTCGATCTCCTCCTGGTCGGCATGGCCGACGTCGGCGATGTAGATCAACCGGTCGACCGGGTCGATCGAGAACCGCCACGGGTTGCGCAATCCGTAGGCCCACACCTCGGGGGCACCGCCACCGTCGACAAACGGGTTCTCCGGCGGGATCCCATATGGGTCCCCGGAATCGACATCGATGCGGTGCACCTTGCCGAAGAAGGTGTTGGGGTCCTGGGCCTGGGCCCGGGAATCCGCCCCATCACCCATCGAGACCCACAGATAGCCCTCGGGGTCGAACCCCAGTTGGCCGGCGTAGTGCCTGATGTCAACGGAGTTGGCTGGCTGCTCCAGCTCGATCAAGACCAGCTCCGAGTCGGCGCGGGCCCGGTTCGGGTCGGTAGTCGAGACCGCGAACTCCGAGAGTTGGCGTCGGCCCTCCTTGTCGGTGTAGTAGACGAAGAACCGGCCGTTGTTGGCATAGTCGGGATGGAAGGCCAGCCCGAGCAGCCCCTGCTCGATCCCACCCGCCAGCACTCGGTCGGTGAGGTCGAGAAAGGCAGGGTCGAGCATCTGACGCGAGGCGTCCAGGATTCGGATGACACCGACGCGCTGGGCCACGAAGAGACGATCGTCTCCGGAGGGAGCGGTGATCACCGTGGGTTGATTCATCCCCTCGAACACGGTTTCCAACCTCACCTCTTGCAGGGGCGCCAGATTGCTGGTCGAGCCGGTCGACCCGCCGACCGACGACGAAGTAGCGCCGTCCGGGGTGGTTGTCGTGGCCCCCGGGTCGGTTGAGGGCTGGGTGGTGGATCCACCGGCTACCGGAGTGGTGGAAACCGTGTCCCCATCGCCCTCGCCGAGAACGCGGAGAAGCACAAATCCGATCACAAAGACCGCAACCAGACCGATGATCAATGCGCGCAGCCGTACCTGGGCCGGACCTTGAGGTTCTCGGTGTCGCGCACTCACGGAGTTGCGAGTGTAGAAACCGCGGCCGGATCGGCGACGGGACTAGGCGTTCTCGCCGAGAAAGATCTCGGAGACCGAGCTGTCCATGAAGATCGCCTGCAACGTCTCGGCCAGGATGGGTGCGATCGACAGGACTTGGATGACGTCGAGAGACTCGGCGTCAGGTTTCACCGGCAGGGTGTTGGTGACGATCACCTCGTCGACCTGGGTGTTCTTGATCCGGTCGATGGCGGGCTCGGAGAAGATGGCGTGGGTGGCGGCGATCCGAACACTGATGGCCCCCTGGGCTCGCACCATATCGGCAGCGTTGCAAACAGTCCCTGCGGTGTCGATCATGTCGTCCACGATCACCACATGGCGATCCTTCACTCTGCCGGCCATTTCGAGGGCCTCCGAGGTGTTGTGCGCCACAGGGTCGCGGCGCTTGTAGACGAAGGCGACCGAGGCGTCGAGGAAACGCGCGTATCGCTCGGCACGCTTCACACCACCGGCATCCGGGGAGAGAACGGTTGTGGGACCTTCGACACGTTCCGTGAGGTAGTCGGTGATGATCGGAAGCGCGGTGAGATGGTCAAACGGCTTGTGGATGAAGCCCTGGAGCTGGCCTGTGTGCAAGTCCACCGAGACCAGACGGTCGGCACCGGCCGTCATGAACAGATCGCCGACCAGCCGGGCGGTGATCGGCTCGCGGGGCAGGACTTTCTTGTCCTGACGGGAGTAGCCGAAGAAGGGCATGACTGCGGTGATCCGTCGCGCCGAGGCCCGCTTGAGGGCGTCGATTGTGATGAGCTGCTCCATGATGTTGTCGTTCATGGGGTCGCAATGGCTCTGCATGACGAAGCAGTCGGCGCCTCGGACACTTTCGGTGGGTCGGACATAGATCTCACCGTTGGCGAACCGGGATCGCTCCAGCGCCCCGAGCGAGACACCCATCACGTCGGCAACCTCTTCGGCCAGCGGAAGATTCGCCCCTCCACTGAAGAGCATCATCCGTTTGCGGGAGACAATGTCCAATTCAGCCCTCCGACTCCTTGGCTGCCTGCCTTTGGGCGCGCCGCCGAGCGTAGCCGGGTATCTCCCGCTGCTCGGTGCGCTCAATTGCCAGTGCGCCCTCGGCGACATCCTCGGTGATCACTGATCCGGCCCCGATCACCGCACCGGCCCCGATCGTCAACGGGGCCACCAGCATGGTGTCCGAACCGACGAAGACGTCCTCGCCGATCTCGGTGCGGTGTTTCTCGAACCCGTCGTAGTTGCAGGTGATGGTCCCGGCGCCGATGTTGCTGCGCGCCCCCACAGACGCATCCCCGAGATAGCTGAGATGGGGCGCCTTGGCCTTCTCGCCCAATGTGGTGTTCTTGGTCTCCACAAAGGTCCCGACCTTCGATCCCCTCTCCAGGACGCTGCCAGGTCGAAGCGAGGCGTAAGGCCCGACCTCGCATTCCTCGCCGACAACCGCGCCACGGAGCACCGCGTACCACACGGTGGTGCCGGCCCCGATGGTGGAGTCGACCGCGAAGACGTCCGGTCCCACCTGGGCTCCTGCTCCCACGGTCGTGGTGCCTTCGAGATGCACCCCCGGGTAGATTCGGGCGCCCGGCTCCACCACCACCGTGTCATCGACGTAGGTGCGTTCGGGGTCGAGCATCCAGACTCCCGATTCCATCAGCTTCTGGTTGGTACGCGCTTGCAGAAGCCGTCTCGCTTCCGCCAGTTGGCCTTGAGAGTTGATTCCGACCACCTCCTCAGGAATGGCCCTCACCGGCTCGATGCGCTCACCACGACCCGCAAGGATCCCGATCACGTCGGTCAGGTAGTACTCGCCTTGTGCATTCTCGTTGGAAATCTCGCCCAGGGCTTCGATCAGGTCACCAGCCCGAAACGAGTAAACGCCGGCATTGATGTCCCGGATCGTCCGCTGTTCATCGTTGGTGTCACGCTCTTCCACGATCGACGTCACCAGACCCTCGGCGTCGCGAATCACTCGCCCATAACCGGTCGGGTCCTCGAACTCGACCGCTACCAGCCTGGCGGCGACTCCCTCGCCTCGCTCCGCCAGCTCGGTCACCAGTTCCCGGGTGAGGAGTGGCAGGTCGCCGTAAAGGACGACAACGGTGTCATCGGGGTCGATATCTCGTATCGCGGCCATTCCGACCCTTGTGGCGTGACCGGTGCCCAACTGCTCTTCCTGGACCGCAGACAGCACATGATCGGGGAGAAGACGCTCCACAGCGTCCGCCCGATGACCCACCACGACCACGGTGGTGGCAGGGTCGAGCGGGAACACGGTTTCCAAGACCCAACCCACGAGAGTCCGCCCCGCGGCCATGTGAGCAACCTTGGGCAGGTCGGACATCATGCGTTTTCCCTGCCCGGCGGCGAGAACGATCACGTGAAGGGACAACGGCTACCTCTCGGTTGCAGACGCTGGGGGGGCAGGACTCGAACCCGCTCTTACAGGACCAAAACCTGCCGTGCTTCCGGTTACACCACCCCCCAAAAAGGCCTGATGCAGGGTGGAGTTTACAACCGCCGCTCCCTAGCCTCCCTCGTTATGGCTCCAGTCATCTCGACTTCCGGTCTGACCAAGCGCTACGGGCAGACCATCGGACTCGACGGGCTCGATCTCGAGGTGACCGAAGGTGAGGTCCACGGCTTCCTCGGGCCCAACGGATCGGGGAAGACGACGACGATCCGGATCCTGCTCGGCCTCATCCGCGCCGATGGCGGGGAGGCCACCCTCTTCGGTCGAGACCCCTGGAGCGACGCCACCGACCTCCACCGCCGGCTCGCATACGTACCCGGTGACGTCACGCTTTGGCCCAATCTGACGGGTGGTGAGGTGATCGATCTGCTCGGCCGGATGAGAGGAGGGCTCGACACCGTGAAACGGGATGCCCTCCTCGAGCGCTTCGATCTCGACCCGCGCAAGAAGGGGCGCACCTATTCCAAGGGAAATCGGCAGAAGGTGGCCCTGGTGGCCGCCCTGGCCTCGAATGTGGAATTGCTCATCCTCGATGAGCCGACGGCCGGGCTGGACCCGTTGATGGAGGCGGAATTCCGGGCCTGTGTCGCTGAAGACCGCAATGAGGGGAGAACCGTCCTCTTGGCGAGCCACATCCTCGCCGAGGTGGAAGCGCTCTGTGACCGGGTGAGCATCGTTCGCGCAGGTCGCACCGTCGAGAGTGGGACTCTGGGTGTCATTCGTGGTGTGCATGACCTGCGTATCGACGATCACCAGGTCGACCTCGAGGTCGATTCCGACCAGATCGGCGAGGTGTTGACCCATCTCACGCGTCTCGGCGTTGTCAACCTCGCCAGCCATCCCCCGACCTTGGAAGAGCTGTTCATGCGTCACTACCGGGACGAGACGTGAAGACGCTGGTCGGCACGGGGCATTTGATTCGCCTCATCGCGAGACGAGATCGATTCCGGCTCCCTGTCTGGATCGTGGTGCTGGCGCTATTGGTGATCGGCACTGCCAGCGCCTTCATCGAGTTGTACCCGTCAGAGGCAGAGCGACTAGTCCTCGCCAACACCATCGTCTCCAACCCGGCGATAGTCGGCTTCCTCGGCCCGCTCTATGACACGTCGTTCGGTGGGTTGACCGCCTGGCGGGTCGGCGTCATCGGATCGGTCTTGGTAGGGATCATGGCCGCGCTGACGATGATCAGGCACACCAGACAGGAGGAAGAGACCGGAAGGCGGGAGCTGCTCGGAGCCACGGTCGTAGGCCGCAACGCCCCTTTGACCGCGAGTCTCATCGTGACCGTCGCCGCCGGCTTGAGCATCGGGGCCTTCTGCGCGGCCGGGCTGATCGGGCTCGGCCTTCCCCGGTCAGGGTCTGTCGCGTTCGGGCTGGGGTTTGCGGCGGTCACCGCGGTTTTCGCCGGCTTTTCCGGGCTGGCGGCCCAAATGACACCTGGGGCGGGGTCAGCCAAGGGAATCGCAGTAGGGATCGTCGGTGCCTCGTTCCTGATCAGGTTGGCCGGAGACGGTGGGGCTTCCAGCGGATTGGGATGGCTGTCATGGCTTTCGCCTATCGGCTGGTTCACCCGGCTCCGACCCTTCGCCGACGAACGTTGGCCAGTGCTGGCTCTCTCGGTTGGCCTGACCCTGCTCGCCACCTCCGGCGCCTTTTGGCTGGCGGGTCGCCGCGATGTCGGGGCCGGCGTGGTACAGCCACGACTTGGCCCGGCTTCGGCCTCGCCGTCACTGCGGTCCCCGTTCGGTCTGGCCTGGCGCCTGCATCGTTCCTCGCTGTTGGGCTGGTCAGTCGGACTGTCCTTCATCGGGGCGGTCTATGGGAGCCTCGCCGAAAGCGTCCGTGGGTTCCTGGGTGACAACCCACAGCTCAGAGAGATATTCGAGCAGTTGGGCGGTGAAGCCGGGATCACCGAAGCGTATTTCGCAACAGCCATGGGCATCCTCGCCCTGATCGCCACGGCGTATGCAGTCCGGTCAGCGCTGCGCCCGAGGGTGGAAGAGGAGAGTCTGCGCGCCGACCCGATTTTGGCGACGGCTACCCCGCGAATTCGCTGGGCAGGCAGCCATCTGGTTTTCGCGTTGCTCGGCCCGGTCTTGATCCTGGCCGTGGCCGGTATGGTCGCGGGTTTCGTCTACGGCCTGAACATCGGCGATGTCGGTGGCCAGGTTCCCCGTGTGGTTGAAGCCGCCATGATCCAGATTCCCGCAGTCTGGGTGGTGGTTGGGGTCGCGGTCGTCCTGTTTGGCATCGCCCCCAGGTACAGCGATGCCATCTGGGGGGTGCTGGTGGCGTTCTTCCTACTCGGCCAGCTGGGGCGGATCCTCCAGTTCCCCCAATGGGCCCTCAATCTCTCACCCTTCAGCCACGTCCCGGCTCTGCCTGCCGATGAGCTGACGGTCACCCCGCTGGTGGTACTGGCCTTCCTCGCCGTGGTGTTGCTGGCGACCGGTTTGGTCGGGTTTCAGCGACGTGATGTCGATGGCTGAGCCCCTACGTTCATTCCTCGACCCGGCTGACCCCCCGATCCCGCAGATCGGCTCCGAAGGCCACCCGCGACCACCCGCTCACTGCCCGCGCCGCGTCGTCGGCCTCACCCCGGTCCGGGAAGAACCCGAAGCAAGCCGACCCCGACCCCGTCATCAGGACCGCCGAGCCCCACAGCCCACGTAGGTCGGCCATGAAGTCACCGAGAGCCGGTTCCAGGTCCATAGCAGCCGGTGTCAGGTCGTTTCTGATCGGCATAGGCCCCCGCAGCGGAGGGGGCAACGAGATGAGACTGGCAGTCTCACCGGTAGGCCCCTCCAATTCGTCCCATCTCCGATAGACCTCGGCTGTCGAAAGAGAGAAGTCCGGGACCGCCACCGCCACCGCCAACCGATCGAGAGCAGGTTGAGTCTCGATGACCTCGCCGTAGCCGGACATCAGGATCGTGCCGCCAACCAGGAACAGGGGAACATCGGCTCCAAGGGACGAAGCAGTTTCCGCTATTTCGGCGTCGGTAGCGGCACCGAAGGAAAAGGCCGCAACCAAGGTCGCAGCGGCGTCGGAGCTGCCGCCCCCGAGACCGGCCCCGATCGGGATCCGCTTCTTCATGTGGATGCTCAACGGAGGAACTGGCCGCAATCGCCTCGCCGCCTCGACCGCCTTTCGCACCAGGTTGTCCTCGGGGTCGAGATTGTCCCCGACCACCGTGAAATCGTCGTCCTCGGCTTCCTCGACCTCCAGTCGATCACACCACTCGATCGTCTGTACCAGCGAATTGATGGGGTGATATCCGTCGGCCTTCGGCGGTTCGACCAGCAGGGACAAGTTCAGCTTGGCAGGCGCCTCGAACACGCTCACTGAAGCGCCAGCCTGAGAAAGTCGGCCGGGGTCAGATCCTCGGCCCGAGCCGTCGGGTCGAGCCCAGCGGCCCGAATGGTGGCGGTCGGGTCCTCCATGACACCGGCGAGAGATCGCCTCAGCATTTTGCGACGCTGATTGAAGCCGGCGGCCGCCAGCTCGATGGCGCGAGCGGCGCCGTCTGGGGTGGGGACCCGGTCCATGACCACCACTGCCGACTCGACCGATGGCGCCGGATAGAACACCTGCGCCGGCACGAAAAATGCGATCCGGGCCGGGGCATGGATCCCGGCCACCACCGAGGGAAGCCCATAGTTCTTCGACCCCGGGACCGCAGCGAACCGCTCCGCCACTTCCCGCTGCACCATGACGACGAACCGAATGATGACGGGGATCGTCCTCAAGGCATCCAGGACCAGAGGCGTTCCCACGTTGTACGGCAGATTGGCCACCATCGTCCATGGGCCACCATCCAGGGCGGCGCCGAGGTCGACCCTCATGACATCCTCGATGCGGAGCTCCACATCCAGGCCGTCGGTGACCTCCTCCAGGACGGGCGCCAGACCAGGGTCGACCTCATAGGCCACGACCCGGGCACCGGCGGCGGCGAGGGCTCTCGTCAAAGTGCCGGTGCCGGCACCGACTTCGAGGACCCGGTCACCGGGCCGGATTCCTGCAACGGCCACGATCTTGCGCGTGATGTTGGCGTCGGCGAGGAAGTTCTGGCCGAGGTGATGCACGGGTGACAGCCCATGACGCTCGAGGAGGTCGGCGATCTCGGTCCTCGTCTGCGGTGTCATCCGCGGAACACCCGGGTCGCATTGGCCGAGGTCATCGTCGCTACCTCCTCGACGGCCATCCCCCAAACGCCGGCCAGGGCGGCCCCCACCAGTGCTACCCAACCCGGCTCATTCGGCTCCCCTCGATGCGGCGGCGGTGCGAGGTACGGAGTGTCGGTTTCCACCATGGCCCGCTCCGGTGGAACCTCGGCCGCACCGAGGCGAACGGTGTCCCCGGTTTCGAAGGCGACCGGGCCGGCGAAAGAGAACATGACACCGAGGGTCAGGAAGCGCTTGGTCCAACGCGGCCCCCCGGTCCAGCAATGCAGGATCGATCTCGGCCCGATCCCGGTCTCCTCGATGATCTCGAAGATCTCGGAGAACGCATCCCGGCAATGGACGACGATCGGCTTGCCCAGTTCCAAGGCGAGTGCGATCTGTTGACGAAAGGCCACGATCTGATGCTCTCGCGAAGCGAGGTTGCGATAGAAGTCGAGACCCGTCTCCCCGATGGCCACGGCATCAGGCGCCAGCCCTGCAATGCCTTCGCCCTGCACGGTCCACAGTCCTGCATCGTGTGGGTGGAGACCCGAGGTCGCCATCACCTTGCCCGGGAACCTGGCGGCCAGATCCCGGGCGGCCCCTGAGCTCTCGAGATCTACCCCTGGAGCCACCACCCAGTCGACGTTTGCGGCGCGGGCCAGAAGCTGGGCAGGGTCGCGCCCGTCCAGTTGCAGATGACAGTGGGTGTCCACCCATCCCATGGCTGAAGACGGTACCCGCCACCACCGCCAGGCCCCGGGGTAGGCTCGGGCGCCGGAGGAGAACACTCGGAATGGAAACTGGAATCGCCCGCAAGATCGACGACCTGGGACGGATCGTGATCCCCGCCGAGACCCGTCGCCTGTTCAACATACGGGAGGGCGACCACCTGTTCATCTCGGTGGAGGGGAGCTCTATCGTCCTGCGCAAGATGACCGACACCTGCACCTTCTGTGGCTCAGAAACCCGGATCACACAGTTCAAGGGCAGGGGTGTCTGCTCGTCCTGTCGCTCTCAGCTCCGCTCCTGAGTACCGAGCAGGGCTTCGTAGATCTTCCGACGCGACACACCGGTCGCCGCGGCGGCCTCCCGGGCCGCGTCTGAAGCCGAAGCGCCGCCGGAGACCAGCAGCCGGGCCTGTGCTATGGCATCGGCCGCGGAAACGGGTTTGGGCTCTACGGGGGCGAGGACGATGGTGAACTCCCCTTTGGGCGGGCGCCGGGACCACTCCTCGAGGGCGCCGCCGATGGACCCGACCCACACCTCTTCGTGGAGCTTGGTGAGCTCCCGAGTAACCACTATCTGGCGGTCCTCGCCCGATGTCGAGGCGAGGTCGAGTAGGTCGGCCTGAAAGCGGTGCGGGCTGACGAACAGCACTACCGGGCGATCCTCGCCTGCGATGCGCCCGAGTCGCTCGGTGCGCACCCTTCCCTTCTTGGGGAGAAAGCCCTCGAAGACGAACCCTTCCCCACCGAACCCGGCGAGGGCGACGGCACTCGTCACCGCGCTCGGCCCCGGGATGATGGTCACCGGGAGACCAGCCTCTCTCACCCGTCGCACCGCCGCCGCGCCCGGATCTGAGATCCCCGGCATGCCGGCATCGGTGACCAGGGCAACGGTCTTCCCCTCGAGCACCGAGTTCAGCAGCTCTTCGGTCCTCACCTCCTCGTTGCCGATGAAGAGGGACCGGATCGGCTGGGAGACTCCGATGTGGCCCAGGAGAACAGACGTCCGCCGGGTGTCCTCGGCGTAGATGAGATCGGCGTCGGCGAGGGTGGCCCGCAGCCGGTCCGACACATCGCCCAGATTGCCGATTGGCGTCGCACACAGGATGAGGCGGCCTCGCTCAGGCATCGACGATCTCGACACTTGCCCCGATCGCAGGCAGTTCGGCGCCAAGGGGGAGCTCGAGGATGAAGCGGGCGGTGGGCTCGAAAGTCACCCGGTTGGGAAGGAGGGATTGGGCCCGGATCACCCGCAGATCGTGGTCGATCATGACCACACAGATCGACCGGCTCATCCCCAGCGTGTGCACGCTCGACGTCTCGAACAGGAGGCGGGCGTCGTCGGGCCCACCCCGAAGCCCTCGAAAGCGCTCGATGAAAGTCGATGCTCGGTACGCCTCGGAGGCCAATCCGTCAGTGGCCAGACGAACCCTCCTCATGGGAGCGACGCTAGATGATGTGAGTGCGACCGGGAAGGCGGTGTCAGGCGGACATCGCGGAGAGGATCAACTGGCCCACGGCTTCCTCATCGGCAGCGATGAACACCAACTGGCCGGCGATGACTTGAACCGACGCATAGTCCTCCTCGAAGACGGCGGCGGCATAGTCGGCCAACGCCTGGCGAAGCTCTTCGGTGTCGCGGTTGGTGTCACCCTGGTAAACGAGGAGCAGCGCGGCGTTGGTCCCGTCGAACCACTGCGAGTAGTAGTCGCCACCCCACCCATCGGCCGCCTCGACCCCGGTGTCTTCACCGAGGACCTGGTCGATCATGATCCGGAAACCCAGCTCGCCCCACACCGAGGTCCGTTCCAGCTCGTACCCCGGGACCGAAACCGTCTCGGGGGGGATTACCACCGGCAGGTCACGGGCGAAGTCACTAGGGGTGATCACCTGCTCGGTGGACCCGGGAAGTCCCGGCATCGCGGCGTAAGTCTCGTTGACCCCCTCCCAACCATCGTTGTCGTACAGCTCCTGGATGAAGGCCAGCCCGGAGTCGTAGGGGAAGATCAGGGAGTCCTGAAGGAATTGGGGGGCGGAGTCGAGGGCGCTGGTGTCGATGCCGAGCGCCTCGGCCAAAAACTCGCCGATCTCCGCTTGGGACAATGTCTGGAGAAAGTGAAGCTCGGCGAGACTGGCGTCCCCCTCGATCAGCGCCTGATAGGCCGAGGCCTGGTCGAGTCTCTCCTCATCGATCATCGACTCGAAGGCAGGATGGAATTGAAAGTGCTGGTCGGTCAGGGCGTGGGTGAGCTCGTGGACCAGCGTCGCTTGTTGGACGACGCTGAAGCCCTCGGTGGTGATCGGCACCACCAACTCGTGGGTGTCACCGTCGTAGTAGCCGGCCACCTGCTCACCGTAGACATCGGTGAGGAGGGTCTCGAGATTCACGTCGGCGCCGAGGAGACCGAGCAGCTTGTACAGCGCCGCGTCAGCCGGGAAGTCCGCAGCGTCCTCCTCGATCTGGGCGCGGACCCGAGACTCGAGCTCCTCGGAGCTGACAACCCCGACGGTCGGCATTTCGAGGAACTGCAGTGCGCGGATCTCTTCGGTGGCAGCCACCAATCGGGCCAGCTCGTCGCGGACTTCCTCGGTGAGGCCCTCCGCGCCGGGTAGCGGGCCGTTGGGAATGGTCGTGGTTGGCGCAGCCGCTTCAGTGGTGCTGGTGGTGGCTCCGGTGGTCGAGGTGATGGGTGCCGCCGACGTTGTGGTGGTCTCTGAGGTGGTCGAGGTGCAAGCCGTCACCACGAGAGCGAGCGCGATCAAGAAGCAGAGACGCCGGATCATGTCGTCAGATTATCGGAGCGTCGGGCCTTTGAATTGAACCCCTCCCCGTAATTGGGAGCCATAGGGGTCATATCCGGACGTGTACGTCCCAATTAGCGGTGGGGGTCGCTCCGCGGGGGGCGGTTGGCTATTCGCTCGGTGGCCAGATGAGATCGACACCGCCCTCGCCGATCAGGGCCTCGACTGCGACGCGTAGCTCCCCCGACTCGATCCGGTCCTCCAAATAGCGTCCCGGACAGGAGGTCGCGGCGTAGTCCCCGTGACCAGCGATGGTGGCAGGTGATACGTCGTAGTGCTCGGAGGCCCAGGCCAACACCTTGGCGAGAGACTCGACTTGGGCCGCGGTGGGTCTCTCCACCTCGAAGTTGCCCTCCACCACAACCAGGAAGTGGCCGGTGGTGTCATAACTGGTCGCGGTATCTCCCCGGAAGGCGGGGTTCCGTCCCTCGTAGACCGTGCCATCGATCCCGATCAACACGTGATAGGCGATGTCGGGCCAACCCTGACCGGACATGTGCCAGTCCTGCCATCCCCGGAACTGGGAGGGGCCGGTGACACCCGCCTGGTCACCGGCATGGTGAACAGTGAGCCTGGTGATGGTATGAGGCACCATTCGCTCAAACTCCGGCGGGCGAGCACCCCAGTCGCCCCGTGACACCAGGG
Source organism: Acidimicrobiia bacterium (assembly GCA_040905925.1). GTDB lineage: Bacteria > Actinomycetota > Acidimicrobiia > Spongiisociales > ZC4RG35 > JALYNX01. The sequence goes on along the minus strand of JBBDQO010000043.1, from coordinate 26,032 downwards.
CCACCGCGGGGATTGGACATCCTGGTGGTGGGCTGCCCCCTCCCGATAGAGCTCCGAAGTCTCCGGCCACGGGGAGTCCGGTCCGAAGTCCGTAGGTGAGCGTCTCGTCGGCCACGCCCTGAGTGTTCGTGTAGCGGAGGTAACTGGTGCAGTTCGAGGGACGGAAGAGCCCCACCGACTCCGGCCCGGCGGCACCGCGGTTGGCCCACTCGGCGGCGACCATCTTGTCCCCAGGATCACCGAAAATGAACGACGAGTCAGCAACCCCCTGGGTGTGGCTGAACCGGAAGTAGACAAGACCGGTGGACTCTCGGTGGAGGCCGATCTCGTCGATGCTGTCATTGTCGAAGTCGCCGACGTAGGGCTTATCGCCGGGGTTGCCAAAGAAGATAAGAGAAGTCTGCTGCGCCGAGGCCACCGTCGTTGGCGCCCAATGCGTTGTTGATGAACACCCGACCCTCCGATGGCCGGTAGATGGACACGGTGTCGCAGTTGTCTCCGTTGAAGTCACCGGCGAGGGGAATGTCCCCGGGGTTGCCGAAGAAGAACCGGATGTCAGCGTCACCCTGGCTGTTGGAATTGCGCAGGTAGACGAACCCGTCGGACTGTCGGTACAGGCCCGGTGTCTCGTCACCGTCGCAGTCCCAATCACCCACCATCGGAAGATCACCAGGGTTGCCATAAAAGAACCTGGTGGTCGCGCCGTCCGATGGGTTGTGGAGATACCACTCCCCGGTGGCGGTATCGACAATCCCGATCGAGCCTTCCTGGGCTACAGCCGGGGCGGCTCCCAGAAGGAGTGCTACTGCCGCCAATGCGGTGATAACACGGCGCACGCGGCTCCCTTCGTCTGGTGTTGGCAACCTACCCCAACTCCATACTTCCCGCGTCCGTCGCGGTCCGGCGTTCGCCCCGGGGTTTCGTCCCGGGAGAATTCACGACACGTGCTCTCCTGCACACAGCAGTTCACACCGGGGCAACGACGCTGATCCCCAGCGCCTCGGCTCCAGCAGCCAAGCGCTGGTCGTAGGTCACCACCCCCTCCAGTTCATCACCCATCTCCAGCGCAGCCGCCAGATGCAACGCGTCCATACTGCGCATCACCTCGGGTTCCAAGATCGCCGCCCGCTCACAAACGGAAGTCGACAGCGTCAACAAGACCAATGAGTCGAGGACGGCTCGTGCCTGCACCATCTGCTCCGGTGCGGTCCTTCGCGTCGCCCTCAAAAGCTCCGTCCGCAGCAGATCACTCGAGAACATCCGGTCATCGCGAGACGTAACCCATCTTCGCAGCCCCGTTGAACCCTTCTCGGCAACCACTAGCTTCGCCGCGGCAGACGTATCCAGATAGAACACGTCAGTATCGCTCAGCCTGACGCAACCTCTCCACCTCGTCCGACAGTTTGGGCTGACCAGATCGTCGCCGAGCCGGAGCCGGCAGATCAGCGAGCCGCCTAAGCGCGGGGCGAGCCCGCTCGGCAGCGATCAAGGCCTCGACTCGACTGGCCGCAACCGGCACCATCTGTGCGACCGGACGGCCACGGTCGGTGATCGTCACCAGTTCGCCTGCCGCAGCCTCAGCCACCACCGCCGAAGCATTCTGCTTCAAAGCGCGAATACCAACTTCAGACATGTTCTACATTGTAGCACAAGAGCCGGTAGTCGGCTTTCGAGCCTACATCAGCCGAACAATCACATGCTCCCGCCTCGAGCAGCTGGAGATGCTCGGTGGAGAGGTGGTCGCGATTCTGCGCAAGGAGTTCGCCTCCCAGCGCCCGGTTCATGTCCCCGCCGGGCCCACCCACGCCGGGCTGAAGACGGCGGCAGCGGCGGGGAGGTCGCAATGGCAGTCACTTCTCGCCAGCAAGCCCTCTCTGCCTGAGCAGACGCCAGGCGAAGTCGGCGAGCCACATGGCAAAGCCGACCAGAGCCAGGGAGGGCCATCCTGCGACGAGGGCGAGCCCACCGGCATTGGCCGCGATCAGGGGCAGCGCCCGTCGCTCCTCGAATATCTCCATGCGCCGGCCCATAGGCGGGCCGAGCAGGACGGCGGTCAGGTAGGCCAGAGACCCGAGGAGGACCTGGCCCACTCCGGTGACGACGGCCGCTGTGGTCCAGACGCTGAATGGGGCGAACCCATCACCGATGAGCAGGGCGTAGGCATCGATCGCCGCCCACGAGATGAGCCAGACGACACCTGCGCTGATCTGGAGGAATGCCATCTTTCCCCGCCCCATCTGCCACAACCGCCCCACCACCCCGCCCAGAACCAGGACCGCGGCCAGGGCAACGAGCGCCGAGCCGGCGCCGACCACCGCCAGTGGAGCGAACAGCCCGGAGAAGAAGGCGATCCCGGCGGCAACGCACAGCCACCAGGCGACCATCGCCTCCCTCCCGCTCACCGCACGGTGATGGGCCACGGTGGGGAGGAAGGTGGGAAGGGTGCCGATGATGGTGAACCCGACCAGTCCCACCAGATTCAGGTGGTAGTGGACCAGCCGGACCCGGGCATCCGGCTCGGCGACCCAACCCGATCCGAGGATGGCGCCGAGCACCACACCGATCATCCCCGCCGCGAATGCGGTCAGATAGAAGCGGGCGGAGAGATCGAAGCGACGGAGCAGGCTGTGACGAACTGCCCGGATGATGGAGGCGCTCAGAGCCCCGAGCCCGCCGACAAGTGCGGCTGCGCCCAGCCACACCAGCCACTCGAGGTCGGCGGTGACGCCGAACAGCACCGCAGCCGCCCCTGCGCCGACGAGCCAGCGCTGCAAGGCAGCCAACCAGGCCGGTGGCGCCGGAGAGGCGGCCCAGGTGATGGTGAACATCTGACTGGCACCGGATATGGCGAGAAGGACGGTGCCGACCAGGAAGGAGTGGAGCGGTCCCCACCACGATCCGCCCCGGGCCAGCACCACGATCGCCCAGACCACTGCGACCCCGGCGAAGAGTGCCGCCGCGGCCAGGGCGCGGCGGGCGATGGTGTGGGAGTGGACTACCCGACCCGCCCTGTCTGCCGGTCTCACCGCGGTCGGGCTTCAGGGGTCGCATCCTGATAGGCGTCCTCGACGCCGCAACATGGACACTGATCGAACAACGGCGAAAGCCCATCCACCCCCCAAGGGAGGTCACGATGCTCCCAACCGCAAACACGACACCTGTAGGCCTCGTCGCCTCTCACGGCGTCGGAGTCCCAAGGCTCAGGAAGTAATCAAGATTGGTCGAGAATCCGTGCTCGGCCGGGTCAGGCACGAAGTAGGTCCTCGGAGCACCAGCTGCATCCATCACTCCAAACGTATCAAGAGTCGCGTCGAACCTGATGACATCTTCGTTACTTCGGGCAATGATGAGCGTGCCCGGTGGGGGATTGCGAAGGAACCGTTGAGCATCGGCCACATACTCCATCGCGTTGTTGAGATGGGGAAAACGTTGCCGAAGCCAATGTGGGACAGAGGAACCGGACTTTTGCGTTCAGTTGCAGTAGAAGGACGCGTGCCACGCCGGTGTCACGACACAAGGGTGGCTGAGCCAATCCTGGCCGCTGTCTGGAAGTCGCCCTCGTGGCATTACGACTCCGGATTCGATTCCTGGTTAGCTTCGGCGATCCGAGCGGGCGACGATCGCACGCTGGACCACAATGAACAGCAGGAGCAGCGCGCCGATGACAATCTGCGTCCACGACTGCTCGGCGCCCATGAACGAGATGATGGTTTTGATGGTGCCGTAGACGAACACACCGACCAATGAGCCCAGCACATAGCCCCGGCCTCCCGACAGCAATGTTCCGCCGATGACGACGGCAGCGATCACGTCGAGCTCCGTGCCCACCCCGTTGCGCGGATAGCCGGCGCCCGAATATGCGGTCAGCACCAGGCCGGCGAGGCCGCCGCAAACGCCAGAAATCACGTAGACGGCCACCGTGGTGCGTGCCACCTTGAGACCCATCAGTGCTGCCTGCTCGTTACCGCCGACCGCGTATGTCGTCCGCCCGAAGCGGGTGTACTGCATCACATACGCTCCGGCGAAGACCACCACCAGCGCGAGGATGCCGGTCGGTGTGATGTACCAATCGCCAAACCGGATTCGTGTCGACTGCAGCCACAGCACGGCCGGGGTCTCGACTTTGATCGACGAAAGACTCACGACGAAAGCGAGACCGCGGGCGAGAAACAGGCCCGCTAGCGACGCGATGAAAGGCTGGACGTCGAAGAACTGCACCAATGCTCCGATGAGCAGGCCGATCAATGCGCCACCCAGGATGATCGCCGGTATGGCGATCGCCAGCGACGTCCCGGCTTCGAGGAGCTTCGCCAGCCAGATACCGGTGAACGCCATCACGGAGCCCACGGCCAGGTCGATGCCCGCGGTGAGGATGACAAACGTCATGCCGACGGCCAGGATCAGCAGGAATGCGTTGTCCAGCAGTAGCGCGGAGATGTTTCTCGGGGAGATGAAGTCTCCCCGTAGGAAGATCTCCGCGCCGATGAAGAGCAGGATCAGGATGGCGACTGCCGCGAGCGTCGGGAGGAGCGACGAATGCCGGCTCAAGAACGTGTGGTAGTACTCGCCAAAGTCCCGACGTGTCGAGCCGACGCTCTCGAGGTTTGTCATCCCGCCACCTCCACGTCATTGGTGGATTCGCTGGTCCCGCGAGAGCGCGCCACACGGACGAGGTTCCGTACGACACGATGCAAACGCGGCGACTGGATGATCACGACGACAATGACGACGATGGCGAAGAACACTGGGCTCTGCGCCGACGGCACCCCGAGGAAGAGGATCGTGGAGTCGAGCGTCTGGATGATCAACACGCCTACGACGGTGCCCGCGATGCTGAACTTGCCGCCCATCAGCGAGGTACCGCCCAGCACGACCGCGAGGATCGCATAGAGCTCGATGAACTGGCCCGCCGCGTTTGCGTCGGCCGCCCTGATATTCGAGGCGTAGAGCCTCCTCCTCACTGTTCGGGGTTCTTTTCTCTTGACAACAACCCGGGTGCTTGGTGAAGCCCGCAAAAAACGCATCGCGAGCTTCGATGACTGTACGGTTGTTATCGTTAACGGGAACGCTAACATCTTGGGAGTATCCTGTCTACTGACATTCCCTGAAGTCGTTCGATTCGAAGAGGAGCTAGGCAATGCTGGAGTCACGCCGCAGAGTCACGATCAAAGACGTGGCTGCGCATAGTGGTGTGTCAACACAGACTGTGTCCCGCGTCATCAACAACCGCCCGGATGTGGCCTCCGACACGAGAGAGCGGGTCGAAGATGTCATCGCCACGCTGGGGTACAGGCCGAGTGCCGTCGCCCGAACCCTCGTGGCCAGGCGCAGCAACGCGATCGGTGTGCTCCTCGCCGGGATGGGATACACGGGCACCGCACTCACCTTGCGTGGCATCATCGATGAGTCAGCGAGTCTCGGGCTCACTGTGCTCATCGCCGAACTACCCGAAGGCGACAGCCTCGACGATCCGCGTCCTGCCATCTCAGCCCTAGTCGAGCACCATGTCGACGGCATCATCATGTCGGTACCTGCGATCGGGCAGGCGGTGGACCGTATCAAAGCGGTGCTTCACGACCATCATGAACCGGTGGTGTTCGTCAAGGCAGGGGTATCGGACAGATACTCCAGTGTGCTGGTCGACAACGTCGCCGCAGTGGAGGAGGTCGTTGACCATCTGGTGTCGATTGGCAGATCCCGGATCGGCCACATCTCCGGCCCTGCAAACTGGCACGAGGCGCACGACCGCCGAGATGGATGGGAGCGCGGATTGGACAGGCACCATCTCGAGGCCGACCCCGGTCTTTGCGAAGAGGGCGATTGGTCTGCCCCTAGTGGAGCCGCCGCCATGAGCGCCCTTCTCGACCGCATCCCGGATCTCGATGCCGTGGTAGCCGCCAATGACCGGATGGCGCTTGGGGCCATGCACACTCTGCGAGGCAGACGACTGCGCATTCCCGAGGACGTGGCGGTCACCGGCTTTGACGACATCGATGAAGCCGCATGGTTTGCACCACCGCTCACCTCGGTTGGGCAGCCACTCGCCGAAATGGGGAGACAGGCGGTGCGGAGGCTGTGGTCTGAGTTCGATGGCAGCGCGACCCCGCCCGTCGCCATCCCCCTCCACGCCGAGCTGATGATTCGCGAGAGCACAATCGGTACGGCAGAATCTGGGCGTGAATAGGCACGAGCCGAGTACTACGGCGTCTCCGCCTCCCTGGCTTCCCCACGCATGGGTATCATTAGGCCCGCCGTCACCACTACGTTGTCGTACGCGGGCGAGGGAGACTGGCATGGGAAACACTCTCAGGCGCGGCTTCATCGGCGCCGCCGTGACCGCGATGCTTCTGGCCGGCTGTGCACCCTCGACGTCGTCGGGCAGCGACCCGACAAGCGCGCCGACGGCCTCCGAGGAAGAGCGCGGCGCTTTCGACTTCACGGCGCAGACGCTCGACGGCGGCACCCTCGACGGAGAGTCGCTCAAGGGCAAGGACGTGGTGCTCTGGTTCTGGGCGCCGTGGTGCCCAACGTGCCTGGTCGAGGGCAAGCACGAGGTGGCGCCGGCGCTGGCGGAGCTGCCCGACGACGTCGAGTTCATCGGCATCGCGGGCCGTTCCGACAACCTGGCGGAGATGGGCGAGTTCCTCGACTGGACCGGCACGGGCGGTGTGACACACGTCGTCGACACCGATGGGTCGATCTGGGAGGGCTTCGGCGTGGTGCTGCAGCCGGCGTTCTACTTCGTGAACCAAGACGGCACAGCGCGCCGTGCGGGCTCCGGCCTCACCACCGACGACATCCTGACCGAGGTCGAGATCCTCACAAGCAAGTGACTCGCCCGGCCTAGTCCTTCAATCTCACGGCGCCATCGAGGTCGTGGAGCGTGTTGGTGGCCGCGGTCTGCTCGTAAGGCGGGGCTGGGGCCTGGTCGGGCTTAGGGGGCTCGGCGGTGGAGCCGCTCGCATCGGTCCGGTCGCCCCGGCGCCCGAGCAGGTACACCCACACGACAGCGCACGTCACTGCCGCCACAATGGCCAACAACACCGGCGTGCCCCACGACTGGATCGCCTCGGTCACCAAGGCCTGCCAACGCGCTGTCGCGAGCAGCACCGGACCTAACGCGTCGATGCCGAGCCGCGGCAGGATCTCGGCGAGCCCGAACACGACGACGTAGAGCCCGGCCAAGATCATGAGCATGCCGCCCACCCGCATGATGAGCGTGGTCTTGCGGGGCAGCGCCGCGGCGACGCCCGAGCCGGCCAGCGCCGCGACCATGGACACGGTCACCACCGATGCGCCCATGCCGACGCCATAGATGACGAACGGCAGCAACGCACCCAGCGGGTTCGACGCCACGAGCGCCTGGGATACCACCGCGAGAAACAGGCCGATCGTGCAGCTGAGCGACGCCACGGCGAAGCTCGCCCCGTAAACGACCTGCGACCAGAACGTGGTCCGCGGCGCTCGCAACTGGATACGCAGCCCCGGACCCCGCAACTCGCCTTTGATGACGGCCACGACGCCGAGCCATGTGACCACGACGCCGATGGCCACCGTGACGTACGACGCGTACGGCAGGATGGACCCCTGCAGGCCCAGGCTCACGGCGCCGAACAGCAGCCCGAACGCGGTGAAAACCGCCAGGAAGCCAAGCGTCATCGCCAGACCAAACCCGACAGCGCGTCGCAGGGCGACCGCGCGCGAGTTCGCCGATTCGGCGCTGTCGGTCACGATCAACGTGAGGTAAGCGGGCAGCAATGCGAAGCCGCATGGGTTGAATGCCGCGACCACGCCGAGCAGCAGTGCGTACGAGGCGGCGGTGCCGTCGAGCATCGACGCTCCCTTCCGAACCGAAGTCTAAGCCGGGGTCGACGCGTGAGGGCTGGAGTCGAACCGACGCCCCGTTATGTCGCGTGTCTGACCGATGTGGCGGTTACCGACCCGGTAGCCGGTCCCGGCGAAACTCATGAACCGTGAGAGTCGACCTTGCGGAGCACCTCGTGGCCCGTGGTGGGAGGTGCCGGGCGGGAGGCGTTGGGTCAGCGGTCCATCTTGTCGTCGTCATCGAGGAGATGACGACGAGCATGGGTTGCGACGACTACGCCGTTGTGTGTGACGTGGCGCAGTCCGTCTCGGGATTCGACGGTCACCGTCTGACCGGCGAGGTAGCGACCGACGTGATAACGATCTTGAGAATGCTGATCCGGCCGGCTCTGTCGACCCGGCGAGCGACCACCTTCGGTCTTGGGCGAAGTTCTTCCTCGAGGTTCCACTGGCCCTTGCCCGACAATGATTGCGAAGGACAGCTAGGCCAGATCCTGCGGCGCAAGATCTAACAGTGCGAAGAGCTCCTTGGCTTCGTACACCTTGGTCGGCCGGCCTCGTTTTGCCTTGCGCAGAGATCCGAAGGTGAGGATCTCGCGCTGTACGAGGTCGTCCAGCGCTGCTCGAGCACCCCGCTCCGTTACACCGTGGCGTTCCGCGACCTCTGTCGCCGACAGGACCGGTTTCATCGAGAGCTCATTGACTAGGCGCCTAGCCAGTGCGTCTTCATGAGTGCCCTCGAGACGGTGGTGCCACTCGTCGGCGAGAGCCTCAAGTCGCGTCGCCAAGGAGTGCGTATAGGACACGGCCGACTGGACGACCTCAAAGAAGAAGTGGAGCCATCTGCCGACGTCGCCATCGCGGTAGGCGGCCAGGCCGTCGATATACGTATTGCGATTCTCAGCGAGAATCCGACTGATTGGTGGATTGATCGCCGTCGTTACTCCGCGGTATGCCCAGCATCGGTACACGAGGGCTCGCCCAATGCGTCCATTGCCATCAGGATATGGATGGATTGTCTCGAACTGGGCGTGCGCCACAGCTGCTTGAGTCAACGGCGCCACGTCAACACGATCGATGAAGGCGGCGAGATCCCTTAGAGCGTCATCCAACAACTCGGGCGGTGCCGGAATGAAGTCTGCTCCAACAGGAGTGTCGGTTCTGGTCCCGATCCAGTTTTGCTTGGTTCTGACCACACCTGGCTCGAACATGACAGGCACTCCGTCAAAGAGGAGGGCATGCCACCGATCGAAATCTTGTGGCTTGACAGCGTGTCCAGCGTCCGAGATGACGTCGCTCATCACGCGAATCGAATCGACAATTCGCCATGCTTGTCGATCCGAGACGTCATCGGGAGCGTATTCGGCCTCGAACACCCGTCGCGTCGAAGCGACTTCACCTTCAATGCGCGACGAGGCAATGCCCTCGGATCGCAGAAGGATCGCCGCGAGCGGCCGGAGCGCTATCTGACCCTTGAGCGATTGGATGGCTCGTTCTGCCACAACTTCTTCGGCCGGGCTGTCAGAAGCGATACGTTGGTCCGAGATTGAAGCTGGGATGTACACATCGATCTCAGCCGACTGACGACCATCGGCAGATATCCAGTGGCGCGGTTCCCTATATCCAGCCTTCATTCTTCGTTCTTCTTTGTTCGGTTTTCGGAACAATACACTAGTTTAGTGCCGAAATTGATCCCTTCGAGAACGAAAACAAGTAATCAGTTCCGTAACTGTCGCCTTGCGGAACTAAAGCCTACGCAGCAGCTCCGTCACACCTAACCACCGAGAAGAAGTCCTGATGTGGTCGCGAGGTGTTCGCCAGCAAGTTCGGATCATGAAGACGATCGGCGATTTCGCCAACTAATAGTTGACGATTCACGGTGGAGCTGACGGGATTTGAACCCGTGACCCCCTCGTTGCGAAAGATGCAGTCAAACCACTCTGACCAGGGGAAACGGCGCCCTTTCACGGTCCTGTGGCGCGGCTGTGGGACGGGCCACGTGAGACAGCGTGAGATTTGCATTACAGCGTGACAGCAGCCTCCTCAACCCCTCTAGCGGCGGCGTTGACCCTGATAGAAGCACGCGGGGCGTTGTTATCCGATAGCGCATATTTTGCCGGATAGTGAGCGCCCTGCACTGACTGATCGTGCCTCCGGCGCGCGCGCGTTATGCGCTGTTCTAGTCGGGCTGTGATGAACGGACGTAGGCGAAACGGGGAGACCCGATGACGACGACCGAGTCTCCCCAGGATTCTGCTGATTGGCTTGCTGCTACAGCTCTTCTTCGATAGACAGGTTGGCCTCACAGCCGAGTGAGGTGTCGGTTCCTGCTGCACCCTGACAGACGTCGTCACCCGGTGGAAGGTCAACATCCGGTGGCGGTGGGAAGAACGCTGGTGTGTCACCACCTATGAAGTCGTCACCCGGACCACCGTTGATGTGGTCGGAGTGAGGTCCGCCAAATAGCGTGTCTGCTCCCGCCTGTCCGAAGACGGAGTCGTCTCCGAGTCCACCGATGATGAAGTCGTCTCCGCTGCCTCCGTAGCCCTGGTCGTTGCCTTGTGCGAGAAAAAGGGAGTCATCTCCAGCGTCACCATGAACGATGTCGTTGCCAGGACCGGCAAGGATCTCGTCGTTGCCGCTGCCTCCGTGAATCCGATCGTTTCCACCGACTGCGTTCGGATCACCGAAGAAAGCCAGATCATCTCCCAGAATCCCGTCGTTGCCATCGCCGCCGAAGATGAGGTCGTCACCGCCGCATCCGGCCATCAAATCGTCCCCACCCAGAGCACGAATGATGTCATCGCCTTCTCCAGCGATGATCACGTCAAACCCATCTGTCCCGACGAGGACATCCTTGCCGTCGGTACCGAGAATGATGTTGCCACCCTCAAACATCGGGTCTCCGAGATCTATGCCCAGACAAGTCGGCAGATGAGCGTCCCCCAGCGCAGCTGGAGCCGCAGATAAAGACATGGCTGCAACCATCGCCAAAACGACCGAGAGTCTTCTCACCTCTCTCATTAGTTCCCCCTTTCTGAGGTGCTGCCGAACATACACGCCTAGCCACAGGGCGTGGGCAAGATTCTCTGGACAGAAGTCCACTGACCTCAGACCAGTCGACCGCATCTTCACTGGTTACAAGCTGAGCTGACTTCGCTGACCGTCGACTGAGTCCGGGGCTGCCCAAGTCGGTAGCGCAGATCACCAGTTCTGCCACAGAACCGCACATATCGGAGAGCGAGCGAGATCGGCATCACATAGGTGTGTGACTCCGGGTGGTGTCGAGCGCCGGCAGCGGCGGTCGGAGCGGGCTCGCTCACAGCGCATCCTTCGACGGGTTACGGTCGGCGGCAGGTCAATAGGGACAGGCGCTCCTCGGGGTTAGCACAGCGCTCAGGCTGGAATGGTTATCAGGGATGCGCTCTAACCGGACTGAGCCATGGGCCCTCGGGAAACGCAGAGTGTACAAGGGCTGCCGGTGCTTCGGGAAGGTCGAAGCTCGATCGATCTGGCTGGTAGGCACAGCATACCCCTTGCACAGACGCGCTCTCGCTGGACCAACCGCATCGGCTCTGTCATCCGCATCCAGCGGTTGAACCCAGTCCGGATCGCCTCTACAACGCGTCCCTGGACCCATGGGTGCCCCTCGGCGGGGGTCCATCGAATGATGCTTACGAGACGACAACACATGGTCGGGCAGCCAGGTGACTGCCCGACCATTACAGGGGCGTTTGTTATAGCAGCTCCGCCGCGGCGACCTCGAAGTGCTCGACAGCGAGGATCTCGGAGCCATCGGCGGCCGCTTCCTCGCTCCGGATCTGATTTGCGGCGTCGACGCTGGCCTGCAGATCCGATTCGCTTTCCCACAGCGTCACCGACATACCCTTCCCCGATTCCCGATCCACCAGGTAGTACATGCCCTTGAACCCGGCAAGGGCCTTGGCGCGTTCCAGGACATCGGTGGTGCGGGTCAGCGACTGAGCGACGCCCTCGGCGGTCCCCTGAAATGTGCTGACTCTGGCAAACATGGTCCATCCTCTCTCTTGTCTGGGACGTCCTCAGTCCCGGATTCGGCAATTATCACCGGACGCATCGGCGCCCGCATGGGTAGACCTACCTAATTGATCCGGAATAGGTCGTGCTCCATGGCATAGAGGGCTACTCCAGCCCGGCTGGAAACCCCAACCTTGGCGTAGATGTGTTGGACGTGGTGCTCGGCGGTGCGGCGAGAGACGTAGAGCTGTTCGGCGATTTCTTTGTTCGAGAACCCGTGGGCGACCAGCCGCAGCACCTCGATTTCCCGGTCGCTCAACCCGTCCGGCCAGGGTGTCACGACCGGTCGCCGCTGACCGGCAGCGGCCAGCACTGCCGCTGTGCACTCGCCATCGAGGTGGCCCGCCGCCGCATCGGCGGCGAGTTGCTCCGCGGCCTCTTCAGGGGATAGAGCGGGGCGGTAGGGACGGTCTTGGGTCATTGCTTGGAAGGCGTCCGCGGCTGCGACGAGTCGGGCACCGACCGGGATCTCGCTTCCTGATGCCTGGTGGTGATAGCCACCGCCATCCTGGCGTTCGTGGTGCATCCCGGCCACCCGTGCCAGTGGCTGGAGGGTGGCGGAGCGAGACAGGACACGTTCGGTGAAGTAGGGATGGAGTCGTACCTTCTCCCAGTCGGCGCTGTGCAATGCGCTTGGCTTCTCCCACACTGCGTTGGACACGCCGGCCCGTCCGATGTCGTGCAGCATCCCGGCGCGCCGAATCACGTCCACCTCGCCTGGCTCGAGGGCGAGTTCCTCGGCGGCGGCCGCCGCCAGATCGCCGACCTCCGCCGAATGCCTCAAGGTGAACGGCGTCTTGAGGTCGATCATGTCGGCGAAGGCACGGGCTACGGCGTCGAGACGCCACTCCGGGATCCGTACGATCGAATCGGGCTCCACATCCAGCACCAACTGCCACACGTCGGCCGTGGCTATCTCACTCAGTAGTTCGCCACCGACGTCGGCGAACACCGCGCAAGCCTCGGGGTCAAACCAGGAACCGGCACGTTGCCGGGCCATCTCGATGGCGGCGTCCGGGCCACCAATACGGTCGAAGATCACCACCTGGTGGGCCAATTCACCCAGGCGTGCCGGCAGACCGATTTCGGTGCCAGCGAGACCCTGAGGGACTCCGCTCCCGTCCCACCGCTCGAACACCTCGTAAACCCCAGAGAGGACACCCGGATCCAGGTCGAGTCGTTCCGCGAGCCGGGCTGCTACCTCACAGTTCGACTCGAGGATCAGCGTGTCAGTGGTGTTCCACGCGCGCAACACCCGCGCCAAGTACTTGGGTCGATCCCAGCCTGTGCCTCTTGCCGTCGAGGCGAACAGCCCTGCCATGTCGCGCCAGTTGCCGAAGTCGGCTTGTTCGCCCGGCGGTCTCGACTGCAGCTCATCTCCGCCAAAGAGAAACGTCTCCTCATGCGAGGTCGCGGTGCACCCGAGGTGCCGAAGCAGGCTGGTGTAGTAGACATCGCGAGCTTCGCTGTCGCTTGTGCCCATTCGGCGCGCCAATTCAGTGGCGACCAGACACGCCCGAACCGCCTTTTCCGGCGTCTGCCCGGTCCCCAGATCCGTCACGACGGACAGGGCAGCCAGCACATCGGCCAGGCGAAGGCTCAGCTCACTCATCGGCGCAGAAGACTATCGGCGCTTCGAACACACGGTTAGAAGGGTGCGGCCTTCCAGGCCCATCCAACTCACGTCCCAAGGCGATGTCGCAGTGATCGCAGAGCCAGCGAGCAACTCGGCGACGCAGGGTCCAACGGTGGGGACCGTTCAGCAGGCCAGAGCCGCCCAAGCCCACGACCAGCCCATATCGCAGCAGACACGAGCGACCTCGCCCAGTTCGCAGAACGCTCGGGAACGGCATCACCTCGGCGCTCGGTATCGCACCTGCGGTTCCGAGACCGACGGGTATACGCGATCCGGATGGTCCTTATCGACGTGGAGACCAGAGCCTTTCGCAGAAGCTCAGGCCAGCGGCGTTTGTGACCGGTCTCGGAAACGAGGAGCACGGTGACCATCCGGCCCGAGGCCAGAGCCCAAAGGTCTCGACTGATAGACATTGAGCTAGAAATCATCTGCCGTCGATGAGGTGAGGCTTATGCCTGACAATGTTCTAAATCCAGGAGATGGCCGTATCGGCTGGCTCTATGACGACGATGAGTCCACTCCTCATCTCGCTGTGATGCTCCAAGACACAGGGGAACAGATTGTGATGAGTGTCCCCTTCAGGGATATGGGAAGCCAACACGCTCGCTGGTTTGCCCAGGGGATTAACTACGGCGACGACCCTCATCGAACGAAGTTCGCCTACGAGCCACCTCAGCAACTCATGTTTCAGGACCCTGGTGGTCAGGTTGTTCTCGTCGGCTGCAAGTCCGATGGCTTTAGCGCGATGGCGTTCTCAGCGGGAGTGGGGCGAATCGTTCCCAACCATGTGGTGTTAGGTGCCCGAAATCTCAGGTACGACACGCTGAATGGCCTCCGATCAGAGATTCCTTGGTTGTCGGGGTGGGCAGGGATGACAAGCCGGAAAGAGTCGTTCAAGACAAAGAAGGGACGAGTGGATCGGTTGGACGTGAGGATGGAATCGCCACCAGCCATCAAACTTGATCGAACGCTGAACTTCACGATGCGACCTACTTGGAGCGCAGCCAGTCCCAATGAAGAGGGCGTTATTGCTACCCGAGACATCGTTGAATTTGAGACCACAATTAGTCGGCCACGGCCTTGGGAAGATCATTTGATTCCCCACCTTCGAATGAGAGAACTTCTCGTGGTCTCCGCTTGGCACCGATTTGGATTCACTCGGATATCGGTCAACCGGACCGACGATCCCGAGACAGCCCTCTCAGGCAAGACCTATGGCGAGCGTTGGTCTGATGCGCTTTCATATCGGTTGCCCGAACACCGCGAGAGGCAGCAGCCACCACGATTCCTGTTTACCTACAACGACATCGGTGCGACAGGAGTGCGACGCTGGCTGCGGATGTCAGCTTCGTTTGAGCGTGCGATCCAGCCACTGATTTTCGTGGCCGACAACCCCGGCAGTTTCAAGTCTCAGATCCTGCAAACTGGCATCGCGTTTGAAGCACTTGGTCATCAGCTTGGAGTTGAGGCGGGTAAGTCCCCTACACACCAAGTCAGCTTCATGCCTGCCCTAGACCGAGTTTTAAGCGACTTGAAGTTCAATCCTCTGCCAGATCCTGAGGACTGGAAGAAGCGGTGTCGTGCCTCATACATGGGCGTCAAGCATCCTGACCGGGGGGTGCCTCACTCACTCGTCTTGGCGAACACTCTCAGAGACAACCTTCTGGTTCTGCGGTTCTGGATTGCGGGCCGACTCGGTGTGAAGCGGGCCGTCCTGGAAAGGCGACTGTCTCTTGATCCAGTGGCTCATTGGGCTTTTCGATAGTTACGTCCCAATGCCTTGGTGATGTGCCCAGGTGTCCAGTACCGACCTGACGCCTGCCCTGCGTTCGCCGCGTCGCTGAGCTTTATGACGACGCGATGCCCGTTCCCGGGCAAGTGCTGATCGTGGTGCTCGCAAATCCTCCAGCGGCGATTCGACGCCACCGAGGGCATCGAGATCACCCTGGTTCGGACCATGCGCACCTCTCCAACTGAGAGGCGCTCATCATGCACGATGGTGTGGAACACACGTGGGACAACGGACGACGGAATCGTGCAAGCAGCGAGCGATCGGCTTCGCTAGATTCGCCCTGACCAGTGCGTCTAGTGGAGCTGACGGGATTTGAACCCGTGACCCCCTCGTTGCGAACGAGGTGCTCTGCCAGGCTGAGCTACAGCCCCTTGCGGGAGGCAGGGATTGTACCGGCGGGCGGTTGGTGGGCCAGAGCGAGGATTCTCTGTCGGCCTGGCGCCATATGTGGCGCCAGGTACCTCAGGTACGCCGGGCCAGGTCCTCTCTGAGTCGTTCCTGGACCACGGTGGCGGTGAGGTCGGAGCGGGAGCGTTCCACGAGGGAGCGGGCGACGTCGGTGGTCCGGCGCAGCCCCGATGTCATCCCGTCGGGATAGTCCATCGACGCCAGCAGGTCCACGATCTCGTCCATCGCTTCGAGCGCCTTCTCGGCTGTGGCCACGTCACCGTCACGCAGCAGATCGAGCATCCGGCGCCGCATCTCGCCAACCGCCTCCCCCAGGCCGTTGAGATACGGCACCGGGTCGATCCCGAGCTCGGAGAATCCGGGCACAGGTTCTTGCTTGAAGAGGGCTTCTGCGATCCGCGCCTCCGCGTATTCCTTGGCCGCGGCCCACACGAACCCGGCATGGAGGACGTCGGGATGGCCGGAAAGGGTCTCTGTGATCCCGTCGAGGAGGGCTCCCGCTTGCTGGATCAGCCGGCCTGCCTCGTCCCACTCGTTGCGATGCAAGGCGCGGATGGCGTTCGCCGAGGCGCGAGTCACCTGGCGGGAACCGGAGAAGCCCTTCTCCCTGGCTACGAAACGCTCATCGAGAATCGATCGGGCGTCGTCTGCAAAGTCGAATTCCATCGCGTCAGTTGGCGATGACCCGGATCCTGGGTTCCTCCCACTCGGGTTCCGTCACGTGGCTGACCTTGAGTCGCCACTGCCGACGCTGCTTCATCTGCGCCAGAGCTGCCACGTAGAGAGCGATGAGTGAGTCGACGAAGAGATGCAACAACAATAGGGCCAACGAGTCCTGCCACCAGGCAAGGGCAGCAATGGCCAGTGCCAGGCCGACCAGGATTGCCATCGCCCTTCGCCTGCGGAGCCGAATGACGTCACGCTGACCGACCTCGCCCTTGCTGTAAGGCCGTTTCTGCACATCGGCGATGAGATGGGTCCAGCGGTCGAACTCCTCGGTGGAATTCAGGGGGGCGTTTCGGCGGTCACCAAAGACTGAAGGCAGGAGATACACACTCCAGATTGCGGCTATTACGAGCAAGCCGATGATGACGCTTGTTGACATGCCCTGTGATCACTCCGTCCAGGTACGAGCGTAGTGGGGTGACCCACGCCCGATCAACGATTCAAATCCCTCTCCCACCGACCGGACCTCCCTCCGGACTTCTGCAGCAGTCTCACCGACTCGATAGTCACTCCGCGCTCGACACCTTTGACCATGTCGTAGATGGTGAGAGCCGCGACCGACACCGCGGTCATGGCTTCCATCTCGACACCGGTGCGCCCGGTGGTGCGAACCGTAGCAAGCACCCGAATCCCATGCCCACTTGGCTCGAGCCCGATCTCCACACCGGTCAACGGGATCGGGTGACACAAAGGGATGAGGTCAGCAGTCTTCTTGGCGGCGGCGATCCCGGCCACCCGGGCCACGGCGGCGGCCTCACCCTTGGGGAGGTCACCGGAGAAGAACCGCGAAACCAAGCCTTCGGACATGGCGACGTGAGCCTCGGCCACCGCCTCACGATCGGTGACGTCTTTGCTCCCCACGTCGACCATATGGACCTCGCCCCCCTCGTTGAGATGAGTCAGGTCGGGTTCAGATTCCATCGGTCCACTCCCTCGTCTCGGGGGCCTTGAACTTCTCGATCACCACATCCTCACCGGCCTCGACAACCGAGACCCCTCTCGGGACCACTGCGAAAGCATCAGCCGCGGCCGCGGCGGAGAGGACATTCGAATACTGACCTCCCGATGTCACCACAGCCGGGCGGCCTGACTGCTCGCCGCTGATTCTCACCCTGAGGAACACCGTCTTGTCGGGATCGGTCATCATTCGCTCCCCAGCCACCGCCAGGGTCTGCTCGCGGAGAATCCGGGTTGCCCCCTGCATCCTCAACAGCGCCGGGCGCAGGAATTGCTCGAAGGAGACCAGCACCGACACCGGGTTGCCGGGGAGACCGAAGAAATGAGCATCACTCACCTTGCCGAAGGCAAACGGTTTGGCCGGCTGGATCGCCACCTGCCAGAACCCAACCGAGGCGTCGCCTCCGAGCACCATCTTGGTGACGTCATAGTCCCCCATGGACACTCCACCGGTGGAGACGATCACATCGGCAGGCGAGCCGGCCTCCAGGGCCGCGCTCAGGGCCGCCTCGTTGTCGGGGACGATCCCGAGGTCGATCAAGTCAGCCCCCGCGTCCTCGAGCAGCGCCTTCAGCATCGGGCGGTTCGAATCCCGAATCATCCCAGGCCCCAGTGGTCCACTTCCAGGAGGTGTGAGCTCGTCACCGGTCGACATGAAGGCGACCAGGGGGCGCCGATGCACCAGCGGGGCGGCAACGCCAATCGTTGCCAAGACCCCGACATGCATCGGGGTCAACCGGGTGCCCGCCTCGAAAACGAGGCTGCCCCGCTCCACGTCCCCCCCGGCTGCCCGAACCGAGGTTCCCAAAGCCACCGCAGGACCCACCGTCACCCGCTCGACGCCACCATCGGTGTCCTCGACCCGCACCACGGTGTCAGCCCCTTCGGGCATCGGAGCGCCGGTCATGATCTTCAGCGCCTGACCCGGGCCCACATGAGAACCGGCCACGAATCCTGCGGCTAGATCCCCGATGACCTCGAGCACCGTCCCCGGCTCGATCACGTCCGCGCCATGCACTGCGTATCCGTCCATTGCCGAGTTCTCGAACGGGGGGACGCTCTCTTCGGCAACCACATCCGAGGCGAGCACCCGCCCTGACGATTCCCAGATCGAAACTGGCTCGGCCCCCAGCACCTCGACCGTCCGTAGGACCTCGGAGCGGGCTTTCTCCAGCGATATCACGAGCCGAGTCGACCCTCCAGCCACCCCTTGAACTCCTGGCCATACTGATCCTCACCAAGTACCACCGAGGCTTCGAGCAGCCCGAGCGGGGTCCCCACGTCGAGAAGGTCGACCTCGGCTAGGTAGCCGCGGAGACGCCCTGCTTTGCCCAATGCGTCTATGGCGTCGGTGAGCTGAATCTCGCCCCCACTCCCTGGCGATGTCTTGTCCAAGAGCCCGAAGACCTCAGGGGTGAACAGGTAACGGCCGACGAGCCCCAACCGAGAGGGGGCCTGGTCGATGCCGGGCTTTTCCACTGCTCCCCCGAGATCGAGGTACCGGTCCTCCATCGGGGAGGTGGGGACCACCACACCGTATTTGGAGAGGTACTCGTCTGTCAGCTCACGAAGACAAACCACCGACACCGTCCCATCGCTGCTCCCGGCGGCGAGCGATGCCAACACGTCGGCGCCAGGCCGGACGATGTTGTCGGCCAGGAGACAGAAGAAAGGCCGGTCACCGACCACGTCTGCTGCCTCGTTCACCGCGTGGCCCAGGCCCAGGGGCTCCTCCTGGACGATGGGGCGAAGCAGGATCTCCTCCAGCCCGGGGAGCGGGCCCTCGAGGTTGAAATGTTGTGCCACCAGATGGCCGACATCGAGATCGACGACCACCACGGCCTCTCGGGCCCCGGCCCGGGCGGCTTCCTCGACGGCGTACTGGATGGCTGGGCGGTCGACGACGGTGAGCAGCGCCTTGGGCACCACCCGGGTGGCGGGACGCATCCTGGTCCCACGTCCTGCGGCCGGGATCACCGCCACATCGATTGTCATGTGGTCACCTTGGGCTCCCTGCCGGCGACCATGCGTTGGATGTTCCCCCGGTGCCGCCAGATGATCAGAGCGATGATCAGGGCCACCCATACCAGCGAGGCGCCCCCGACACCCTGCCAGATCAGGACCGGGATGGTTATCACCATGATCACGAGTGACCCTATCGACGCCGTCTTGGTCAATTTCACTATTACTCCCCAGAGCACCAACTCGATCACTGCGGCCAACGGCACCGTGAACAACAGCACCCCGGCCCCGGTGGCGACTCCCTTGCCACCCTTGAACCTGTGGAAGATCGGATAGCAGTGCCCGATCACGGCGGCGAACCCGGCGGCAAACGCCCATTGACCCATGGGATCAGCCACAGCCGAGGGGTCGGCAACGCCCGAAGCCACCCATCCCATCGCCGCCCCCACCGTGCCTTTCAGCATGTCGCCGACGAGAACCATGGCGGCCGGCAGCCGGCCCAGGGTGCGAAGGACGTTGGAAGTCCCCGGGTTGCCACTGCCCGCCTGGTGGATGTCAACACCGTGCATCCGGGCAACGATCACGGCGAAATCGATGCTGCCCACGACATAGGCCGCCAGGAGCGCAAGCGGGATCGCCAGACCAGGTGACATCGACCGCGATCATATTGCCCGGGGCCGGAATGGAAGTGAGCACCTGGCGGTTGTACGATCGCGGTTCACCCCTCCCGCGGTCAGATCTCCATGCCTACCTACGAATACGTCTGCAAGTCGTGTGGCGACACCTTCGAAAAGGTCCAGTCCTTCTCGGAGAAGCCACTGCGCCGGCATGAGAAATGTGGCGGCGACCTCCAGAAGGTGTTCCACGCCCGCGGTGTGGTTTTCAAAGGGCCCGGGTTCTACAGCACCGACGCCCGCGCTTCCTCGAGATCGTCCAAGAAAGACGACGGGTCGAAGACCAAGGACGGATCGAAGGCCAAAGACGGGCCGAAGGCCAAAGACGGGTCGAGGGCCAAAGATGGATCCGGATCTTCCTCGACGCAGCCATCCACGTCATCGGTGCCCTCGCCGACCCCCTCCCATTCCACCGACTGAACGGTCAGCCCTCTTCCGGTTGGCGAGTCCCACCCGTACGTTCGAGACGTGCTCTGGTTACAGACACCCCCGTGGGGACGTTGGATCGCGGCAGGACTGATCGTCTTGGGTGCCCTCTGGGTCGAACTGCGCCCACAGGCATCGGTCGAGCATCCCTTCGCCACCGAGGACATCGCCGCGGGCGCAGAGATCGGTGACTGGAACAGCCGGCTGCAACGCGTCCCCGCCGAGATGTTGGAGCCGGTGACTCTCGCTGGGGTGGCGCTGACAGACATTGCAGCCGGTGAGCCCATCCTGGCCTCAACGGTCGGAGCCCGCGAGGGCAAGATCCCGAACGGGTGGTGGACCATAGAAATCGCCCTCCCGGGGGGTGCAGCTCCTGGCGACAGGGCCCGGGTGCTCCTCCTCGACACCGGATCGGTGGTGCCCGCCGTGGTGGCGACAGGGGTCACCGACGACCCCTTGGGGTCGGGTGTTGGCAGCGTTGCCGTGTCCGGAGAGAACGCCGCGGAGGTGGCGGCGGCAACGGTCAACGGCAGGGTCGCAGTCATGATTGCCACCAGGTGAGCGTTACCGTGCCGCCGTGCTCGCCGCTGTCATATGGGGACTCATCCAAGGCGTCACCGAGTTCCTTCCGGTTTCCTCGGATGGTCACCTCGTAGTCATCCCCGCCCTACTCAACGAGCTCGGCTTCGATGTGGAGCCACCGGCGTTGGCTACGACGGCGGTACTTCATCTGGGGACGCTGGTAGCGATGTTCATCTATTTCCGTCACGATGTGGCTCGAGTCATTCGATTCAGGACCGACCCGGAGGGGCGCAAGATCGCAATCCTGGTCGCTATCGGAACCATCCCGGCCGTGGTGTTCGGGTTGCCCCTGGCCGACGACCTCAATCTGTTCCAGACAACCATCTCCAACGTGGGCTGGGCCCTGATCGGGAACGGTCTGATCTTGTTCCTCGGTTCCAAGGTGGCATCCGGGACCCTGCGCATCATGGAGATGCGGGTGCCAGATTCCATGCTCATCGGCCTGGCGCAGGCTCTGGCGCTCATACCCGGTATCTCCAGATCGGGCACCACAATCTCCGTCGGCAGCGCCCGTCGGATCGAACCGTTGGAGGCCGCCCGATTCTCGTTCCTGCTCGGGATTCCGGCGGTCACCGGGGCCGGATTCCTCGAGCTCTATCGGATCACCGACTCCGGCGGCTTCGAACCGGTCCTGATCCTGGGGGTGGTGGTCGCCGGGATTACCGGGTACCTGGCGATTGGCTTGCTGATGGCCTCATTGAGACGGTTCGGGCTGCTGCCATTTGCCCTCTACTGTCTGGCCATCGGGGCTTTGACGGTGTGGGTGTTCTAGTTGATTCCGGCCGACTTCGCCCTCGGCCAACCCTCATCTCGACCGCTGAGACCCTACGTCGCGCGATTACCGCCTCGGGCGAACAGACGCCGGTCGGCCGGGGCTTCCGCTCCGTGGTTACGACATGCCGGCTATAAGACGCTGTCTAGACCGAGATGCACCCCCGGATCGAGGTCACCAACCTTGCGGATCGCCAAGAGAGCGCCGGACGCAAACGACTGATAGTTGGTCGACATGTGCTCGATGGAGAGCACCTCACCGGAGTTGGACAATGCCACTTCCTGTTGGGAGATCAGCCCCGGAAGCCGCAGAGAGTGCACCCGGACTCCTTGGACAGAGGCGCCCCGCGCCCCCTCCACCAACTCCGTCGAGCCCTCGGCCGAGTGGCCTCCTGCGGCCGCAATGCCCATCGCCGAGGCCAGGGCGGTCCCAGAGGGGGCGTCGGGTTTGGTCGAGCTGTGCCGTTCCACTATCTCCACGCTTTCGAAATGGGGCGCCGCTTCGGCGGCGAACCTCATCATCAGCACCGCGCCGATCGAGAAGTTGGGCACCACCAAACACGGTGACCCATTGCTGCCCCACATCTCGCGGAGATTCGCCAACCGCTCGGGGGTGAACCCGGAGGTCCCGACCACAACCGCCCCGCCCGCAGACCGCCAATGACTCAAGTTGTCGAGGACAACGTCGGGATGCGCAGTCTCCACCACAACTTCACCCTTCATGGAGTCAGGATCGCCGCTCACCGTGACACCCAGAAGCGACTGGCCGGCCCGTTTGGGATTGAACAACCCGGACAACTCGAGGTCGTCGGTGGCGAGCACCGCCTCCGCAATCGCGGTCGCCAGCTTCCCGCCTGCCCCTGAGATGACAACCTGGATCATGTGATCACGTTAGGTCGAGGCTCATCCGCACCGAGTCCTCGGAGACGAAGCCGTGTCTGGCGTAGAAACGTCTCGCTGCCTCGTTGGACTTCTCGGTCTCGAGGACCAAACGGCGAAGCCCCCGGGCCTTGAGGTCTTCGAGAATCGCGCCCAGTAGCGAGGTCCCCACGCCCGATCCCCGGTCCCGGATGTAGATCTCGTCGATCAACGCATCACGCCCACCGGACTCGAGGCTGTAGCCCCAGGTGACAACGGCGTAACCGAGGGCCCAGCCCTCCTCCTCCACTAGATGGACCACCCCGAGCTCATCTGACGCCAGAAGGGGGATCAAGGCCGGCTTGACCCGCTCCACCTCGAAGACGTGCCCGTCGAGCACGCAGAACTCCTTGGAGAGCTCGAGGACGACGTCGAGGTCGCCGGGAACTGCCCTGCGTATCAATCGCCGGCCAGGGACTCCGTGAGCGACTCCTCGAACACCTGAAGGGTGGTGGCCACATCGTCCTCG
This sequence comes from Acidimicrobiia bacterium, assembly GCA_040905925.1. GTDB lineage: Bacteria > Actinomycetota > Acidimicrobiia > Spongiisociales > ZC4RG35 > JALYNX01. The sequence continues at coordinate 2,831 of JBBDQO010000043.1, read as the reverse complement.
GTATGGGCGGCGCAGATGAACCAGGGCTCCAAAGCGTCGGGACAGGGCATGACGCCCTTTCGAATCATCCGGAATATGACATCGTCATATCGCTCGTCGTCGTGCTTGCTGGCATCGCGGAACTCGTTGAGATCGCCCTCACCGAGGAATATCGAGAACATCGCCGGATCACCCACCGTCTTCCCCTCCACACCCTTGTCGGCCAGGATCTTCTCCAATCCCTCCATCAACGCCTGTCCGGTCTTTTTGACTCGCGCCAAGGGCTCACCGGTACGGAGCAGGTCGAGGGTGGCACCGGCCGCAGCCGAGGCGATCCCGCCCCCGGAGTAGGTCCCGGCCTGGGCGATGCCACCGCGCCTCCACCCCTCCGCCACCCAATCACGAAAAGCGACCGCCGCCACCGGGAATCCGTTGCCAAGCGCCTTGGCGTAGGTGCCCATGTCGGGTGCGACTCCGAACCGCTCGTGGGCGCCACCGAGGGCGACCCGAAACCCGGTCTTCACCTCGTCGAAGATGAGAACGGTCCGGTACTCGTCGCAGAGACGACGCAGTCCTTCGAGGAACCCCGGCTGGGGGAGGATGCCGAAAGCGTTGCCCAGCATCGGTTCGACGATCACCGCCGCGATCCGGCGCCCTTCGTCACGAAAGGCTCGCTCCACGTGCTCGAGGTCGTTGAAGGGCAGGGTCCTTATGTAGGACCGGATCGACTCGGGGATGCCCGAGCTCGATTGCAGCGGAACCGGCTGGAGACGGGACCCGAGACCGCTCACGGGAACACCCGCGGTCGAGAACAAGACGTAGTCGTGCATCCCGTGGTATTGGCCCTCGAACTTGATGACCACGTCGCGCCCGGTCACCCCTCGAGCCAGCCGGATGGCGTGCATGGTGGCCTCGGTCCCGGTGTTGGTGAACCGCATGAAGTCCGGCCAGCCGAGGGTGGCGACGACCTTTTCTGCGGCCTCGATCTCGCGTCGCTGGGTCATGGCGAAGCTGGTGGCTTCCCCTGCCGCCTCTGCCACCGCGGCCGACACCGACAGCTCACCGTGGCCGAGGATGATCGGGCCGAAACCGCACTGATAATCGATGTAGCGCTTGCCGTCCATGTCGAAGACATGACCGGCCTTGCCGTGGTCGATGACCATGGTGTCCTCGTCGCCCCAGTAACGGAACTGGCTGGAGACACCGTTCACCAGCACCGCCGAAGCTCTCTGAAACCACTCTCTGGTCTTATCACCCTGGAGACTCATCTCTCACTCCTCTCGAAACCACCACGGCTTGGGAACTAGCTCCAGGTTCCAATGCACATGTCTTGCGGTTGTGAAACTGTCGAGTGCCTCCACACCCAACTCCCTGGCGTCACCACTAGCCCGAACCCCGCCAAACGGCGCTGCGAGGTTGTCGACGACGGGGTCGTTGACCCAGACGGTACCCACCCGCAACTCCCGATAAGCCCTTTCCACCCGGGTCGGGCTCGACGTGTAGAGACTGGCCCCCAACCCGTAGGGGGTGTCGGCGGCGAGGCGAAACGCCTCGTCGTCATCGTCGAACGCCATGATCGGCATCACCGGGCCGAAAGTCTCTTCACGCATCAACTCCATCTCGTGATTGACGTCGACCACCACGGTCGGCTCCACGAAGAAGCCGGGCCGGTCGAGGGCGGCGCCACCGGCCACCACATGGGCACCGCTGTCCCTCGCCCGGTCGACCATCTCGAGGACGCTTCGCCTGCGGCTCTCGCTGCGCATCGGCCCCACCTGGGTGGTCTTCTCGAAAGGGTCGCCAAGACGGATCCCCTTGGTTATGGCCACCGCCCGGTCGACGAACTGGTCATGAAGGCTCCGGTGGACGTAGACCCGCTCGGTCGAGGTGCACACCTGGCCCGCGTTGAGGAAGGAAGCCCAGGCCACACCCTCGGCGGCGACGCTGGGATCGATATCGTCGAACACGATCGCCGGGTCCTTGCCCCCCAACTCGAGGTGGGACGGCTTCACCACTTCGGCGCAGAGGACTCCGAGCCGACGGCCGACCTCGGTGGAGCCGGTGAAGGCGACCATGTCCACCAAGGGGTCGATGACCAAGCCTTCGCCGATGGTCCGGCCCGGCCCCATCAACGTGTTGGCGACACCTGCTGGCAGGTGCTCGGCGAAGATCTCGGCCAGCACCTGGAGCGAGAGCGGGGTCTCCGACGCCGGTTTGATCACCACCGTGTTGCCCACCGCGAGCGCGGGCGCCACCTTGAACACCAGGAGGAGCAGCGGGTAGTTCCATGGGATGAGACAGCCCACCACCCCATACGGAGCCTTGATCACCAGCGAGAGCTGGCCAGGATCGTTGGAGGGTGCGATCCGACCGCCAATGGCCCGCGCCAGCTCGGCGTATTGACGGAAGATGTCCCGGGCCATGTCGACGTAGAGGTGGTTACGAGTGAGGGGCCGCCCGGTCTCGAATGTGAGCGCCTCGGCCAATTGATCACGGTTGGCCTCGATCTCCTCCGAGATTGCCAGAAGCCGCCTGGTGCGCTCGGGCTGGGCAAGGGCCTGCCACCCGGGCTGGGCCTGGCTGGCAGCCGCGGTGGCCGCCCCCAGTTGACTCATGTCGGCGGCCCGGAGCGTGGCATGGGCCTGGCCGGTGGCCGGGTTGATGACGTCGAACGGGTCTCCGTGCCCGGGCTCGAGACGCCCGTCGATCAGGAGGTGATCCGTCACCGCCGGGATTATACTGAACGGTCGTTCAACCTGAGACACGGCCTTGAAACTACCCTTGGGCCATGGCGACCGATCTCAAGCTCTTCATCGCCGGGGAGTGGACCGAAGGCACGGGTGACGACCACT
>JBBDQO010000042.1:13675-45383 GCA_040905925.1 Acidimicrobiia bacterium | reverse complement strand
TCTCGGTCACCGACCCCAATGGCGAGGTGACTATCGAGGAGAGACCAGAGCGGATCGTTTCGCTCTCGGCCACCGCGACGGAGATGCTGTTCGCCATTGGAGCCGGGGATCAGGTTGTCGCGGTCGATGAGACCTCCGACTATCCAGAAGACGTCCCGACCACCGAGCTGTCCGGCTACGAGCCGAACATCGAGGCTATCGCCGAATACGAGCCCGACCTGGTCGTTGTCTCCGACGACCTCGGGGATGTGATCGCTGGGTTGGAGGCAATCGAAATCGCCGTGATCCAGCAGCCGGTGGCGCAGACCTTGGACGACACTTATGCCCAGATCGAACAATTGGGAGCCGCCACGGGGCACGTCGCGGAGGCGGCCGGGGTGGTCAGCGACATACAGATCGGGATTGATGACGTCCTGGCCTCGATCGAGGCTCCCCCCGGGGCCAGCTTCTACCACGAGCTCGACAACTCGTTCTTCTCGGTGACCTCCGAGACCTTCATCGGCCTGATCTACTCATTGGCCGGGCTGGTGAACATCGCGGATGCGGCCGAGGGAGCGGGGACCGGATATCCCCAGCTCTCGGCCGAGTACATAATCGATTCCGATCCAGATCTGATTTTTCTCGCGGACACAGAATGCTGTGGCGAGTCTCCGGAAACGGTCGCCGCGCGGCCGGGATGGGGCCAACTCACCGCGGTGTCCAACGACTCCGTGATTGCCCTCGACGACGACATCGCCTCTCGATGGGGCCCAAGAGTGGTTGACCTTCTGGCGGTCATCGTCGACTCCGTGAATGCCCTGGACACCACCGGCTCCTGATGCTCCAAGACGTCGAGCAGCCAGTCGGACCATCGCCAACTCGAGTCAAGCCTGTGTGGGCTCTCGGTGCAGCCGCGGTCCTTGTTATCTGCAGCTTGCTCGGGATCCTGGTGGGTGCCATCGATCTCTCCTTGGGCTCAGTCATCGCCGAGGTAGCTGACAGGATCCCGGGCGTCGATGTCTCATCCGGCCTCACGGCCAGGGAAGCGGCGATTGTCTGGGAGATCCGCGTCCCCAGGGTGGTGCTGGCCGGCCTGGTTGGCGGCATGCTCGCCATTGCCGGCGCCGGCTTCCAGGGAGTCTTTCGAAATCCGCTGGCAGATCCCTATTTGCTCGGGGTAGCGGCAGGAGCCGGTCTTGGGGCGACGCTCGCCATCGCATATTTCCCGGGAGCGACGACGTGGCCGGTGAGCCCGTTGCCTATCGCAGCTTTCGTCGGCGCTCTGATCGGGGTGATGGTCACCTATGTCTTGGGGCGGACGGCAGCAACCACGTCCTCCACCGCCACCTTGATTCTCGCCGGCGTTGCAGTGGCGGCCTTCCTCACCGCCACCCAGACCTTCATCCAGCAGCAAAACTCGGATACCTTCCGCGAGGTCTACGCGTGGATCCTCGGTGCCCTGGTCACGGTCGGATGGTCGAAGGTTGTCCTGATCCTGCCCTACGTGGTCCTTAGCGGGGTGGCTCTCTATCTCTATCGACGCCTTCTCGATGTCATGGGGCTGGGTGACGAGGAAGCCAACAGCGTCGGGGTCCAGGCGCCAAAGGTGAGGCTGATGGTGGTGATGGCGGCCACCCTCGGCACAGCGGCCGCCGTAGCCGTCAGCGGGCTGATCGGATTTGTCGGGATCATCGTCCCCCACGCCGTGCGGCTCATCTTTGGCTCCAGCTACCGAGTGATCGTCCCGCTTTCGCTCACCTTCGGAGCCGCATTCCTCATCCTCGCCGACGTCGTCGCCCGCACCGTGCTCGCTCCGGCCGAGGTGCCGATCGGGGTGGTCACAGCGTTCTTCGGAGCTCCCTTCTTCCTCCTGGTCCTCTACCGGGCGCGGCGATTGCCATGAGCGACGTCCGAATCGATGAGGTGTCGATCGCATACAACGGCACCCGGGTGGTTGACCGGGTGAGCATTGACATACCGGCCTGCTCCTGGGTGGGGCTCATCGGGCCCAACGGCGCCGGGAAGAGCTCTCTTCTCCGATCGGTGGCCGGCCTGGTCCCATACCAAGGATCGATCGTCATCGGAGGCCACGCTTCCTCATCGCTGAGCAGGCGGCGTCTCTCCCAGATGGTGGCGTTCCTGCCACAGCGGCCCACCATCCCGGATGGAGTCAGCGTGTTCGATTACGTCGGTATCGGACGCACCCCTTACATTTCGTACTTCGGGGCGGAGTCGGCGTCGGATCGAGAGGTGGTGGATACCGTCTTGAGTCGTCTCGCCCTCGCCGGGATTGCCAGACGCCCGGTGCTTTCTCTCTCCGGCGGTGAGGCCCAACGGGTAGTCCTGGCGCGCGCCCTCGCCCAACAGTCCGAGATTGTTCTCCTCGACGAGCCCACCTCGTCCCTGGACGTAGGCCATCAACAACAGGTATTGGAGCTGATCGATGAGCTCCGCCTCGAGCGCGGCCTGACCGTTGTCACGGCACTCCATGATCTGACGCTCGCCGCGCAGTTCGCCGAACGGCTCGTGCTGCTCGACCGGGGGACGGTGGTAGAGGAGGGCTCAGCCCGAACGGTGCTGACTGAAGAGCGAATCCAACGCCATTTTGAGGCGACGGTCCAGGTGGTCGAGCATGAGGTTTCGGGCCTGACAGTGATCCCGATCAGGACACACCGTGAGCCGGGTCGAGGTGCCAGATGAGGGTTCTGGGGCGGCTCGCGTGTCGCTGACCCTGCTTCTGGGAGGCGCTCGAAGCGGCAAATCGAGGATCGCCGAGCGTGTCATCGCCTCGTCGCCAGGTGAGGTTGCCCTGATCGCCACGGCCGAAGCCCGGGACGAGGAGATGGCAGAGCGGATCCGACGACATCGCGAGGCCCGCCCCGGTGGATGGCGGGTGATAGAGGAGCCGCTCGACCTGGTGGGAGCCATGGTGGAGGTGGCTCCCAGCACTCATGTGATCATCGACTGTCTCACTCTCTGGGTGTCCAACCTGATCGAGGCCGGGCTCGACGACGCAGCCGTGGAGGCGAGAGCGGCGGAGACGCTGGCTGTGGTGCAGGGCCATCGCGCCGACATCGTGGTGGTGAGCAACGAGGTCGGATCCGGAATCGTGCCTATCAACGCTTTGGCCCGTCGATATCGAGACCTCCTGGGCAGGGTCAACGGGATCTGGGCGGACGGCTCGGACCAGGTCCTGCTCTCTGTCGCTGGCGGCGTGGTTCCGGTTCGTCCAGTCGAATCACTTTGGGGGTACTCCACCGATGGATGATGTCTACGCCAGGTTGTTGGCTGGGTTGTCTCAGCCCAATCAGGAGGCGATGGCTCTCGTGCGGCGAAGGTCCAAGGAGGTCCTGCGACCAATCGGAGCACTGGAGCGGCTGGACGAGATCGCGGTCTGGCTAGCCGGATGGCAGGGGACGAGCACACCGTCGGTCGCGGCACCGGCGGCGCTTGTCTTCGCCGCCGATCACGGCGTGGCCGCCGGGGGGGTGAGCGCTTACCCGTCATCGGTGACTGGCGCCATGTTTCGGGCGTTGCAGGAGGGTGTAGCCACCGCCAGCGTGATGTCTGCAGCTTTGGGGGTCCGGTTGGTTGTGGTCGACGTGGGGGTGGGGAGGCCTACTGGAGACATCCGTGAGCAGCCTGCCCTCAGCATCGACCGGTTCGACGAATGCTGGGAGGCCGGTCGGGTGGCGGTATCAGAACTTGGCAGGACCGACCTGCTGGTGCTGGGGGAGATGGGCATTGGCAACACCACCGCAGCGTCGGCGGTGTGCGCGGCCCTTTTCGGCGGCGGTGCCGAGCTGTGGACCGGTCGTGGCACCGGGGTCGACGACGCAACCCTCGCCCGTAAGGTGGCAGCGGTCGACGAGGCAACCCGCAGGATGGCCTTCGCAGGTCCACTGGAGACATTGCGCCAGGTGGGAGGGGCCGAGCTGGTGGCGATCGCCGGTGCCGCTTACGAAGCTCGTACCCGCTCGATCCCAGTCCTTCTCGACGGTTTCGTGGTCACGTCGGCCTGCGCGGCCCTGGAGATGGCCGCACCAGGAGCCATCGCTCACGTCTTCGCCGGCCACTGTTCCGCCGAGCCCGGGCACCGGCTCCTGCTCGAGAAGCTCGGATTGGAACCGATATTGGATCTCGGGCTCCGGCTCGGTGAAGGGACCGGCGCCCTGGCTGCCCTGCCCCTCGTGAGCCTCGCAGCACGTTGCGTCACCGACGTCGCCACCTTCGAGGAATGGGGAATCACGCGATGAGAGGTCTGCGCTCTGCGATCGGGCTGCTGACCCGGCTGCCGGTGGGCCACGTCGGAGAAGCCGACCTCCCGAAGGCGGTCGGCTGGGCTCCTGTTGTCGGGGGTCTCATCGGGCTGGTGATCGCTTTGGTCTACAGCCTGTCACTCGAGGCCCTCCCTTCGCTTCCGGCGGCTGGTGTTGCGCTGACACTCGGGGTACTCGTCACGGGCGCGTTCCACGAGGACGGGCTGGCCGATACTGCCGATGGATTTGGTGGGGGCTCGGACCGTGAGGATGTCATCCGGATCATGCGCGATCCGATGCTTGGCACCTATGGGGTGATCGCCTTGGTCACATCCTTCGCGCTCAAGCTGGGCGCGATGACGGTGCTCGGTGTCGGGGAGGCGTTGGTCATCCTCCCAGCAGTCCACGCATTGAGCCGCGGCGCCAGCATCGGATTGATGGCAACCGTGCCGCCGGCGTCGGCGGTGGGTGTGGGAGTGGCCCACGCGGACCTCGGCAACGGCCGGCGGGCGATCCGGGGGATCCTGGCGGCCATCGGGATGAGTCTGCTCCTGCTCGGATGGTGGGCGGTCGCCTTTGTTGCATTGGCCGGGCTCGGAGCGCTGATGATGGGTTGGGTCGCCCGGGACCGCATCGGGGGGTTTACCGGCGATGCCTTGGGTGCCGTGGAGCAGATCGACGAGGTCATGCTCCTCTTGTTGGGTGCTGCCCTGGGATCAAGGGGACTCGTGACCGGGGCTTGGTGGAATTGACCAAGACACTTGTCTTGGTCCGCCACGGGGCCACCGCCTGGAGTGAGAGCGGGCGGCTTTGCGGGTGGTCGGATGTGCCGCTGAGCAATCTGGGTCGGAACCAGGCGCGGAGTGTCCGTGACAGGATCGAGCCACGTTCGTTCACAGGGATCTGGACCTCAGACCTAACCCGGGCTTGCGAATTCGCACGGCTGGTGCGGGACGGGGCTCGACCCGACCCGAGGCTGCGGGAGTTCGACTTCGGCGAGATCGAGGGGAATACATGGGCGGAATGTGATCCGACGATCCAGGCCGCGCTGGCTTCGTTCGACGACTTCGACGCTCTCGGCGGCGAGTCGGTGGCCGGGTTCCGGTCTCGAGTCGTCGAATTCGTGGATGAATTGTCATCCGGAGCCCACCTGGTGTTCACCCATGGCGGGGTCATCCGCCTGTTGACCCGGCTGAGCGGCGAGGAGCAGTCACCATCCCCCGGTGAGATGGTGTCCCTAGGGTGGGACGAGAGGAAATGACTCAAAACCCTCCAACCGAGCCTCCGGCGAGAGCGACGGTTCGTGAGCCCTCACTGGTCTTGGTCAACACCGGGGATGGCAAAGGGAAGTCGACAGCCGCTTTCGGGACCGCGCTCCGGGCTTTGGCCCGCGGGTGGAAGGTCGGAGTGGTCCAGTTCCTCAAATCGGGGGAATGGCACGTAGGGGAGGAGTCAGTCGGGGGCCAGCTGGGGATCGACTGGTGGGCTTTGGGTGATGGCTTCACTTGGGATTCCGAGAACATGGAGGAATCGGAGGCAATTGCCCGCGAGGCTTGGGCGGTGGCCAAGGACAAGATCGCATCGGGCCAATACGACCTGGTGATCCTCGACGAGGTGACCTACCCGATCAACTGGGGCTGGATCGCACTCGACGATGTGCTGGCCGCGATCTCGGCACGGCCGGACAATGTCAATCTGATCCTCACCGGGCGCGATGCGCCGGTCGAGTTGATCGACGTGGCAGACACCGTGACCGAAATGGTCAAGGTGAAACACGCCTTCGACCGCGGGGTAATGGCCCGGCGCGGTATTGACTATTAGGTCGAACGTTCACATCCGCTGTGGGAGTGCGAGCGCCAAGTCCCTAACGCAATTAGGGGTCGGGGACGAGACCGACGTTACCCTCGAGGATGATGGCGACCTCACCGGGCTCATCTTCGATCTCCCATTGTTCGAAGAACGCACTCGCACCCTCACGGCTCTCCCAGTTGGCCAGCGCATAGAACGCCGACTCGTCGGAGGCGTACCAGGCTCGGTGAAACCGACAGCCGTGTTCGACCGCGCTGGCCTGCATGCTCTCGGTGATCATGACGATTCTCTTCTGGTACAGGTCGCGGGCGGTCTGACCATCGGGGGTCGGACAGGGGACAGAAAAGAGGACCCACATGCATGTGCTCCTGGTCGGGCATTGAATCGAGAGTACCTACGGGCATCCGAGCTCAGGTCCCGGCAATCGCGAGATCGGGGCCTTCAGCGATCCTTGGCGTCGACGAAGAGACTCACAAGCTCGCCTACGGCGCGCTGACGGCCGATCGAATCGCGCAACGGAAGATGGGCCTGGACGTCGTAGCGGTTGCGGCGACCGTCCTTGTTCTTCGCCACGTAGCCCGCTGCGGTGAGGTCCACGACGATGCCGTAGGCGGTGCGCTCGGTGACGTTGAGTGCGACGGCAATATCCCTGAGCCGCGCGATAACCGGGTTTCCACCAGGAATCGTGCAACCGCCGGGGACGGTCGAGGCCGGCACCCCGGTTGCTCAACAGGCCCAAGCTGACCTGACGGCTGCGTATCTCAACGCCGCCGGTCGCCCGATCAACGCCACGACGACCGCCGATCTCAGCGGCCTCACCCTGGTCGGAGGCGTCTACGAAGGACCCAGTCAGGGCGCACTGAGCCTGACAGGGACGCTGACTCTCGACGGGGAAGGCGATCCGAACTCGGTCTTCATCTTCCAGACCGACTCGACGCTCATCACGGGGTCCGGCAGTGTCGTGTCGCTGATCAACGGCGCTCAGGAGTGCAACGTCTTCTGGCAGGTCGGTAGCTCGGCCACTCTCGGTACCGGTTCGACCTTTGTCGGGAACATCCTTGCCCTGACCTCGATCAGCGTGACCACCAACGTGACCGTTCATGGTCGAGCCCTCGCTCAGACCGGTGCGGTGACCTTGGACGACGACACTTTCACACAGCCGCTCTGTGATCTCTCCACTCCCACCACCACTACGACAGCGAGTGGAGCCACCACCAGTACCTCCGGAGGTGGAGGTGGTACCGGCACAACTGCGCCACTCACCGAGCTACCGAGGACAGGCTCCTCGACAGGGACTGTCCTCATCGTCGCGGTGATAGCCCTCACGCTCGGCGCAGGCGCCCTCCGACTGAGCCGAGCGCCTAAACGGTGAGCCTCACCCGAAGGCGACTATCCACCTAGGTCCTGTCAGCCACGACCTGGCGATGACCAGGGGTTGATCTGCCGCACGATATCCTCGCCCCTCTAGGAGGACATGATGCGGATTGGAATCTTGACCGGTGGGGGTGACGTTCCCGGCCTCAACGCCTGTATCAAGGCAGTGGTGAATCGCGTCGTCGGCGAGGGTCACCAGGTGGTTGGGATTCGAAGAGGATGGGGAGGCCTGGCCGAAACCAATCCCGACGACCCGAAGTCCGGTGAGGCGAACCTCGTCCCACTGGATTGTGCCACGGTGCGGACCATCGACCGGACGGGGGGGACATTTCTCCACAGCTCCCGGACCAACCCGGCCAAGGTGAAGACTGCGGAAGTCCCGGCTTTCCTGGCCCAGGACTTCGACGGGCCGGGCCCCCACGACATCACGCCACACGTGCTGCGCGTGTTGGAGACCCACAAGATCGATGTGCTTATCCCGATCGGTGGTGACGACACCCTGTCCTACGGGCTTCGGCTCCATGAGGAAGGAGTCCCTGTGATCGCCATTCCCAAGACCATGGACAACGACGTCCACGGCACCGATTACTGCATCGGCTTCTCCACGGCCGTCACCCGCGGAGTCCAGTTCATCCACAGCCTGCGCACCGCCGCCGGCTCACACGAGCGGGTCGCAGTGGTAGAACTGTTCGGGCGGTACAGCGGTGAGACGTCACTGATCACCGCCTACCTCTCCGGGGTGGATCGGGCGATCATCTCAGAGGTTCCCTTCGAGATCGACAAACTGGCCGCCTTCCTCCAGGGGGACCAGGCGGCCAACCCGTCCAATTACGCGATGATGACCATCTCCGAAGGAGCACGTCTCGTGCAGGGCGACATTCTGTTGACCGGGGACGAGGATGCATACGGTCACCGCAAGCTCGGCGGGATCGGCGCCCTCACCGGAGAGTTGCTCAAGGAGCGAACTGGAGAGGGGATCCTGTATCAACAGATCGGCTACCTCATGCGGTCCGGCGCCCCCGACTCGCTGGATCTGATGGTCGCCAACAACTACGCCGTCATGGCCTCCGATCTGGCAGTGGAAGGGGCCCACGGGCGGATGGTCGCCTTGCGGGGCGGCACCTACACCGATGTGCCAATCGGCGTGACCCGTGAAGGCGTGAAGCGGGTCGACGTCGACGAGTTGTACGACCTCGACGCTTATCAGCCGAAGGTCCGCCACGTGATGGGCAAACCGATGTTCCTCTACTGAACTGTTCTGGCGCGGAGATATCGACCCCGAGGTCGATATCTCCGCGCCAAAACGGCAGAAGGCCAGAAGGGGAGCACGGATTCATAGGGGTTGCCCTGACTGGCTCGGTCGTGTACGAGTTGCAGGGTGGGGGTGGATCACGTGCTTCGTGCGCTTGCCGAACGTCAGCACGGCGTCGTTGGTCGACGGCAACTGTGGGAGATGGGCGTTTCGCCTGATCAGATTGGGCACCGCCTCGCTTCGGGGATGCTGGTCCGAATGTCGGCGGAAGTCTTGCGACTCGCAGGCGCACCAGAGCATGAATCGACGAAGGCAATGGCAGCGGTGCTCGACTCGCCTGGAATGGCGTACCTGTCGCACGTCTCGGCCGCGTCGTGGTGGGGCCTGCCCGGCTTTGCTCTGGTAAGCCCGCTTCACACAGTGATCCCATGGCAGGGCGTTACGCAACGATCGCGGCTCACGGTCGTCCATTACCACCGAGACCTCCCCGTCGAGCATCTCACGTCGTTTCGCAGCGTGCCCGTCACATCGCCTGCGCTGACCCTGTTCTTGTTGGCTGGGACGGAACACTGTGGAAGGGTCGAGAGGGCGATCGACAATGCATGGTCGATGAGACTTGTCACCTATGGCCAGCTTCACGAGCTTCTGGGACATCTGGCGCAGCGGGGCCGGAATGGGATTCGGGTGATGAGGAGTCTGCTGGAGGCGCGTGACCAGAGCTTCATACCGCCGGAGTCCGGTCTCGAGGCGCGAGTGAGCAGGCTGGCCCACGACGTGGGTGTAGTCCTGCGCCGCCAGGTGAATGTCGGAGGCGAGGTTTGGATCGGCCGGGTGGACTTCCAGGTTGAGCGCTCGAATCGAATCGTGGAGGTCCTATCGGATCGCTATCACGGTTCCCCCTCAGACCGAATTCGCGATGAAGTGCGCTTCCGAGGACTAGTTGACGCCGGATTCGAGCTTCTCATTATCTGGGAACACGAGATCTGGTCCGATCCAGAGGCGGTGCGAGGGCGAATCCACGCGTTCTCGCGCGGCGTTGTCGACCCAGAGGTCTTTATCTCCGCGCCAGAACGGGGGAACCCCCTTCGTTTTGGCGCGGACATCTAGACCCAGAGGTCCATATCTCCGCGCCAGAATGAGAAGGGGCGCTCATCCCCTTCGTTGAGCGGCCACCCGGAACAAGGTGCGCGCCCCCTCACCCAGAACCGAGAAGCGCGAATCCCGGGTCTGGCCCCGCACCCAACGGATATAGATCTGCTGTAACACGATCCCCAGCTTCCAGGTGCCGAACACGATGTACCAGTCGACCGCGCTGAGATCCCGCCCCGCCCTCTCGCCATAGCGGGTGACCGCGGTCCGCCGGTCGAGCCAACCCGGCGAATCGGTGGGCATCGGGTTGAGCGCCGATCTCTCCTCGCCGGGGTCGTACCAGGAGGCCATCAACGTCCCCAGGTCGGCGAGGGGGTCTCCCCGGGTGGCCATATCCCAGTCGTAGACCGCAACACAAACCCCGGGGTCGTCCCGTGCCACCGCCATGTTGTCCAGCCGCCAGTCGTTGTGGAGAAGCGTTACCTCTTCGGAGAGAGGCAGATTGGCTTCGAGCCATCGGGCCACCTCCTCGGATGTGCCGTCTTCCTCGTCCTTGGCCTGGTTCCAGCGTTCGGCCCACCCCTCCACCTGGCGTCTCAGAAAGCCCTCAGGGTGACCGAACTCCCCGAGCCCGGCTCGTGTCGGCGCGACCGCATGGAATTCGGCCAGGGTGTCGACTACGACTGCTGAGAGCTTTCGGTTGGAATCGGCATCCTCACCACCCCCGAACTCAGACGGCACCAGCCCGCGCACCACAACCCCGTCTCTTCGCTCCATGACGAAGAATGGCGAGCCGATCAAGGAATTGTCGTCGGAGAAGGCGAGCGCCCTCGGGGCTCTGGGGAACTCTTGCCAGAGGTTGGAAAGGACCCGGTATTCCCGGGCCATGTCGTGGGCTCCGGGGGCCACCGGTCCCAGAGGAGGGCGTCGCAGCACCAGCTCCGACCCGTTGGGGAAGGTCAAGAGATAGGTGAGGTTCGCCTTTCCGCCCCCAAACTGCTCTATCCGAGGAGTCCCATGGGGGAGCTCGGGCTGGCCCTCCATCCACTCGACGAGTCGGTCAACGTCGAATCGCTCGTCGTCACGGACCGGGATCAGATCACCCACGCTGGGGAGGGTATCCGACACCAAAGAGTCAGCCGTCTACCCTCGGGGACCCCGTTCGAGGAGACCATGCGCACACCCTTTGAGATCTCAGATCGATTTACCGAGCAGTGGTCGGACCTGACCCCGATCGAAGCCACCATGAAGGGCCTGCCGGGACGCGATCACCTTTGGGACGATTTCTCGCCGGACGGTGAGGCGGCTCGGGCCGACCTGGCCAGGGTGACTCGAGCCGAGCTCCTTCCCCATCTGACTCATCCCGATCCCAAGGAAGCAATGGCGGCCAAGGTGCTCTCGTCGTGGATGGAGAAGAAGGTGACGGTCCACGAGCGTGGCAAGTGGAAGTACGACCTCAACCACATCTACAGCCCGTTTCAAAGGGCTCGCGATGCCTTCGACGTCATGTCCAAGGAGGGCGAGCAGGCATGGTCCAACATCGCCGCCCGTCTCGAGACCTTTGGGGAGATGCTCGAGGGATACCGGCAAAGTCTCGCTGTCGGGCTCGACGAAGGGCTGACCGCGGCCCAACGCCAGGCCCAGACCCTGATCGAACAGGCTCGGGCCGTGGCCGGGGAAGACTCGCGGTTCGGGGGCTATCCCGATGACGCTTCGTCCAAAGGAGGTGATCTCGAGAGGCTGGTTGGTGCCGTGAACAAGGCGCGGGTGGCCAGCCACGAATTCGCGGATTGGTTGGAGCACACCTACTTGCCGGGAGCCACCCCCGAAGATCCGGTGGGGGAGGAGCGCTATCTGCTCGGTGTCGACGACTTTCTGGGCCTCGACATCGACCCTGACGAGACTTACGAGTGGGGTTGGTCCGAGGTGCACCGGCTTCGTGAGGAGATGAGAGCGACCGCCGCCGAGATCGACGACTCGAAGAGCGTCGAGGAGGTCATCGAGGCCCTCGATACCGACCCGGCGCAGGCGGCCCCCGACCACGAGGCATTTGCCCGTTTCGTTCAGGAGATCCAGGACACCGCGGTGCAACAGTTGGATGGCACCCATTTCGACGTGCCGGAGCCGTTGAAGCGGGTGACGGTCAATCTGGCGCCTCCCGGCGGCAGTCTCGGTGCCTGGTACCACTCCCCATCGGAGGATCTCTCCCGCCCTGGGTCGATCTGGTATGCACCAGGAGAGCGGATCAGGATCCCTTACTGGTCCGAAGTCACAACGGCCTATCACGAGGGCTTCCCGGGGCACCATCTCCAGGTGGGGATCTCGGTCATCAATCGGGACCAGATGTCGAGGTTTCACCGGCTGTTCATCTGGTACTCCGGATCAGGCGAGGGCTGGGCGCTATACGCGGAGCGTTTGATGGACGAATTGGGCTACTTCGAGAAGCCCGAATACCGATTGGGTCTGCTGGCCAGCCAGTTGTTCCGGGCCACCCGTGTGGTGCTCGATATCGGCACCCAACTTCGGCTCGCCATCCCAGCAGACGCCCCCCTTCATGCCGGCACGGTTTGGGATTACGAGAAAGCTGTCGACTACATCGAGAAGGTAGGGCTTCAAGCTCGCGATGTCGCTGAATCGGAGGTGAAGCGCTATCTCGGCTGGTACGGCCAGGCCATCTCTTACAAGGTGGGCGAGCGCGTGATCCTCGACATCCGGGATCAGGTCATGACCCGCGACGGCGCGGCCTTTGATCGAAAAGGCTTCCACCGCAGGATGCTGGAGGCCGGGGCCATCCGTCTCGATCACCTGCGGGAGGCCATGGTTTGAACAAGAGATCCTTCGATCCGACGACCGGGGAGTCGAACGATTACTACAAGCTGCTGACCGGCCTGGTGATCCCGAGACCGATCGGTTGGATTGGAACCAAGGCGGACAACGGGAAGCTCAACCTCGCCCCATTCTCCTTCTTCAACGCGGTCTCCAGCGAACCACCAATCGTCCTCTTCTCAGCGGGGCGTCATTTCGACCGACCCAAGGACTCAGTCGCATTCGCCGAAGAATCAGGGGTGTTCACCGTGAACATCGTGTCCGAGGACCTGGCCGATGCCATGAACAAGTCCTCGGGGACCTTCGCCCCGGACGAAGACGAGTTCGTGATCGCCGGTTTGACCCCGGTGATGGGAACGGTGGTCGACGCGCCGATGGTCGGAGAGGCCCCGGCCAATCTGGAATGCCGGGTCATCGAGGTGATCGACATCGGTGTCGAGACCAGGATGGTCCTGGGGGAGGTGGTGATGATCCATGTCCGTGACGATGCCCTCGACGGAAGTCGGGTCAACCCCGAGGTGATCCGCGCCATCGGGCGTCTCTCGGGAATCTCCTATGTGACCACCCGGGACCGTTTCGAGTTGAAGCGCCCGAACTAAGGAAAAAGGGGCCTACTTGCACCCGTTGGCGATCAGGGTCGGATAGGGGTTGATCGCCAGGCCACCCAGGTACATCCCGAAATGGAGATGGGGGTGGGTCCCTTGGGCGTTGCCCGAGGTCCCAACGTACCCGATGATGTCACCGGCGTTGACTCGCCCGTCCCTTTCCTTGGCGGAGAGATGGCTTCCGATGTACTCCACGCCGTCGCTCCCCTTCAGATTGAACTGGAGACCACCCAGCGGCCCCGTCTTGAACCCCACGGTCCCTGACACCGGGGCCAGGATCGGGGCGCTGTAGGTGGTGAACAGGTCATTGCCCTCGTGGAACCGGGTTCCACCGGCGCGGGGGAATCCCCAGTCGTTGAAAAAGCTGGCGTCCGCTACCGGGCAGACCCAGGTGTTGCCGCCCCCGGGGACCTCGAGTCTCTGACCCGCCCGGATCAGGTTCACGTTGGTAATGCCGTTGGAGGACGCGATCTTGGAGATCGATGTCCCATAGCGAGTGGCGATATCGCCGAGGCGGTCGCCCCTCTGGACGGTGTAGGTGCCCGAGCCGGTGGTTCCGGTTGCGGTAAGCGTGGGCCCGTCGAGGAAGAGCCGGGTCCCGGTGTAGATCACCTGATTCGTGATCCCGTTGGCCGTCGTGATGTCCTTCACGCTCACACCGCTGTATTGGGCGGCGATCTCCTCGAGAGTCTCGCCTTTCTGCACGATGTGATAGCGGCCGGAGCGGGTATAGCTCCCGTCCGGTTTCTGGTTGGGGCCGTTGCTCTCCCCGTCCGAGCCACCCGATGAGCCCCCCGAGCCTACGGATCCCGAGCCGGTCGTCCCGGGGACGACCAGTTGTTGGCCGGGGTAGATCAGATTGGGGTTGGCGAGGTTGTTGGTCTTGATCAGGGTGGCGACGGTGGTCCCATAGGTGGCTGCGATTCGGTAGAGGCTGTCGCCCCGGGCGACCATGTGGATCCGATCCTTGGTGGGTATCACCAACACTTGGCCAGGGCGGATCAGGTCCGGGTTGGAGAGGTTGTTGGCGGCGACCAGGTCCGATAGCGAGACATCATTGTCCCGGGCGATCCGGCCGAGAGTGTCGCCTTGACGCACGGTGTAGTCGACCGAGAAGATGGCGACGAGAAGGGTTAGCGCCGTGGCCACAACAGCGGCCCGGGCGCGACGATCAACCGGCATGAAGGCAACAGCTCCTTCAGCCCCTGAACCGCTCCGCCTGGACGAGCCTAACCCCGGAGACCGCTTTTTCCAGAATAAACGCGAAGCTGGCCGCAAGCGGCGTCGATCTCGCGGCCCCTGGTCTCCCTGATGGTGACGTTCACTCCCATCCCCTTCAGGGTCCCGGCAAACGCCCTGATCACGGTGGCTCTCGAGGCCTTCTCCTCGGTCAATGGGGTCGGGTTGAGGGCGATCAGATTGACGTGGGCATGAAGCCTGAGCGCGATCTGCGCCAGTTTCCGGGCCTGATCCTCATCGTCGTTGACCCCCTCGATCATCGTCCATTCAATCGAGAGCCGACGTCGCTTCTTCACCAGGTACTCGGCCGCCGCCGCCTCCAGCTCTTGCAACGGGTATCTCCGGTTTATCGGCACCAAGCGGCTTCTCAACTCGTCATCGGCGGCGTGGAGGCTGATCGCCAGGTACACCGGCCAGGGCTCGTCCGCCAGCTTCCTGATGCCGGGGACGATGCCCACCGTGGAGACGGTTATGGCTCGGGCGGAAAGGCCCATGAACTCGATCATCCGCCGGATCGCCTCCCGGACCCGCGGGTAGTTGGCCAGGGGCTCACCCATCCCCATGAAGACGATGTTGGTGAGATGGTCGGGAGTTTCCGGCATCCCGATCTGACGGAGAAACGCCTGCGCAAAGGCGACCTGGGCGACGATCTCCCCGGCCTCCAGGTTGCGTTCGAAGCCGAATTGGCCGGTGGCACAGAATGTGCAGCCAAGGGCGCAGCCGGCTTGGCTCGAGATGCAGAGGGTGGCTCGGCGGGGATACCCCATCAGCACCGACTCGATGGCGGCCCCGTCGGGGGCACGGAACAGCCATTTCCGGGTTCTCCCCTTGTCAGCGAACTGCTCCAGCTCGACCTCGAAAGGCCATAGCCTCCCTTCGAGACGATCGCGGATGTTCCCCGGAAGGTTGGTCATTGCTTCGGCCCGCAGCACCGGCGTTTTGTAGAGCCAATCCCTGAGCTGGTCGGCCCGGTATTGAGGCTCGCCCTCGAGAATCTCTCCCAGGCTCTCAGGAGCTTCGAGATAGGGCATTGGTCAGCTGATCGACTGGGCTTGCTCGATCCAGGATCGAGCTCGGGCCGCGCTGACACCCGCCGCCTCGGCCACCCGATCGGCTGATGCCGCGGCGAGCCTGGCCGCGTTGTCGATGCCGGCGCTCTTCAATCTGACCGCGAACACCGGGCCGATGCCGGCGATCATGTCGATTCCCGAAGGAGCCGATGAAGGCACGGTGGTGCGGAAGGTCGGAGGCTCCGGCTCACGCGAGGTGGCCACCGATATGAAGCGGTCGCGCATCGCCCAGGCGAGCGCAGCCGCCCCCGCGACGAATCCGACGATCTTTGCCAGCTTCTTGATCACTTGCGCCCAGGCTACCCATTCTCGTCCGCCTCTACGCTGGTGGTGATGAAGGTGGACTTCTACTTCCCGCCCAGCCCCCCCGACGGGGCGCGGGACGCCGCCCGTCAGGCAGCCGACCTCGGTTACGACGGGTTCTTTTCGGCCGAAACCCAATACGACCCGTTCTTTCCCCTTCTCATGGCCGGAGTCGAAGCCCCTGAGCTCGAACTGGGCACTGCGATCGCCGTGGCCTTCCCCCGGTCTCCGATGGTGGTGGCGATGACCGCCTGGGATCTCGCCCGGTTGACACGGGGCAGGTTCCTCCTTGGGTTGGGCACCCAGGTGCGGGCTCACATCGTGCGTCGGTTCGCCTCGACCTGGGACCGGCCCGGGCCGCGCCTTCGCGACTACATCCTGGCCCTGCGGGCCATCTGGGAGGCCTGGCAGAGCTCGACCCCGCTCAAGTACGAAGGGGAGTTCTACAACCTGTCGCTGATGACGCCCTTCTTCGACCCGGGGCCGATACCCAACCCGGATATCCCCGTCTACATCGCAGGTGTCGGGCCCCACTTGAGCCGGCTCGCCGGTGAGCTGTGTGACGGGTTTCATGTTCATCCCTTCCACACCACCCGCTATCTCGACCGGGTGGTGCTTCCCGGCATCGCCGACGGTGCGAGGCGGGCCGGGCGCTCGTCATCCGACGTGGCGCGGGCGACCACGGTGTTCGTCATGACCGGCAAGACCGATGCCGAGATCGAGCAGGCGATGGCCCCGGTCCGTCAACAGATCTCCTTCTACGCCTCCACCCCTTCCTACAGACCGGTCCTCGAGGCGAATGACTGGGACTTCGGTGACGAGCTGAACGCGATGTCGAAGCGGGGACAGTGGGGGGAGATGGCCGCGGTGGTTCCCGACGAGGCAGTGCTCGAGGTGGGGGTGGCGGCTCCGATCGATCGGTTGGGGACCGCGATCAGGGAGCGTTATGGAGATCGGGTGCAGCGGGTCGGCTTCTACACCATCGGCTCGGCGCTGGGCACGGATCCGGAGGCGGTGACCGAGGTGATCAGGCAGATACGTGGTTAGTAATGCCCCCCTCCCGGCTTCGCCGGCTCTCCCCCCAACGCTCACTTCGTTTACTGGGGGGAGAAATGGACTGCGTGTCTCCTCCCCAGGAGCGAAGTCCGCCAGCAATTCAAGTCCGCCAGCTAGATGAGCAGCGCGGCCGTGGTGTCGACCCGGGGATCGGCGGCAGCTCTCCTCTCGTCGCCGTCGACTTCGATGATCGAGACCGGCCCCCAGCCCGATTGCCTTTCGGTGAGCTCCTCGATCTGGTGCCCTCGGCGTCGCAGCTCGTCGAGGGTCTGCCTCGCCACCCCGGGCTCCACGGCCGACAAGGGCTTTGAGTAAGGCCCAATGTCGCTGATCGTCCAGCGGGGAGCAGTCTGGGTCGACTCCAGGTCCTGCCCGGCGATGATGGCGCGGGCGGCGACCTGAGCCACCAGTTGGGGTTGGACCGACCCACCGCGGGTCCCGATCACCCAGCGCGCCAGGTCTCCATCGGTCCAGATAGTGGGGGAGAGGGTGTGTAACGGCCTCTTGTGCGGCTTCAACTCGTTGGGGTGCCCGGGGGTGAGACTGAACCCGGCGCCGCGGTTGTGGAGTAGGAACCCACTGCGAGGTGCACCGAACGCCGAGCCCGTCCCGTAGTAGTTCGACTGGATCATCGAAACCGCCATCCCTTCGCCATCGACGACACCCAGGAAGGCGGTTCCGGACTCCCGGCCCATCTTCTTCGGCCAGACCCCGGTCCTCTCCCGGTCGACAGTCATCGCCGCACGCCGCAAACGATCCGGGTCCAGCAACAGGTGTGCCGGAAGGGGGGCGTGGTCAGGATCGGCCACCAGGTCGTCACGCTCCCAGGCAACCGATCGATATGCCTCGATGAGGAGATGCCACCAGTCGGGGTGGTCGGTGTCGATGGGAGGATCGAGGATCTCGAAGACTGCGAGGGAAGCTGGGCCCAGGTAACCCTGGGAGTTGGGAGGGATGGTCCATGCTGTGATCCCGGCCACCCGGCAGGAGATTGGTGACACCCAATCGGCATGCTGCTCCGCCAGGTCGTCATGGGTGATGGTCCCGCCCAGCTCATCGACGATCTCGTCGGATGGCTCACCCCGGTAGAAGGCGTCTCGCCCGTCCCGAGCGATGGCTTGGAGCGTGGCTGCCAGGGGAGCCCGGCGGACCGAGTCACCGCGGGCGACAGGCTCGCCACCGGGATAGAACTCGCCCACCGCCGGATGATCGGCGTACATGGGCGCGGTGTCACGGAATGCACGCGCCTGTTCGGTCGAGACCTCGAAACCCATCCCGGCATACTCGATCGCAGGTCCGAGGCAGTCGGCCAGGTTCAGCGCACCGAGCTCATCCGAGAGGGCTGCCCAGCCATCGACACAGCCGGGCACCGTCACCGTCAAGGGGTGATCACGAGGGATCTCTGTTTGCCCGATCGACCGCAGGGCATCAGGGTCTGCATTGTATCCGGCGCGTCCCGAGGCATTCAGGGCCCGTGGCCGGTCCCAGCCGGGGCGATGCACCAGGGCGAAGAGGTCGCCACCAATGCCACAGGTCTCCGGGGCCACAACTCCTTGGGCGGCTGTCGCCGCGATCGCGGCATCGACCGCGTTGCCCCCAGCCAGAAGGGCATCGCGGGCCGCCTCGGCGGACAGACGATGCGGGGTGACGACGGCGTGTGTCAGGAGAGTTTGAGGTCGGGAAGGAAGCGGTTGAGGGCGTCGAGCACGGCTCGAACCACGGCACGGCCCTCATCGTCCTCGACGTAGGCACAACCGATGAGCATCCGTTCGCTGGCCTCGGTCACCACCACCACCTGGGCGACGGCAACCTTGCGATTCCCGAGAAGCGGTACGTCCATGGAGTTGATGGCCAGGGCCGCTTCCTTGTGGATCCCCTGGCGAACTGCGTCGAGGGTTGCTTCGGCTATCTGGCGGGCACGGGTCGAGGAGGCTGCGGCGCCCGTGGAGGTGCCCGAGAGGATCTCATTCTCCCAGCGGAGGCTCACCGTGACCTCGGCACGCGAGCCCTCCAAAGTCTCAGCCACGTCGACCAAGGCAGGGCGGAAGCCACCCTCGAGATCGCCGTCTGCCAACTGCACAACCGAGACCACGCGGCGGTCGATCTCCTCGCCGTACAGCGCCTGACTCAAGGATTGGACGTCTCGCACCAGCTGCTTTGGGGGCTTGGTGCGCCGCGCCAGGACATGGATCTCTGAGATGTGCCCATTCCCGAACACCACTCGGGCCGCTTCCACGCCCTCGATACGTCCGATCTTCTCCTGGAATGCCACTATGTCCATACCGGATCAGCGTACAACTGGGTGTCAACCCCTGATGGGATCGTCGACCCGCCTCTTGTCCCTGTCTCCGAACGGGTCTAGATTGCGGAGGGCTGGAGCTATTCATGGGAATGTGGGGCAGCCGAGGTCATTGACTCACCTGCCTCGGTCCGTGGCGGGCGAAGTCAGGGGCCTTTTTGACATGTAAAGAGTTCCCGTGAAAACGGGAACCGGGTGAGACCGGCGTCAGACGTCGGCCTTGTAAAGCAATTGGACGCCATCTACCCCAGCGGAGCGGAACGTCTGGCCGGCAACACACCGTCGGCCAAATACGGAAACGAAGGTGAGCGTCACAGCATGAAGGCCCGTTTGGTCCGCATTCTCGCTGCTGCCGCCAGCCTTGCAGCCGTGATAGCCGCAGGCTCGGCTTCAACCCGAATCGGCTGATGTACGGCGCCGGCTCACCATGCATATCGGGGTCTCCCATGAAACTGAGAAGGAACAGAACGCTTAGGGGCTGGTTCGGCCGTCTCCGCCCCACGGTGCAGCGACGACTCAAGATCGCTGTGCCCTATTCGGTCATGGGCATCGCCACCCTGGTGGTCACCTACCTGCTGTCGGACCCACCGCGTTGGCTGGTCTGGCTCCCGTTCACCGCCCTGTTCGTCCTCCTCGAGTTCTTTGCGGTCGAGGTCAACGACCGCATGTTCCAGTCCTCGTCGGTGATGGTGGCGATGACCGCCGGGGTCATCTTCGCCATCCAGCCGAATTCCGACGCCATGTTCGCCATGGCCCTCATGGGCGCAGTTGCCCTATTCACCCCGCTCGATTTCAAGGAGAAGCGGTGGTTCCAACCCCTGGCCAATTTCGGTCAGTTCGTGGTGGCCGGCGCCGCGGCCGGTTTTCTCCTCGACGTCAATCTGGGTCAGCTCCAGAACCCCACTCCCGACAGCCTGTTGCGGGTGGCGGTGGCCTCGGCCCTGGCCGCCCTCGCCTACACCACTGTTCAAAACATCCTGGTTCGCCGGGCGGTGCAGACCGTCTTTGGCAAGGACAACCTCCAACCCTGGTCCCAGATGCATGTCCTCTTCCTGGGTCAGTTCGCGATGGGTCTGCTCGGTGGGCTGATCGGGGCCGCCTATCTGATCGCCGATAGGGACGCGGTGCTGGTTCTCATCGTCGGGGTCTACGCCATCGGTCACATGTCGCTCTACGCCTTCTCCCAGTTGCGGGAGTCGTATATCGGGTCGATTCGTGGATTCGTCAAGACCCTCGAGGCCAAGGACATGTACACCCGTGGTCACACCGAACGGGTAGCGGTATTCGCCCAGATGATCGGTGAGGAGCTCGGGTTTACCGGCACCCAACTGGAGAAGGTGCGATGGGCGGCCCTGATCCACGACCTGGGCAAGCTGGCGGTCCCCACCGAGCTGATCCGCAAGCGGGGGCGTCTCGATGAACAGGAGTACGCCGAGATGCAGACCCATGCCCATCTGGTCGAGGAGATCCTCGCCGAGGTCGATTTTCTGCAGCCGATGGTCGAGATCGCGTCCGGGCATCACAGCAACTTCGACGGCACCGGCTACGGCGGCCGGGGCCACACCGAGGGCCAGGCTCCGAGCCTCGAGGCGTGCATCGTCGGGGTGGCCGACGCCTTCGACGCTATGACTTCGGCACGGTCCTACCGGATGGCCCTCTCCCAGCAATACGCGCTGCGCGAGCTGCGTCGTCACTCGGGGGGCCAGTTCCACCCCGATGTTGTGGATGCCTTTGAGAAGGCCCTCAACAAGACGGGCCGCAATTGGGGCGCCCCCCATGTGAACGACGAGGAGATGGCACGTCGTCTCGCCGAGGAACCGGAGCTGACCCTCCGTGGCTAACTGGCACCCCAGCGCCGTGGCCGCCGCATCCTGGCTGTTCCCGTTGGTGGCAGGTGGTGTCGGGCTCTACGCGGCGACCGGGGCCGCAACCGAACCATTCGGGCTTGCGGTGGCGGTGACGGTGCTAGTCGTCGGGTCGTTGGTGGGGGTGGCCACCTCCAACTCGGGCAACCGATTCACCACCGGGCTCGCGGTGGCGGCCGCCATCCCCTTCGTCCTCGCCCAAGAAACCGGCGCTCTCACCCAAGACACCGGCGGTGTCGATCTGGCCGGCTCCATCGCGACTTATGGGATCGGGTTGGCCGTCGTCTGGGCCCTCCGGCTGGCCCGAGGCGAGAAGCACATCGAGCTGCTTCCGACCCTGACCCGTCGCCTCGCCGGCTATGTCACCTATGCGACGGTCTATTCTGCGATACGGGTGGGGGTTTTTGCCGACGTCTCCGGTGACTGGCTGGACCTCGTTCCCTTTGGCGTGGCGCTGCTGGCCTGGATCGCGGTTGAAGTCACCCTGCGGGCGGCTCTGGTGCTGCGGCCCAGCGAGCTCTCCCGCACCTATCTGGCCCGATCGGCGCTCTACGACCTCAACGTGTTCCTGGGTCTCGCCTTGACCGGCGCCCTCTTTGGTGAGCTCTATCCGGAGTTGGCTTGGTGGGCTCTCCCCATCGCCCTGCTCCCGTACTCGTTTGCCCATTCCGCCTTCAAGCGCTTCCAGAAGACCAAAGCCACCTACAAGCAGACCATTCGGGCGCTGGCCCGGATCCCGGAGGTGTCTGGTCTCGGGGTCGACGGTCATGCCGACCGCACCACCGAGCTCGCCTCGGCGGTGGCCAAGGAGATGGGGATGGGCCCCGCTCAGGTCGAGGATGTCGAATACGCAGGGCTGATGCACGACATCGGGAGGGTCAGCCTCAACGAGCCCCAGATCATCCGGATGGGATATACCAACGACGACATCGCTCGGTGGAGCGCCGAGATCATTGCAGAGTCCCCCTACCTGGATCGGGTGGCCGAACATGTCCGGCGCCAGTACGAGTCCTACCGAAGGCCAGGCGAGCAAACCGACCCCGACGTCTCGGTCGTATCCCGAATCATCAAAGTCACCGCCGCCTACGACTGGCAGGTCTATCAGCAGGGCCTTTCACCCCTGCAGGCACTGGAGAACCTCCACACCGGCGCCGCCTACGAGTACGACCCGGAGGTGGTGGCCTCCGTTCGCCGGATCCTCGAGGCTCGGGGCGTCCTGAGCCCGGCGCGGGTCTGAGCCTGCCCATCGAAGGCGGAAGGGCTTGGGCTAGGTTCCGGTCATGGAGACCTTTGACGCCATCACCTCGCGGCGCAACATCCGCGTCTACGAAGCCCGGGCGATACCGGCCGAGCATTTGACGCGGATCCTCGAGGCCGGGCGCCGAACCCCTTCGTCGAGCAACAAACAGCGTTGGGACTTCGTCCTGGTCCAGGATCCGGCCCAACTGGCCCGGCTCGCCGAGGTGTGGCGAGGTGCGGGGCATGTGGGCCACGCCGCGGCGGCGATCGGGATCGTTGCTCCGGTCACCGACGACTGGGCTACCCACGGTTCGATCCAATACGACCTGGGTCAGCCACGATGTCGATGATGCTGGCGGCCGCCGATCTCGGCATCGGCACCGGTCATGCCGCGGTGGCCGATCAGAGCCTGGCTGCGGAGATCCTGGGTCTACCGGTGGGTCAAGAACTCGCCTGGTTGGTGGGACTGGGGTACCCAGCGGATCGGCCTCTCAAGCCGATCAAGAATCCGAACCGTCGCCCGTTCGAGGAAGTCGTCCATCACGAGGGCTGGTAGGAAGCGCCCCCGCTCATTCTGGCGCGGAGATATCGACCTCTGGGCACAGATCTCCGCGCCAAAACGATTGACCAGATCCACCCCCCGCTCATTCTGGCGCGGAGATAGCGGCCTCTGGGCACAGATCTCCGCGCCAAAACGATTGACGGACTCTGCGGTCAGGGCTTGGAGGCGGATCCAGCCTGGGCGTGGGCGCCCCGCTTGAACCAGCGTCGTGGCCGTCTCAGCTCGTGCTCCAAGAACCGACCGAGGCCCACCGCCAGGAACACATCACCGAGACTGATGACTTGGCCGATGGTGGCGATACGAAGCGGGATGACGTCGGCCAGAAAGGTGAGACGGGAGGATTCGTCGAGGACCACATGTTTGAACGAGCCCGTGAGGTCAGGCGTAGAAACCGTGAACCCGCTCGCCGCCTCGGCGGCCCCGGCCAGGACCGGCATGCCGCCATTCAATGCGATGACTGTGAAGTTCATCAGCACACCGAGACCGGCCAGCCACATGCCGGATTTGTGCCGGTTGAGGATGACGAGGACCATTAGCAAGCCGAATGAGGTGAGAACCATCGCCAGGGCGAGCCCCTCGGTCCAGTCGGCGTCAGGGAGCCAGCCGGTGGCCACTTGGAGGCCAAACCCGACGAGCAGCAGCCACCAGGCCTTGAGCTCGATGTCTCCCAGATTCGTCAGGCGGCCGCCTCTTAGAACGGCGATAGCCAGGGAAAGAAAGAGGACAATCGCCATCCATAACATGTGACCGACGGTAATACCCGGCCCGGTGTTGACAAGAAAGCGAAATTCGATGGTGGGTTACGAGGCGTCCGACGGGCGGGCGACCATCACAATCAACGACCCCGAGCGTCGCAACCCGATCTCGGTCGAGACCATGAGCGGGTTGCTCGACGCCACCCGGCGGGCGGTCGACGACACTTCGGTGCAGGTGATCGTCTACACCGGTGCGGGGGACCAAGTGTTCAGCGCCGGCGGGGATCTGTCCGGCTCGTTCGTGGACGATGCGATCGGACTGCATCGGAGTCGGGGAGTGTTGGCTGATCTGTTCCGGCTGATGTGGCGGGGGGGCAAGCCCACGATTGCCCGTGTCAACGGCCACGCCCTGGCCGGTGGCTTCGGTCTCGCGGTCGCCTGTGACATGACCATCTGTGTCGACGACGCCAAGCTGGGAACCACCGAGGTCAAGGTCGGCCTGTGGCCGATGATGATCAGCGTCGTCCTCGCCCGTGCCATGCCCAGCAAGGCGATCCTGGAGATGATGCTCACAGGGAGGACAATCGATGCCCACGAGGCGCAGCGCCTCGGCGCAGTGTCCAGAGTCGTAGCCCGCTCCGAGCTCGACGTTGTCGTCGACGAGACGGTGCAGGCGTTGAAATCGGTGAGCCCGGCGACCCTGATGTTGGGCCGCGACGCGTTCTATGGAGTCACGGATCACGGGCTCGACGCCGCCCTGGACCGGCTTCAGTTGGGGCTCACCGAAGTCGCCTTGACTGAAGACGCAAGAGAGGGCATCGCTGCCTTTCTCGAGAAGCGGGATCCCGATTGGTCCGGGCGCTGAGGTTTCTCGACCATCTCGTTGGCGCAACCGGCATTTAGCCTCTGGCCAATGCGCCGCAATATCCAGATCCTCGGGTGGGCGCTGATCTGGACCGGTCTCTTCGTTTTCGGCTATCTGGGATGGCAGCTGTTCGGCACCGACCTGGTCAATGAACGGGTTCAGGCCGAGGCAGCGGACGACCTGGTCGACTTCTTTCAGATCGAGCGAGAGCATCTACCTCGGGTGGAAGCGGTGGAGGGTCAGGAAGGCCGACTCGAGTACTTCCCCGAAGACGAGCCGGTCGAGAACACAGAGTTCGCCCGTCTCGTCGTCCCCAAGCTGGGCCTGGATGCCGTGGTATTCGAAGGCGTGACCCGGGAAACCCTGGCCCAGGGCCCGGGTCATATGCCGGGCACGCCGTTGCCCGGTCAACCGGGCAACGCAGTGATCTCCGGTCATCGGACCACCCATGGCCGGCCTTTCTTCGACTTCGACCTGCTCCAGCCGGGGGATCGCATCGAGGTCGAGACTTCCATTGGTACCCATGTCTACGAGGTCAGGGAGAGCCTGATCGTGGCCCCCACCGATGTCTGGGTCACGGACGACAAGGCGGGTGGTTGGCTCACTTTGACCACGTGCAACCCCAAGTTCTCGGCGCGGGAGCGGCTCATAATCTCTGCCGAGATGGTCGAAGGCCCCAACCTGGCCTACATCCAAGACCTCGCGGACCGGCTGATCGGGGTGTCCTAACCGGTCAGCTCTTCCAGCGACTCCTGGTCGACGATGCCGTTGACGATGCTGGACACGTTGCCGTCCGGGTCGATGATGAAGGTGGCGGGCAGGCCGACGGTCGGGTAGGCCTCGCGGAACTCGTCGCTGCCAAAGGCGAGCGGGTAAGAGAGGGAAAACTCCTCGGCGAAGGACTCCGAATCCTCCCGCACATCCTCGACGGCGACGCCGATGACTGCTACATCGGCGTGCCCGGCCGCAAAATCGGAGATGTCGGGTATCTCCTCCCAACATGGCAGACACCACGACGCCCACAGGTTGACCACCAACGGCCTGCCGTCATCAGCCAGGTGATCGGCGAGGGAGAACGACCCGCCGTCGAGGAGCTCAACTGTGAAGTCGGGGGCTCTGGCTCCGACCTCGGCGACCGCGGCGTCATCACTCAACAGCCAGGCCACAGCGAGCCCGATCACCACCACGCCCGCGAAGACACCGGTCAGCAGGAGGGACCGGTTGGGGAGTGGGTCCGGGACTTGGGTCCGATCAGCCAGAGGCCATCCTCCGCAGCATGTAATGGAGGATCCCGCCGTGGCGCAGGTACTCGACTTCGATGTCGGTGTCGACCCTGGCCACGGTTGTGAACGTCTTCACCGAACCGTCGGCAGCGGTTGCGGTCACCGGCACAGTTTGTCGCGGCCGAAGGTCGTCTCCCAGCAGGATGTCGAAGGTCTCTGATCCGTCGAGGCCGAGGACCTCGGCGTCCTCACCATCGGCGAAGACAAGGGGAAGAACACCCATCATCACCAGATTGGAGCGGTGGATTCGTTCCAGGGACTTGGTGAGCACTGCTTTCACACCGAGCAGGAATGGACCCTTCGCCGCCCAGTCCCGGGACGACCCCATGCCATAGTCGGCGCCACCGATGACGATCACGGGTATCCCCTCCGTTTGGTAGTGCATCGAGGCTTCGTGGATCGTCTTGACCTGGCCATCGAGGAAGTCCGTGGTCCAACCACCCTCGGTCCCTGGGGCCAGCTGGTTCTTGACCCTGATGTTGGCGAATGTGCCTCTGGTCATCACCCGGTCATTGCCCCGTCGTGACCCGTACGAGTTGAACATGGGCGGCTGGACACCTTTGGAGATCAGGTATTGACCGGCCGGCGAATCGACGGCGATCGAGCCGGCGGGGCTGATGTGGTCGGTGGTGACCGAGTCCCCGAGCTTGGCGAGGACCCGGGCTCCTCGAATGGCGGTGAGGGGTGTGAGCTCGGCAGTGAGCTCGGTGAAAAAGGGCGGCTCTTGCACATACGTCGAATCCTCCTTCCAGGGGTAGAGGTCGGATTCGGGGGTGGTTATGGCTCGCCACTCGTCAGAGCCGGCAAAGACGTCCGAGTACTTGTCGACGAACTGGCTCCGGTGCACATGGGTGTTGACGATCTCGGCGATCTCCTCCTGGGTGGGCCAGATGTCACGCAGGTAGACGTCGTCGCCGGCCTGGTCGACCCCGAGCGGCTCATTGATCGGGTCCCACTCGACGGTGCCGGCCAGGGCATAGGCGACCACCAGAGGCGGCGATGCCAGGTAATTGGCGCGCACGTCGGGAGAGATCCGGCCCTCGAAGTTCCGGTTGCCCGATAGGACGGACGCCGCAACCAGGTCCCCAACGCGAATGGCGTTGGACACCGGCTCGGGGAGAGGCCCGGAGTTCCCGATGCAGGTGGTGCATCCGTACCCGACGATGTAGAAGCCGAGCGCTTCGAGGTCCGGGAGCAAACCGGAGCTGGTCAGGTACTCGGTGACGACCTTGGACCCCGGCGCCAGCGATGTCTTCACCCACGGCTGTCGGGTCAATCCCTTCTCCCGGGCCTTGCGGGCGACCAGGCCCGCAGCGACCATGACGTCGGGGTTGGAGGTATTGGTGCAGGAGGTGATGGCGGCGATCACCACGTCGCCATCGGTGAGGTCGAAGGGCTCGCCGGCGAACTCGAGGTCGACCTTGGTCTGGGCTTTGAGGGCCCCGATTCGGGCCGGGCGACCGCCTTCGTCCTCCCAACTCACCACGGTCGAGTTTCGTGCGCCTCCGTTCTTGCCGAAGAGATTGGTCAGGTCGGCGCTCCATTGTGACTTCATGGCCGAAAGCGCGACCCGATCTTGGGGTCGCTTGGGGCCGGCAAGAGAAGGCTCAACGGTTGACATGTCCAATTCGAGCGCGGCCGAATAGGTGACCTGGCGACTGTCGTCCCTCCACATCCCCTGGGTCTTGTGGTACTGCTCGACGGTGTCGATCAGCTTCTCGTCCCTGCCGGTGAGCAGTAGGTACTTCAAGGTCTGCTCGTCGACCGGGAAGAAGCCGACGGTCGCTCCGTACTCGGGCGCCATGTTGGCGATGGTTGCCCGGTTGGCGACGGGCATGTCGGCCAGACCCGGGCCGTGAAACTCGACGAACTTGTCGACTACTCCGTGCTCCCTGAGCATCTCGGTGACCCGGAGCACCAGGTCGGTCGCGGTCGATCCCTCGGGGAGTTTTCCGGTGAGCCGGAAGCCGACGACCTCGGGAAGGAGCATGTAGATCGGCTGGCCGACCATGGCGGCTTCGGCTTCGATGCCCCCTACGCCCCAGCCGACCACCCCCAGCCCGTTGATCATGGTCGTGTGGCTGTCGGTACCCACCAGGCTGTCCGGATAGAGGAACTGACCGTCGTCCCACACCACCTTGGCCAGATACTCGAGATTTACTTGATGGACGATGCCGGTTGCAGGCGGGACCACACGGAAGTTGGCGAATGCCGACTGCCCCCATTTCAGAAACTCGTAGCGCTCCTGGTTTCGCTCGAATTCTTTGCGGGAGTTGATAGTGAGGGCGTCCGATCGGGCGAAGGCGTCCACCTGGACCGAATGATCGACCACCAGGTCGGCGGGGATCAAAGGGTTGACCCGCTGGGCCGCCCCTTCATCGCCGGTCATGCGGACGATCGCCGAGCGCATCGCCGCCAGATCGACGATGGCAGGCACCCCGGTGAAATCCTGGAGCACCACCCGCCCCGGCACGAAGGGGATCTCCTGCTCGCCGACGTGGCGTGCGTCGTAAGCGGCGATTCGGCGGACGTCTTCCTCGGTGACACTCTTGCCATCGAGGTTGCGCAAGGCAGATTCGAGGAGGACCTTGATCGAATAGGGAAGCCTCCCCAGCCCGTCGATGCTGTCGAGTCGGGCTATCTGGCGGGTTCCGAGAGGCGTGTCGATAGTGGTGCGGGACCCGGGGTTCATACGACCAGACTACTTGTGGCGGGCGGGTCTCTCCCTGGGCGGGTTGTCCGTCATCTGTCCTCCGTTATCCGCATCAGAAAGAAGGAGCCGTCTTCGCCAATCGCGGTCAACGGTCAGCGGTCAGCGGATCTCCACCGGCACCCGGGTGACGCAGTCGTCTTCGAGCGCCTTGTGCGGGATCACCACCGGGTTGCAGGGGTAGGACATGGCCCCGAACATCCCAGCAACTATCCCGCGGTCCAGTGAGCAGATCACCTCGGGGTGACTGGTGGCGGCCTCGCCGAAGGGGCAATGTGAGGTCAATAGTCGTTGTCCCGGCACATCGGGGTCGATCGAGAAGCCGAGACCGGTCATCGCGCTGGCCACCGCCTGGATGGCTCCGTCATAACCGGGTTGCTCGGGCTCGCCGATCTCGGCGGCCAGTTCCCGGCCATAGGCCCGTCCCACGTCCTCTGCGATCTGAGCGACATTCTTCGGCGCCACCTCATCGAGGATCCGGATCAACATCTCGACCAGCATCTCGAAACGTCTCGGGGCGAAATGAACCGAGACCTCCTTGGCCGTTGCCTCGTAGCACTTGGCGGGGCGCCCGGCCCCGGGACCGTTCTTGCCCTTGGATCGGCGATGAGTGACCTTCAGATACCCGTCGTCAGCGAGCCGGTCGAGGTGATGACGGGCGACATTGGGGTGGAGGTCGAAGAGGCCCGCGACATGGGAAGTGGTCAATGGCTCGGGGGACTCCCGGACCGCGATGTAGATGGCTCGCCGGGTCGGGTCGCCCAACGAGGAGGTGAGATCGGAGATCCGGCTATCGAGGGTCTGGGTGTCCATGATGGGTATCAACAAGTCAAAACTATAGTTTCAAAGGCCTTCTATCCACTGTCGGCGTTGGGGAATCAATGGCCTCGGACAATCAGATCTTCGACGCCGTCGGCTCCATCGAGTCTCCCCTGTTCGTGGGCCGAACCCTTGGGGAGCTGGGTGCGGTCAAGAAAGCCGACCGAACGATGACCGGGAAGATCAGCGTCGAACTCCTGCTGCCCACCTCTCACACCTCCGAGTTGCTGGACCAACGTCTGCAACAAGCCCTCCAAGCGCACGGCCGGGGGGTGGACATCGACATCGAGGTGATGAGCGATGAGGCGGCGACGGAGTGGATCGCCCGATTGCGGGAGATGGCCGGCCCGCCGGTTGGAGAGCCCGGCTCGTCGACCCGCGTTGTGGCCGTGGCTTCGGGCAAGGGTGGTGTCGGCAAGTCCTCGGTGAGCTGCAACCTGGCAGTCGCCCTGGTCCGCGCCGGAAAGAAGGTGGGGATCGTCGACGGCGATATCTGGGGCTTCTCGGTGCCCCGGATGTTGGGGGTGTCCTCGCCACCACTGCTCGTTGCCGAGGCGATCATCCCCCCCGTGTCATACGGGGTCAAGGTGATGTCGATGGATTACTTCGTCGGTGACGACAAGGCCGTGATCTGGCGGGGCCCCATGCTGCACAAGGCGATCGAGCAATTCTTGAAAGACGTCTTCTGGGACAACCTCGACTTCTTGATCGTGGACATGCCGCCTGGCACCGGCGACATCGCGATCTCGATGGCGCAGTTCCTTCCCCGGGCCCAGGTGCTCCTCGTCACCACCCCACAGCCCACGGCGCAAAGGGTCGCCAGGCGGGCGGCGCTGATGGCTGCCGAAGTCGACCAGCAGGTGATCGGGATCGTGGAGAACATGTCCTGGTTCACCGGAGACGACGGCAAGCAGTACGAGCTCTTCGGGTCCGGCGGGGGATCAGCCCTGGCCGAGGAGGTCGGCGTGGACCTGATGGCGAGGATCCCTCTGCTCCCGGCAATGGGACGCGGCGCGGACGAGGGTCATCCGGTAGCGGTGGCTGCCCCAGGTTCCGAAGCCGAGCAGGCGTTCGAGACCCTGGCCGGCGCCGTCATCGACAAACGACCGCGGATCCGCACCAACCCGGCTCTGGTGATCAACTGATTTCGAGGGCGCGACGGTTCACGAGCGGGGGCTCGGCCTGGCTCTTTGGGTTGGCTTCGACCGTCCTCTTGGTCGCCTTGTGGGGCCGGGCGGTGGTAGTGGACACCGATCAGCTCGCCAACTCGCTCTCGCCGCTCGCCGGCACCGACGCGGTGGTGGACAGATTCGCATCATGGCTCGTTGACGAATTGATCGAAGAGGGCCTGGACCCAGTCACCGCAGAAGGAGCGGCCGAGCATGTCCTCGATGACCCTGCGGTTTCACGTGCACTCGAAGGCCTGCTCGGTGAGATGGTCCACGCCGCGGCATCTCCTGGCCCGGGTGGTTCCACCGTCGACGCCAGATCGGTGATTTCCCCGGCGGTGCCGGACATCGCGGTCCGGCTCAACGAGCTCGGGGTCCCGGTCTCCGAAGGGCAGCTGGCCGCGGCAGTGACCGACCTCGACCCCCTGGTGGTGCGTCGGCCGTCGACCGATGCCTATGTGGGGCCGGACTCAGCTGCGGCCTCCAAGCTGGGCACCGCGGTCATCCTGGCGCTGACAGTGATCGTGATCACCACTTGGATCTACACCGCTGCTTCCAAGGATCGAACCAAGGCACTGCGCAGCTTGTTCACCAGGTTCTCCCTTGGCGCCCTCTCGTTTGCGGTATTCCTGCGGATCGGTGGCTGGGTGCTCGACCCGGGAGGCGGTCGGGCGCCCGTCTCGGAGACACTCGGACTGCTGGCAGTCTCGAAGTGGCTGATCCCATTGGGTTTGGGTCTGGCGGCTGCCGTTGGTGCAGGTGTCTTCTGGGTGTTCCGGCGCCGTCAGATCAGACCGGGGGCAGAGTCCCGGTCGCGGCCCGGAGTATCCATACTGCCGCCAGGCTGAGCCCGGTTCCGATCAGAACCGCGTTCAAGACCCGATTCGAAATCGGTTCCACACGCCCGGTGCGCCTCAGGATCGACCACATCCATCCAGCCACGAGAAGCAGCGCAATCAGGGGGATCAGAGGGTGATAGTCGAGGGCGCGGTCGAAGTTTCCCCTGAGCAGGGCGGATGCCGCCCGGGTCATGCCGCATCCGGGGCAGGCCACTCCCGTGAACAGGGCGATCGGGCAGATCGTGGGGCCATCGTCGCCGGGGTTGATCGCCAGCAGGGCAGCTGCACCGAGAAACGGTGCAAGTGCCATGGATCGATCACGCCACCCGGTAACCATCATGGGCTGAAGAAGGGCAACGTGATCGAGCCGGCCACGGCGAGGAAGAGGAGAAGCAACGGGAGAGCGATCAGGGTCGTGGCCACGATGCCCACGACCCTTGCCGCCTTGGCGGTTCCCTCATTGACCGGGTCGCGACGACCCGAAGAGATCGCCTGCAGTTCA
>JBBDQO010000042.1:0-13575 GCA_040905925.1 Acidimicrobiia bacterium | reverse complement strand
TACCGACCCAGCCGATCGAGGGCCCGATAGAGGATCGAGGCCGGAGTAAGGAACCACGGCTTTCCTCTGTAGTAAAAGCGCGTCGGAGGGGGGATCTTGGTGAACACACTCGGCGGCTCCTCACCGAGGAGCATCCCGCCCAGTTCGTGACCCATCAAAGTGGATAGTCCGACTCCGTGCCCGGCATAGCCGAGGGCGTACCACACGCCGTCGATCTGACCCATGTGCGGGATGAGATCGAAGGGGACCCCCAGCTTCCCACCCCAGGCGTGGGTGATCTCGGCGTCCTGGAGGTCGGGGAAATACACGAGCAGTTGGCGCCTGAGGTCGGCAGCCGACTCCTCGAGATCGAGGCCGGTGTGCAGATTGCGACGGCCTCCGATGAGAATCCGCTCGTCAGGGGTCCGCCGCATGTAGTTGAGAAGGCGCCTCTTGGTGTAGGTCATGGAGCCCCGGGGGAAGATGCGGGCTGCCCGCTCCCCGAGTGGCTCGGTGACCATGATGTAGGAGCCGATCGGTACCACCCTTCTGGACAGCTCCGGACTTGGCTCGGCGGTCGTGTAGCCGTTCGTGGCCAGGATCACCTCGCCTGCCCGCACTGTGCCCTTGTCGGTTCCCGCCTTGAATCCGGGCCCGTCCCGTGAGACGTCGCGGACGGCGCAGTCCTCGACGAGAATCGCCCCCTCTTCCGCAACTCGCTCCGCGATCCCGAAGACGAAACGGGCCGGCTGGATCCCGAGACCTTCCGGCTCGAAGAGGGCAGCGGTGAATCGGTCGCTGGCGGCCACCTCGGAGACCCGGTCCGGCCCCAGCACCTCCCAATCGACCCCGACGGCGTCCCGATACCAGGCAACCGTCTTCTCGAACCTGGCCTGGGAATCAGAGTGAATGCCCAGGGCGGCCATTCCGCCCCGGGCGATCTGGGTGTCGATGTTCTCCGTCCTTGCGATGTCCGACACGATCTCCACTGATCGCACCGTCGCCTGCCACATCTCCTGACCGAGCGCAGGCCCGAAACGCTCGAACACCACCCTGATCCCCGCCTTGATATCGGGTGAGACCATGCCTCCGTTGACTGCTGATGCTCCAGATGCGATCGCCCCATGATCGACAACGGCCACCGTCTTCCCACCTCGAGCCAGGCGAAGGGCGGCGGAGAGACCGGTCAGCCCCGAACCGACGACGAGCACGTCTGTTTCGGATGGCAGGTCGGACGTGATCCCTCGAGGACGCGGATACTCCTCGACCCAGAAGGGGCTGGGCTTCACAGCCCGGCGAGCCCTGCCCGGAAGAGAGAGGCCATCTCGGAGACCTGGTCGGGGGTCATTATCAGTGGCGGAGAGACCTGAAGGCCTCCTCCGCCGAGTGCCCTGGTGAGAACGCCCGCTTCACGACAAACGGCTGCCGCCCGGTAGGGGAGAGTCTCGTCGTCGCCGACCTCCAGTTGCACCGCCGCCAGGGCCCCGACACCACGTCTGATCGTGGCCACGACCGGCAGCTCCTCGAGGGGGAGCAGGGCCTGGTAGATCTCCTCTTCGAGAGCGGCGGCCCGGGCCAGCAGCCCTTCCCGCTCGATGATGTTCATGACAGCCAGGCCCGCCACACACGCCGTGCTGTGCCCCGAGTAGGTGTATCCGTGGCGGAACATGAGACCGGGGGCATCGAAGAACGGTGCAGCGACGCGTGGGCTGGCGACCACCCCGCCGAGCGGTGCATAACCACAGGTCACGCCCTTGGCAAAGGTGATGATGTCGGGCTCGAGGTCGTAAATGTTGGCTGCGAACCAATCACCGCAACGGCCGAATCCGGTGATCACCTCATCGGAGATGTAGAGGCCACCGGCGGCCCGCATCGCGCCCCTCACCTGCGTCAGGTACTCGGCCGAGACCGGCCGGATCCCCCCGGCTCCGATCACCGGCTCGACGAAGATGCCGGCGACTCTCTCCGCACCGACATGGTCGATGGCCTTCTCCACAGCTTCGGCATCGTCATAGGGGACCAGGACGATGTCGGACACGAGGTCGCCGCCGTAGCCGGTCCGGTTGGCTTCCATCCCTCCCAGGGTGGTGCCGTAGGTGTGCATCCCGTGGTATGCCCATTCCCGGGAGATGAACACCGTCCTTTCCGGCTCTCCAACTGCTGAGAAGTAGCGACGGGCGAGCTTGGCTGCGGTGTCGACCGCATCCGAGCCCCCGGAGCCAAAGAACACCTTGGAGCCGGGATCCGGGGCGACGGCGGCGATGCGGCCAGCCAGCTCAATCGGCGGCCGGGTGGC
Source organism: Acidimicrobiia bacterium (assembly GCA_040905925.1). Classification (GTDB taxonomy): domain Bacteria; phylum Actinomycetota; class Acidimicrobiia; order Spongiisociales; family ZC4RG35; genus JALYNX01. The sequence goes on along the minus strand of JBBDQO010000042.1, from coordinate 11,300 downwards.
ATAGTCGATGAAGGCATGGAAGGCGGGGAGCTTGCGCGCCTGCTCGGCCATGGCGTCGATGATCTCGTCGCGGCCGTACCCCACGTTCATGTACCAGAGGGAGGCGGCGGCATCGAGGTAACGGTTCCCGTTCTCGTCGAAGACGTAGACCCCGTGGCCACGATCGACGATGAAAGGTGCGTGCTGCACCTTGTTCATCTCACCAAACGGATGCCAGAAGGACGACATGATCGGGAGAGTAGCCCGGGTTCGGTATCGCTACTCTCGCCGCCCCATGCCCGCAGACGTCGTGTTTGTCAACGGTCCGGTATTCACCGCTGATGCGACCCGATCGGTTGCGAGGGCGGTCGCAGTTGCCGGTGACCGCATCATCGCCGTGGGCGCCGAAACCGAGGTCTCGGAACAGATCGGGCCTCAGACCGAGGTGATCGATCTCGCCGGGCGGCTGCTGACGCCCGGGTTCCAGGACGCCCACGTCCACCCTGGGAGCAGCGGGCTCGATCTGCTCCGATGCTCATTGAACGATTCGATGACCGTCTCCGATGCTCTGGACGCCATTGCCCGCTATGCGGCTGACCGGCCGGGGGAGCCGTGGATCCTCGGTGGTGGGTGGTCCCAGGATTGGTTTCCTGGCGGTTGCCCTCCCAAGGAACTGCTCGACGCGGTGGTCTCCGACCGCCCGGTCTTTCTCTACAACAGTGACGGGCACGGGGCCTGGGTGAACAGCGTCGCACTGGCGCGTAGAGGCATCGATGCCACAACTGCGGACCCTGATGACGGTCGCATCGAGCGGAACCCCGATAGCTCCCCGCAGGGGACCCTTCACGAAGGCGCCGCCAACATGATGCAGGAGGTGGCTCCCGCTGACACCTTCGACGATGTGCGTCGCGGAATCCTCGCCGGCCAGAGCTATCTGCTGTCCAAGGGGATCACCACCTGGCAGGACGCCCATGTTGACCAAGTCACTCATGACGCCTATCGGAGTCTCGCTGCCTCAGGTGAGTTGCTGGGGCGGGCGGTGGGTGCGCTTTGGTGGGACCGGCGGCATGGGCTCGACCAGGTCGAAGAATTCCTCGAGATGAGGTCGGAGCCGGAGGGTCGCTATCAGCCGCTCACGGTGAAGTTGATGCTCGACGGAGTCATCGAGAACCACACCGCCAGTCTGCTCGAGCCGTATGTCGGCGGGGACGCGAGCAACACGGGCATCGACTTCATCGCTCCCCGGGAGCTCAATGAGATCGTGACCCGCCTCGACTCCCTGGGGTTCTCGTGTCACTTCCATGCCATTGGGGATGCCGCGATCCGGCACGCCCTCGATGCCGTCGAGGCGGCCCGGACCAGCAATGGCATGAGGGGCAACCGCCATCACATCGCCCATATCCAGGTGGTCCACCCCGACGACATCCCTCGCTTCAAGGCTCTCGGAGTGGCCGCCAATGCGCAAGCGCTCTGGGCATGTGAGGGCGGATATCAGACCGTCCTGACCAAACCGGTGATCGGGCCCGAGCGGAGCAGCCGGCAATACCCGTTTGGCAGTCTGCTGCGGGCCGGTGCCACGCTCGCCATGGGCTCGGATTGGGGGGTGTCGACCGCCAACGTCATGGCTCAAATCGATGTCGCAGTCAACCGATCGAATTGGCTCGAGCCCAAACTGCCCCCGCTCAATCCCGATCAGCGGATCAGCTTTCCCGAGGCGCTCGCCGGGTTCACTTCCGGATCCGCTTACGTCAACCATCGGGAGGCCGACTCGGGGACCATCGCGCTGGGTAGGCTCGCCGACCTGGTGGTTCTCGATCGGGATCCGATGAGAGACGGCCCAATTCGGGACACCAGAGTCGCAATGACCATCGTGGGCGGACGGGCGGTTTACGAGGAGGATTGATGGCCAACCCGGCTGTGGAGCTGACTGGCGTCACCAAGCGTTTTGGTGACGAGATGGTGGCGGTTGACGGCTTGGACCTCAGCATCGAAGACGGCGAGTTCTTCTCCTTGCTCGGTCCTTCCGGATGCGGCAAGACCACCACCCTGCGCATGATCGCCGGGTTTGAGTTTCCCACCGAGGGAAGTGTCCGGGTCCACGGCACCGAGATGGCGTTGAAGCCACCCAATGAGCGCCCGATCAACACGGTTTTCCAGTCCTATGCGTTGTTCCCCCACATGACAGTCGCCGAGAACGTGGCTTTTGGCCTTCAGATGAAGAAGGTGGAGAAGTCCGAGATCGCCGACCGGGTCAAGCGGGTCCTCGACCAGGTGCAGCTGGGGCGAAGAGCCGACGCCAAACCGAGTCAGCTCTCCGGCGGGATGCAACAACGAGTGGCCCTCGCCCGTGCCCTCGTCAACGAGCCTGAGGTGTTGTTGCTCGACGAGCCCCTGGGAGCCCTCGACCTCAAGCTGCGCCAGGCGATGCAGGTCGAGCTCAAGGACCTCCAGACCAGGGTCGGGATCACCTTCGTCTACGTCACCCATGACCAGGAAGAGGCGCTCACCATGTCCGACCGGATCGGGGTGATGAACGAGGGCAGGCTGCTCCAAGTCGGCCGCTCCGAGGAGATATACGAGGCACCCACCTCTCGGTTCGTTGCCGACTTCATCGGTGAGATCAACCTTCTCGACGCGACGGTTGTCGGGCCCGACACCGCTCGTCTCGGCAGTGGGGTGGAGGTCGGGGTGCCCACCGGAGGTGCTCAAGCCGGCACCGAGGTCACCCTTGCCTTGCGTCCCGAGCGTCTCTCGCTCTTCGACCTCGACGAGGAGCTTCCGTCCGGATCCAACCGGCTCCGGGTGCGGGTCTCGAGGCGGATGTACTTCGGCGACGTCTATTTCTACGACGTCGACGCCGGGTTGGGCGCTCAGATCGAGGTCAAGGAGGAGAACCGCCCCGGGGTCGAGTTGTACGACATCGGGGAGGAGGCCTACCTGGTGTGGAGCCCGCAGGCAGCAAACCTCGTGATGGCTTGATGACCACCGCCCCGGTGACACCTGAGCTGGAGCAGGCAGCGATTCGCGCCGAGTCTCGGCGAGGATTCCTGATCGGACTGCCAGCAGCCTTCTATCTGGTGTTGTTCTTTGCGATCCCGCTGGTCCTGGTCTTCGTCTACTCGTTTGCCACCCGCTCCTCGACCGGCCAGACGGTCCTTGCCGAGTGGAACCTCGAGTCGTATCAGCGTCTCTTCACGCCCGGCGTGCTGGTGATATTCCTTCGCTCTCTACTGCGGGCTTCGGTGACTACTGCAATCTGCCTGCTCTTCTCCTATCCCTTCGCCTACTACATGGCCACCCGGACGCCCCGGGTACGCAACCTGATGCTGATCTTCGTGATGATCCCGTTCTGGTCGAACTTCCTGGTGCGGACCTATGCCTGGAGGGTCCTCCTCGGCTCGGACGGGCCCCTCTCCCAGTTGAGCCAGAACCTGGGTGGAGAGCCGATCCGTCTCCTGTTCACCAACAGCGCAGTGCTCATCGGGCTGGTCTATGGATTCATGCCGTTCATGGTGCTGCCCCTCTACGCCGCTCTGGAGCGGATGGATTGGAGGCTGGTCGAGGCGGCCCGCGATCTCTATGCCGACGGTTGGACGGCGTTTCGCAAGGTCACGCTTCCCCTCTCGATGCCGGGGGTGGTCGCCGGGTCGATCCTGGTGTTCATCCCGTCGCTCGGCGCCTATGTCACCCCTGCTCTTCTCGGTGGGGCGAAGACGGTGGGTATCGGGGACTACATCGTCAGTCAGTTCCTGGCCGCTCGAAACTGGCCATTCGGATCGGCTCTTTCGTTCGGGGTGATGTTCGTGATGCTCCTGGCGACCGTGTACTACTTCAGGGCCGGGGCGAAGACCCTGTGAACGAGGGAACCGCCCCCAGGAGGATGGTGGACCGAGTGTTGGCCCTCAACGCCTGGGTCCTCTACGTCTTCTTCTACGCCCCGATCCTGGTCCTGATCTTCTTCTCGTTCAACGACAACAACAACGTGGCGATCTGGACCGAAGCCTCGTTTCGCTGGTACGGGGAGATGTTTCAGAACGACAACGTGACTTCGTCCTTGCGCAACTCGCTGGTCGTCGCCTTCTTCTCGACCATCGTCTCCACGGTGATCGGGACCCTGCTTGCGATTTCCCTGGAGCGCTACCGTTTTCGGGGACGAGGTGCGCTGGACGGGCTGGCTTATCTCCCCATCATCATCCCCGATGTCACGATGGCGGTGATGCTGCTCATCTTCTTCTTCCAGGCTTTCGGGATCATCGACAACCTGTTCGGGGTGCGACTCAACACCGGCCTCCTCACCATCACCCTTGCCCACATCGCATTCAGCATCTCGTTCGTGGCGGTGGTGGTGCGGGCCCGGCTCGCGCAACTGGACGACTCTCTCGAGGAGGCGGCGGCGGATCTCTACGCGGGGAGATGGCAGACGTTCCGCAAAGTCACCTTGCCCCTCATCGCCCCCGGGGTTGCCGGAGGGGCGCTGCTGGCTCTGACCCTGTCCCTGGACGACGTAGTCGTCACCTCATTCGTTTCGGGCTCCGGGGCGACGACCCTCCCGGTCTATGTCTTCGGCCTGGTCCGCCGGGGGGTTACCCCGCTGATCAACGCCGTGAGCACGGTGATGCTGGTCGCCTCCATGGTGCTTGTCGGGATCTCGCTTGGATTCCAGCGTGGCGCCGAAGCTCGCGGCCAGAAACTGGCTGATCCCGAGGCTTTGAAACTGGAGATGGCTATCGACTGAGCCGTCGAAGTCGAAGTCCGGATAGCGGACACGGGGATCGGCGGTTTACCCTCGACTGAACAAGATCCAGGAGGATTGACATGCAGAAGACGGCGAGATTCGTGGTCACGTTTGTCGTGCTCGCCTTGATGATTACAGCCTGCGGTGGTGACGGCGTCGATGACGGTCCTGACGGCACCACGGTCGATGGAGGGGAGACCGACGGCGGCGCAGCCGCCTGCGCTCTCGACCAGGTGGACGGTGACCTCAACTTCTACAACTGGTCTGACTACATGGATCCGGAGCTGATCACGGCGTTCGAGGAGCAGTATGACGTCGACATCGTCGAGGACTTCTTCGAGTCCAACGAGGCGATGCTGGCCCAGCTCCAGGCCGGCGCCAGCTATGACGTGATCGTGCCCTCCGACTACATGATCGGGATCATGATCCAGGAGAGCCTGCTGACGTCAATCAACACCGACGCGGTGCCCAACATGGCCAACCTGGGAGAGCGATTCACCACCCTCCCCTATGACCCGGGCAATGTCTACTCCGCTCCCTACCAGTACGGGACCACGGGACTGGGGGTCAACAAGTCGATCGTCGGCGAGGACTTTCCTCGGAGCTGGGCCCTGATCTTCGATCCCGAGCTCACCGCGACCTACCCGAGTGGGGCGTCGGTTCTCAACGACTCCCGGGAGACGATGGGTGCCGCCCTCAAGTATCTCGGTTACTCGCTGAATGACACCGATTTGGGACATCTCCAGGAGGCGGCCGACGTGATCTCCGCCGCCCTTGGCGGGATCGCCACCTTCGACTCCGACCAGTACGAGGAGTCGCTGGCCAACGGCGAGGTTCCTGTTGCTCACGGCTACTCGGGGAACATGATCACCGCCATCGGCGACGCGGCCAACCCCGATGACTTCGAGTACATCCTCCCCGAGGAGGGGGCGACTCTCTGGATCGACAACATGGTGGTCCCCGTGAGCGCCGAAAATCCGTGCACGGCCTTCACGTTCATCAACTACCTGCTCGACGCCGAGAACGGGGCCGCCCTCACCAACTTCAACTACTACGGCAGTCCCAATGCAGCGGCCTTGGCGTTGGTCGACCCTGAGGTCGTCGAGTTCTATGCGGCAACCGAGGAAGCCGAGAATCTCGAAGTCATCCAGGACACCGGTGAGTACGAGATCAACTTCACCGACTATCTGGCCCTCGCCAAGGGTTAGAGAACCGGGGCTCCAATCGGAGCCCCGGTTCCTCATTGCCTGTTGGGAAGCTGTCAGTCGTTACCGGGCTCTGGTGTCTCTGGCGGGACCGGCGGTGATGCCGCGTTGCCGGAGGGGAGTACCGGTGGGATCGGTGCGGGTTGCGGTGATGCTGCAGGTCGACGCTTCTTCCACCAGCGGTAGATGAGGTAGAGAACCAGCAGCGGGATACCCAGGGTCAGCAGGAGCAGTGGCAGGGTGTAGAGGGCGAAATTGATGCCCCACTCGGCGATGTCCTGAAGACCGCTCACCAGGTTGCGCAACGAGTTACGTGCCACCTCCACGGGCGCCCAGGTGTCTTCGACGATCGGGACTGCGGCCGGGGTGGGAGCGAGGTGGATCGAAAGCGTGGCCAATGCCACCACGTCGTTCAGATAGTTGAGCTGACCTTGGATCTGCTCGATCTCGCCGCGCACCCGGGAGACTTCGTTGAAGACCTGGAGCAGCTTCGTCGGGTCGGCCTCGGGCTGCTGTCGGACCTCGGCCAGCAAAGCGACCAACTCGACCTCCAGCGCCTCGAGGTTGGAGAGACGGGCTTCGAGGTCGACGAACTGGGCAGTGACATCCTCGGAGTTCTGGGATTCGGTAACGACCACCTCCACCGAGTCTTTGATCCGCGCCATCACGGACGAAAGCTCGTCTGCGGGGACCCTGAGGACCATGGTCACTTCCGGCTGGTCGTCCTCACTGATGACTGGATGGACAGTGGCACTCGAGACGAAGCCCCCGACACTTTCCACCAAGTCGACGATGTCCTCAAAGGCGGCCCGCGTCTCGTCGGCCTCCAATTCGAGACTGGCCTGACGGATCACCTGACGCTGGGTCGCCAGGTCTTCATCGCTGGTCAATTCCCCCGGTGCCGGTGCGTCGGTTGCGCCGGCCACGGTGGTGGCCAAGCCCTCCTCACCGCGGCCCAAGTCGCCGGAGACCTCGCTGAAGGTCTCAACGCCTGCGTCGGAGCCTCCGGCGCAGGCGGCGAGCGCCAGCCCCAATGCCAGGATCAATGCGTGTCTTTTCATCATTCGTCCTCTCGTTTCGCCCCTCAGGGCTTGGCCGTTGGACGCACACAGCTCGATGTTCGGTTCCCGTGTACCGTGGGATCATGCGTGGTGGGCCACTTCGGGTCCTCGAGATCTACGGTGATCCGGGAGACTTCGGTCGCATCCACGGTACCGAGTGCGCACCCCTGATCGGGGCCTATCTGGCCGATCGGCTCGGCCTCTCGGGTGACGCCACCTGGTCGGGACGGTCGGTCGAGACCGAATTGGTGTTGTCCCTGGCCGAAGAGACCCTTCCCTTCCATCGCAGCTACTCGCCGGCGCTCTACACGGAGATGGAAGCCTTGGCCGAGGCAGCCGGGATCACCCCGGCTGAGGCGGTCGTCGTGGGAGGTTTCACCGACCTGGTCGACCTGGTCCGGGCCCATACCGGCGATGCGCCTGTCGAGGACGACTGCACGGCGGTGATCGACCCGGTCCACAAGGTGCTGGCCCAGACCTGGGACATGCACGCCTCGGCCGGAGAGTACGTGGTCTTCCTCAAGCTCGACCCGATCGTCGGCCCGGAGCTGGTGGTGCAGACCACCGCCGGATGCCTCGGTCAGATCGGCATGAACGAGGCCGGGATCGCAATCGGGATCAACAATCTCACGGCATTCGGCAAGGCCGGCGTCACCTGGCCCTTTGTGGTTCGCAAGGTCCTCCAGCAGACCGACCTGGACCGCGCCGTCGCTTGCGTGGTCGATGCGGACCTGGCGGGCGGGCACAACTTCCTCCTCATGGGCCCGGACGGCCAGGGTGTCAACATCGAGGCCATGCCCGGCTCGGTACGGGTGCAACGTGTCACCCACCGGCCCGTTGTCCACACCAACCATTGTCTCGATCCCGAAACCAAGAAGGAGGAGGCGGTACGGCCGCCGGAGAGCGTCGCCAGCAGTCAGACCCGCTTGGAGCGGGGGACGGACCTCGCCTCGGATCTCCCGGCCTTCTTTGCCGAGCCGGCGATCGCCAGAAGGGCGGGCGAGCCGCATGCGATCGCCACCTGCGGCGCGGTGATCATGCGCCCCGCCGAACGGAGGATGGAATCGGTCTGGGGAGTGCCCGGCGATCACCCCTGGGAGACCTTCCAGCTGTGAGCGAGGTGTCGATCGTCAATCTCGACCCTGCGATGGCAGCCGAGTTGGAGCACATCGAGCTGACCTGTTTCCCGATGGCCAACCCCGACGACCTGCTGTCCGAGGCCGACATCCGCGCCTACGCCGAGACCTTTCCCGAGGGTTACTTCGTGGCGATGGTCGAGGGGCACCCGGTGGGAATGGGCGCCGGCATCTATCTCGACTTCGACTTCTCCAGCCCCCAACACACTATTGCCTCGATAACCGGTGAGCATCAATGTGGGAACCACGACCCGCAAGGAGATTGGTACTACGGGACCGACATCACGGTGTTGCCCGAGTTCCGGGGGCGGGGGATCGGGAGGATGCTCTACGAGAAGCGCAAGGCGCTGGTGATTCGAGACCGCAAGCGGGGGATCATCGCCGGTGGGGCCCTCCCCGGCTACTACGACTACAAGCAGACGATGGCGATCGAGGAGTACGTGGACAAGGTGGTGGCCGGAGAGTTACGTGACCCCACCCTGACCTTCCAAATGGAGAACGGCTTCGAGGTCCGCGGCCTGCTCGAGAACTACATCGAAGACGAGTCCGATGATGGTTGGGCCGCTCTGATCGTGTGGGAGAACCCGGAGCGGAACTAGGTGCCGGTCTTGCGCTCGGACATCCCGTTGAGGACCTCGAGCACCACCCGGTTCGCCAGATAGGCGGTTTGCTCCCCGGGGCCGTCGTAAGGGGGTGAGACCTCGACGATGTCGGCGCCGAGGACCACCAGCTCCTTGGAGATCCGGCGCACCGTGTCCAGAAGCTCTCGCGAGTTGAGCCCTCCCGGCTCGGGGGTGCCGGTCCCTGGAGCCAGGCCGGGGTCCACGACGTCAATGTCGACAGAGATGAAGACCCCCTTGGCGCCACCTTCGAGGGAGTAGGCGACCGCCTCATCGACCACATCGTCCAGGCCACGGGCCACGATCTCGTTCATCAGGAACGACCGCATCTTCTGCTCCTTCATCCATTGCATCACGTCGGGTTCGGGCCAATACCCGCGAAGCCCGATCTGGACGAAGCGGTGGCCGGGGACTGCCCCCGACTCGACGAGCCTTCGCATCGGGGTCCCGTGGCCATAGAGCGATCCGTTCTGGATGAACCCGGTGTCGGCGTGGGCATCGAAATGAATCAGGGCGACCTCACCGAACCCGTGGACCCGGGCGACGCCGAGGGCGTCCGGCCAGGTGATCGTGTGGTCGCCGCCCAGGACGATCGGGACCTTGCCCGCCGCGGCGACCTGCTCCACGGTGTCGGCGATGCGCTGGATGGAGAGCTCGAGATCTCCCGGGCGCACATAGACGTCACCCACGTCGACCACTCCGAGGACCTCGAAGGGGTCGAGACCGGTGGGGAGATGGGGCCGGTATCCGTCCATGGCCCCGTAGTCGGCGTTTCTGATGGCACGAGGCCCGAAGCGGGCACCGGGCCGGAAGGTGGTGCCCCAGTCGAAGGGAGCACCGAGGATGACGACGTCGCCGTCGCCCAACTCGTCCATCTTCACCGCGGGGACGCCGAGGAAGGAGTTTCTCGATGCGAACGACAGGTATTCGGCTGAGGCGAATGGGATCTCGCTCTGTCGCTGCTCGTAAGGCGTCTCCATCGGCTCGTTACGCTAACTGGACTCGACGCCCAGGTTGATGAAGACATGACGCCGCAGGTCGTACAACGAACGTATGTCACCCTGGTCCTGCTCCAGACCCTGGCCGCCTCCCTGATCTGGGGGGTCAACACCCTGTTCCTCCTCGACGCCGGTCTTTCACTCACCGAGGCCTTCGTCGCCAACGCCGCATTCACCGCCGGGATGATGATCTTCGAGGTCCCAACCGGAGTGATCGCCGACGCCTTCGGCAGAAGACTCTCCTTCATGCTGGGGGCAGGCACCCTCCTGGTGACAACTCTCGCCTATCTCGGACTGTGGTATGTCGAGGCAGGAATCGGCTGGTGGATCCTGGTCTCCGCCCTGATCGGCCTGGGCTTTACCTTCTTCTCCGGGGCCACCGAGGCTTGGCTGGTCGATGCTCTCAAAGCCACCGGCTACCAGGGATCGATTGAAACGGTTTTCGGGCGGGGTCAGGCCGCGGCTGGTGCCGCCACCCTGGTGGGGACGATCGCCGGGGGGTTCCTCGGTCAGATCAGTCTCGGCATCCCCTACCTGGCGAGGTCTGCCCTCTTGCTGGGGGTGATCCTCGCCGCTTGGTTGTGGATGCACGACCTCGGTTATGAGCCGCAGCGGGGAGTCGCGATCAAGCCCCAGGTGGCGGGGATACTGCGCAATTCGGTCAAACATGGGTTCGGCAACCCACCGGTGCGGATGTTCCTGCTCGCCGCACCCTTTGCCAGTGGGGTTGGCATCTGGGCCTTCTACGCCTTCCAGCCTTACCTGCTGCAACTGTTCGGTGATCCCAACGCGACCTACCTCTCAGGTATCGCCGCCGCCGTCTTCGCCATGGCCCAGATCGTGGGAGGCTCTTCGGTGCGACTGGTGCGCAGGGTCTTCTCGACCAGGACGAGCGTCCTGGCCGGTCAGGTCGTAGTGGGCTCACTCGCATTGATCGGCGCGGGTCTTGCCAATTGGTTGAACGTCCCCGTCGGCTTCTGGGTGGCGATCGTGGCGTTGACGATCACCGCACTGGTGGGAGCGTTGGCCAGTCCGCTGCAGCAGGCATTCTTGAACGACTGCATCCCCTCCGAGCAACGAGCCACCGTCCTCTCCTTCGTGTCACTCACCGGCAGCTCCGGCGGGGTGGTCTTCCAGCCGGTGTTGGGCAAGGTCGCCGACGTCTATTCGCTCGGAGTCGGCTACATCGTTGCGGGGTCGATCTATGCCCTCGGACTGCCGTTCGTGATCGCGGTGCGGAGAATGGGCCTCGCCGCGGACAACGTCACCAAGCCGACGACGACAATCGTCCCCTGACATCTGGCAAGATTCCGAGATGACAGAACACGAGTCGACACCGGGACGAGCTGGCAAGGCAATCACCCGCGGGGTGGCCCTCGGCCTCCCGGTGGGGATCGTGGGACTCACCTTTGCGGTCTGGCTGATCACCGACCTCGACCTTTTCGACTCCTTCGCCACCGCCGTCATGCCCGGGGTGCTGCTCGGAGCCTTCGCCGGCGGGTTCGTCGGGATGACGATGAGCATGGGGGAGTAGGGCGAAGCCCGTCGACGCGTGTGGCGGGGGGG
>JBBDQO010000041.1:0-1437 GCA_040905925.1 Acidimicrobiia bacterium | reverse complement strand
TTGCCCCCTCCGGCCCTCCGGGCCACCTCCCCCAACGTCGCTTCGCTCCTGGGGGGAGAAAACGTCATCCTGCCTGGCGGGCCACGGCCTCCGCTGCGGCCTTTGCCGATTCGGGATCGCCGAGATAACGGTTGCTCACAGGACGGAGCTCGCCATCCAATTCGTAGACGAGGGGGATCCCGGTTGGGATGTTGAGATCCACGATCTCCTCGTCGCTGATCCCGTCCAGATGCTTGACCAGGGCTCGCATCGAGTTGCCGTGAGCCACGATCAGAGGTGTCATCCCGGCCCGCAGGTCGGGAACGATGACGTCGTGCCAGTAGGGAAGCATCCGAATCACCACATCGGCGAGACACTCGGTGGCGGGGAGCAGGTCAGGGGCCAGGGCCGCATACCGGGGATCATGGGCGGGGTGCCGATCGTCTTCGCGATCGAGAGCCGGGGGCGGGATGTCGTAGCTCCGTCGCCACAACAACACCTGATCGCTCCCGTGACGCTCGGCAGTCTCTTTCTTGTCCAGACCCTGGAGGCTGCCGTAATGACGCTCATTGAGCCGCCACGACCGTCGCACCGGCAGGTATTGAAGGCCCATCTCCTCCAGGGCGATCTCGGCAGTCCTTATCGCACGCACCAAGACCGACGTGTGGAGGATGTCAGGACGCATTCCCTCGTCCATCAGCAACCTCCCGGCGGCCTTGGCCTCGTCTTCGCCCTGAGGGGTGAGCCCGACATCGATCCACCCGGTGAACAAATTCTCCTGGTTCCAGGTCGACTGACCGTGTCGCAACATGATCAGCTGGTAGGTCACAGCCAATACCTGACGATCGAAGCGAAATTGTCGGGGTCGAGCGACGCCCCGCCGACCAGAGCCCCATCGATCTCGCCCTTTGCCATGAAATCCTTGATGTTGGCGGCATTCACCGATCCGCCGTAGAGAATGCGGACCCCCGAAGCAGCCTCGCTCGATACCCGGTCGGCCACCGTCGATCGAATCGTCTCTGCCATCAGGCCGGCGTCGTCGGGGAGGGCGTTGCGCCCGGTCCCGATCGCCCAGATCGGCTCATAGGCGATGGCGGCGGTCGCGATCACCTCGACATCGATCCGGCTGAGCGCGGCAAGGACCTGGCCGACCACCACCCGCTCCGCTTCCCCTTCTTCGCGTTGATCGAGCGTCTCCCCTACGCAGATGATCGGTCGCATCCCGGCTCCCGACACGGCGCGCACCTTCTTGTTGACCGCTTCGTCGGTCTCTCCGAACAGCTGGCGACGCTCGGAATGGCCGACAATCACGTGCTGGACCGACAATTTGGCCAGCATCGGTGCGGAGATCTCTCCAGTGAACGCTCCCGACTCCTCCCAGAACACGTCCTGGGCCCCCAACCCGATCCACAACCGGTCGGCCTCGATGACGGTCTGCACCGAGCGCAGCGAGGTGAA
>JBBDQO010000040.1:0-8685 GCA_040905925.1 Acidimicrobiia bacterium | reverse complement strand
TCATGACCATCGAGGGGCTCGCCAACAACGGCGAGCTTCATCCGGTTCAGGAGGGTTTTTGGGAGCGCCACGGCCTCCAGTGCGGCTTCTGCACCCCGGGCATGATCATGGCGGCGGCTGCGCTTCTCCAGGACAACAACAACCCATCGGAGGAGGAGATCCGGCACGGCATCGAAGGCAACTTGTGTCGCTGCACCGGCTACCACAACATCGTCCGCGCCGTCGAGTACGCCGGAGCCAAGATGCGTGGTGAAGAGCCGCCACCAGCCGACTGGGAGGTTGAATCATGACCTTTGGTGTCTTTGGAACCTCTGTCAAACGCACGGAGGATCCGGCGCTTATCACCGGCGAAGGGCTCTACGTCGACGACATCAAACGTCACGACGAGGCTGCCGCCGCCTTCGTGCGGAGCCCGTTCGCCTATGCCCGGATCACATCCATAGACAAGAGCGAGGCGGAAGGGATGCCGGGTGTGCGGGCGATCTTCACCGCTGACGACGTGCGGTCACTGGGCCCTCTTCTTGCTCAGGTCCCAATCGGAAAGCTTCGCCCCCTCCTCGCTGACGGAGTCGTCAAGCATGTAGGCGAAGCGGTGGTGATGGTCGTCGCGGACGATGGGGCGATGGCGCGTGACGCCGCCGATGCGGTGCTCGTCGACTACGACCCTCTCAAGGCGGTCGTAGATCCCGAATTCGCGGCAACCAATGAAGTTCTGGTTCATGATGACCTCGAGTCCAACATCATCCACACCTGGGAGGTAGGCGAAGCCTCGGCCGTGCAGGCCCTGGCTGATCGCGATGGCACCGTGGTCACGTCGTTGAAGATGGTGAACCAGAGGCTGCTCCCCACTGCGATCGAGCCGAGAGGTGTCCTGGCCGAATGGCAACACGGTTACAACCGGCTCACATTGCACTCGACCACCCAGCAGCCACATGCAGTCGCGGGGGGTTTGGCGCTCACCTTCGGCCTGCCCGGTGTCAATTCGGTGCGCGTCATCGCGCCGGAGGTAGGTGGGGGGTTCGGGCGCGGCCTGAACTTCTATGCCGAGGAAGTCCTCACCGCATTTGCCTCGCGGGAGCTGAGGCGCCCCGTCCGCTGGATCGAAACGAGGTCTGAGGCCTCGAAGTCGACCATCCATGGGAGGGGCTGGACCGCGACCGCCACCATAGTCAGCGAGCCCGACGGCAAATTCCTCGCCTATTCACTGGTCGGAGTCGCCGAGATGGGTGCCTACAGTCAGAACTTCACGGTGGCGATCCCCGTGCTGGGACAGTTCACAATGCCCGGTCAGTACAAATGGGAAGCGATCCATTGGAAGATGGATTGTGTGGTCACCCACACGCCGACTACCGATGCCTATCGAGGTGCAGGACGACCCGAGACGACGTTCTACCTCGAGCGGGCCGTGGACGCAGCTGCCCGGAGTCTCGGGATGGATCCAATCGAGCTTAGGAAGAAGAACTACTTTCGCTCCGAGGACTTTCCCGCCGACACTCTCGTCGGGATGACGATGGACTCGGGCGACTACGGCGCAAACCTCGATGCTCTCGGCGAGAAAGCCGGCATTGCGGGTCTTCGGGCGATGCAGGAGAGTGCCCGGGCCGAGGGAAGACATGTGGGCGTCGGAATAGCCACATACGTAGAAGCCTGTGGGCTGGCGCCGTCGGGATTCGCCGATGCAGGTGTCTCGTGGGCGGGTTACGGCCTTCCCTCAGCATTCAACGAGTCCGCCGTCGTGAGGGTGCATCCCGATGCCTCGGCCACCGTGATAACAGGAACCGCGCCGACCGGGCAAGGTCACGAAACGGTGTGGTCTCAGATTGTGTCCGACCGGCTTGCCATACCGATGGAGAAAATCAACGTCATTCATGGGGACACCAAAGACACTCCAATGGGTATTGGAACCGGAGGGTCGAGGTCGATGGCCGTTGGGGGAGTCGCCGTCTCGATCGCGGCTGATCGAACCAGGAACAAGGCAAGCAAGATCGCTGCCCACCTCCTGGAAGCGGCCGAAGATGACATAGTGTTCGCCGATGGGGGCGCCCATGTTGCGGGCTCGCCGGACAAGAACGTCCCGTGGACCGACATCGCCGCAGCTGCCTACCAACCGCACAAGCTGCCCGAGGGAATGGAAGCCGGTCTCGACATGACCGCCTTCTTCGACCCCGCCAACCTGACCTGGCCCTACGGATCACACGCGGCGGTTGTTGAGGTGGACGTGGACACTGGTGACGTGAAGCTGCTCAGGTATGTGGCAATGGACGATTGCGGGAACATCGTCAACCCCATGATCGTCGCAGGGCAGATCCAAGGAGGTGTCGCCCAGGGGATAGGTCAGGCCCTATTCGAAGGGGCCGTCTTCGACGACGACGGCACATTGATCACGTCGACGCTGGCGGATTACCCGATCCCCACTGCGACCGACGTGCCGTCATTCGAATTGGGCCATACGGTGACTCCGACCGACGCCAATCCGTTGGGGGTCAAGGGCATCGGTGAGGCGGGGACGATCGTCTCAACACCCACGATCGTCAACGCCGTCATCGACGCCTTAGCCCCGCTGGGTGTCAAACACATCGACATGCCTCTCCGGCCGAGCCGGGTCTGGCAGGCGATACAGGAAGCGAGGGCCTGACATGTACTCGAGAAGCTTCGATTACGTAGCTCCGGCCAGCCTGGAAGAAGCGTTCTCCGCACTCGGTGACGACTCGAAGGTGATGGCAGGGGGAATGAGTCTCATTCCCCTGATGAAGATGAGGCTGTTCTCACCGGGAACCGTCGTCGACATCGGGAGGATCAGCGGTCTCGACACCGTCGAGGACGCAGGAGATCACATATCGATCGGCGCCCTGGTGCGCCATGCGACCACAGCATCAGATGCCCTGATCGCGACCCATGCCGCAGCCCTGGGCATGGCGGCCTCGCTGACCGGTGACGTCCAGGTGCGGAATCGGGGAACAACCTGCGGCTCGCTGGCTCACGCCGATGTGGCCGCCGACCAACCGGCGGCGGCCATCGCCTGCCGGGCGACGATGGTGGCCCAATCGGCCTCGGGAACCAGAGAGATCGGCTCGGAGAGCTTCTGCGTCGATGCCATGACCTCCGCCCTCCGCTCCGACGAGATCCTGGTCGCGATCAAGATCCCGAAGGCGGGGCCGGGCGAGGGATCGGCCTACGACAAGCTGGGACGGCGGGGCGGGCATTCCGACTACGCCGTGGCCGGCGCCGCGGCGTGGGTCAAGAAGTCAAACGGGACCGTGGAGGACGCCCGGGTGGCCCTGACCGGTGTCGGGACCCACGCCATGCTGGCCGAAGGAGTAGGTCAGGCCATCATCGGGACCGACGGGTCGGACGCCGCCATCAAAGCGGCAGCCGACAAGGCGCTGGAAGGGGTGACCGTGCTCGAGGACCTCTACGGGTCGGTCGACTACAAGAGCCATCTGGCCAAGGTCTTTGTGACCAGAGCGCTCAAGGCGGCACTGGCCAACGCCGGCTGAGGACAACCCATTTAGTCCTGCGTGCTGTGTTTGACAGATGGAGGGCGGCCATTGGCCGCCCTCTCATTTCGCCAGGTCAGGGGCGACGGAAGAGGTTCTTGGCCCTGGCGACCAGCACGTCACACGGCGCCTGAGTCACCAGCCCTTCGGCGACCGTCCCCAAGAGGACCATCCTCGTCGCCGACGCTCCCCGGCTGGCCACTACCACGAGATCGGCGCCACGTCTGCGCACGATCTCCTCGATGGTCTCGGTGGGCGGGCCGTCAACGACCAGGGTGCGAATGTCACCGTCCCACGGGGCCGTGAACTCATCCATGCGTTCCTCGGCAAGTGCCAGCCGGGAGCCTCTCGAGGCCTCCAACTCCTCGCGAAAGAGACCTGCATCGGAGAGAATCGGGTCGAATCGGGAGGGAAGGGAGAAGAGAACGGTGACGTCTGCCCCGGGGAAGGCGTCAAGGGCGCGGTTCACCGCAAGACGGGATTGCTCTGAGAAGTCGACCGCGGCGATGATCCTCCGATAAGGGACCCGGGGATGTCGTCGCACCACCAGGGTGTCGGTGGTCGTCTTTCGGGCAACCCGTTTCGCCACAGGCCCGACGGCAAAGGCATTGATCGACGAGGAGCCGACCACCACCAGGCCGGCGTTCTTACCCCGCGCCGCGAGCTCCCAAGAGGGCGATCCCTTGACCACCTCGAGGTTGACCGGGACACTGCTTCGCTCCCTCACCCATTCGGCCAGTCTCTCGGCCTCGGTCGTCTGGTACTCACGCATCAGCTTGCCGAGACCGGGCTCGATCATCGCCTCACCGAGAGGCTCGAGGACATGGATCAGATTGAGATCCGCTCCGGTGGGCTCGGCCATCATCCGGGCTCTGTCGGCTACACGCCGGCCCATGGCTGTCAGGTCTACTCCCGCTACGACGGGCCGCAATGCACTCCTCCCGGGGAAGTGGCGGCGACTCTACAGACTGTCCACACGGTGCGCCGATACGAAGGGATCAGGGCCGTCGAGGGCCTTGACCAGAAGATCGAGGTATGCAGTTCGCCCGATCACGACGGCTCCCAGTGACTGCAGATGGGGAGTCTGCCATTGGACGTCCAGCAGCCGGCCGCCGCCCTGGCTCATGACCACCACCAAGTGGACGAGGGCCACCTTGGAGGCGTCCCGAGCATCATGGAACATCGACTCCCCGGCGAAGAGCCCACCGATGGCCACCCCGTACAGACCTCCGGCCATGGCTCCTTCGTCATCCCACACCTCTATGGAATGGGCCCAACCCAGCCGGTGCAGTTCGATGTAGGCGTCGACGAACTCCTCGGTGATCCATCCGTCCTCCCGGCGACCGGGGTCGGCGCATCCATAGATGACACCCTCGAAGTCGGCGTCAACCGAGACCCGATAGCGGCGACACGACTGCCGCAGCGACCGGCTGATATACAAACCCTTCAAAGGGATGATCGCCCTCTCCACAGGTGACCACCACCCGAGATGCCCATCAGGGAGGTTCATGGGGAACATCCCCTTGCGATAGGCCTGAAGCAAGGTTCCCGGGGCCAGGTCTCCCCCAACCGCGATCACGTCACCGTCGGATACACCGGGGTCGGGAAGCACGAACTGGGAGGGGATGGGATCAATGGCCAACCACCTGATTGTTCCAGAGTGCGGGGCATGGTGTCCGTAGGCTGCCGCCAATGCCTGACTTCGTGGTGATCGGTGGCGGCATCGCGGGTGTGGCGGCGGCCGCCTCTCTCGCGCGGCACGGCTCGGTGACGATCCTCGAGATGGAGGCGACACTCGCCTATCACACCACTGGTCGTTCGGCCGCGATGTTCCTGATCAACTACGGAGGCGAGGCTTCGAGGCCCCTGGCCCGCGCCAGCCAGAGTTTCCTGGAGCAACCGCCAGAGGGCTCAGCCGACTCCTCGCTGCTCACGGAGCGGGGCGCGTTGTGGGTGGCTGACCAGCATCAGATGGAGCACCTCCAACGAATCGCCGGTGAAGGCCTCAACTCGGGTGCCGGATCGGTGCTGATCGGGCCTGGCGAAGTGTTGGACCTGGTCCCGATGATGGATTCCGATCATGTCGCCGGAGGTCTCTGGGAGCCGAGCGCCCGCGACATCGATGTCGCAGCATTGCATCAGGCTTTCGTGCGCCTCGCCCGCCGCAATGGGGCCGAGATTCGCACCTCCTCGCCGGTCACCGGCTTGAACCAGGTCGGGGGAGGCTGGCGCGTGTCGACTCCTGGAGGGGATGTCGACTGCCGGGCCATGGTCAACGCCTCGGGAGCGTGGGGCGATCAGGTTGCGGTGATGGCGGGGTTGCAGCCGATCGGGTTGCAACCGATGCGGCGCACGGCATTCATGGTTCCCGGTGACGACGCTTACTCCCGGTGGCCGTTGGTCGTTGACGTCGATCAGGGGTGGTATTTCCGACCGGACGGGGCCCAGCTCTTGTGCTCGCTGGCCGAGGAGAACCCGTCCCGGCCCGAGGACCCCCGGCCCAGGATCGAAGATGTGGCGCTCGCCATCGAGCGCATCAACACCGCGACCAGGCTCGACATTCGGACCGTCAACTCACAGTGGACCGGTCTGCGCACCTTCGCCCCGGATCGGGATCTGGTGATCGGCGAGGACCCCGCCGCACCGGGGTTCTTTTGGCTGGTGGGTCAAGGTGGCACCGGGATCATGACCTCCCCCGCATACGGTGCCCTGGTGGCCAGCCAGGTCGTCGGTGCCGGCCTCCCCTCGGAGTTGGCAACCGCCGGGGTCGACCCCAGGACGACGCTCCCTGATCGCTTCCGGTAGGTCGAATACCTCGCGATCACCGGGCCTAAGCTCGTCGCTGAATGACCCCAGAACGGGCTAGCACCCGATGAGACAGGTCAACGCCGGTGGCGGCTTCCCTGCCATCTTCTACACCTGGCGCAAGGCCCGGGAAGCGGGCGGGGTCCGCAGTCTCTACAAGGCACTGCGGTCTAATAACGCCTGTAAGACATGTGCGCTGGGGATGGGAGGCCAGCTCGGCGGCATGGTCAACGAGAAGGGCCACTTCCCCGAGGTCTGCAAGAAATCGATCCAGGCGATGACCGCCGACATGCAGGGGGCGGTGCAACCCAACTTCTTCACACGCTTCGACCTCGAACAGCTCCGCGCCTTCACCCCGAGGGAGATGGAAGCCGCGGGTCGCCTCACCCAACCGCTTTACGCCGGACCGATCGACCTCCGCTATCGGGTCATCTCCTGGGACGAGGCCATGTTGCGGATCGGGGCCAGGATGAAAGCCACCGATCCCCGGGAAGCTTTTTTCTACACCAGCGGGCGCTCCTCGAACGAGGCCGGATTCCTGCTCCAACTCATGGCGAGGATCTACGGCACCAACAACGTCAACAACTGCTCGTTCTACTGCCATCAGGCCTCCGGCGTGGGCCTGGCCAGCGTCACCGGCTCGGGAACCGCCACTGTCGAGCTTGATGACCTCGAAGGGCTGGGCAAGGGCGACGTGGTCTTTCTGATCGGCGCCAACCCCGCATCGAATCACCCCCGTCTCATGACCTCTCTCACCCATCTCAAACGGCGCGGCGGGCGGGTAGTCGTAGTCAATCCGTTGCGGGAGACCGGTCTGGTCCGATTCAAGGTCCCCTCGGATGTCAGAAGCCTCTTCTTCGGCAGCAGAATCGCCGACGAGTACGTCCAGCCCCATATCGGAGGCGACATCGCCTTTCTCTCCGGGGTGACAAAGCGGGTCATCGAGTTGGGGGCCGTCGACGAGGGGTTCGTCACCAACAACACCGAGGGATTCGACGAGTTCAGACAGTCACTCGAGATGCTCGATTGGGACGAGATCATCGAACGGTCGGGTGTCTCATGGGAGACGATCGACCGAATCGCCACGCTGTATGCCACCGCGGCCAATGCCGTGTTCTGTTGGGCGATGGGTATCACTCATCACGAGCACGGGGTGCACAACGTCCAGGCCATCGCCAACCTTGCGATGACCCGGGGCATGTTGGGCCGCCGTAATCGTGGCCTTCTCCCCCTTCGGGGCCATTCCAACGTCCAAGGGATCGGCTCCATGGCCGTGACCCCCAAGGTCAAGGATGCGGTGTTCCACGCTCTCGAGGCGGAGTTCGGGATCGCCCTCCCCACCGAGCCCGGTCTCGACACTATGGCATGTGTGGTCAGGGCCTCGGAAGGCGGCGTCAGGTTCGGGTTGTGCCTGGGTGGCAATCTCTACGGCTCCAACCCCGACGCGGAGTTCGCCACCAGGGCCATGGGCTCGATAGACATGGTCGTCTATCTGTCCACGACTCTGAACACCGGTCACGCCTGGGGCCGGGGCAAGGAAACGATCATCCTTCCGGTCCTGGCTCGGGACGAGGAGCCGCAACCGACGACCCAGGAGTCGATGTTCAACTACGTGCGACTCTCCGACGGTGGGCCGGCCCGTCATGAGGGACCGCGAGCCGAGGTCGCCGTGATCGCCGATATCGGGAAACAAGTCACCGGCAACGAGGTGCTCGACTGGGACTCGATGCGCCGCTACGGCCGGATCCGGGAAGCCATCGCCAAGGTGATCCCCGGTTACCGGGCGATCGGTCAGATCGAACAGACCAAACAGGAGTTCCAGATCGAGGGCCGGACCTTCCACGAGGGTGCCTTCCCCACCGAGACCGGGCGTGCCCGCTTTCACGTCGTCAACCTGCCGCAGCTTGCCGGAGGCAATGCCCGTCTCCGATTGATGACCGTTCGCAGTGAGGGTCAGTTCAACACGGTGGTCTACGAGGACTACGACCTCTATCGGGGACAGGACCGGCGAGACGTGATCCTGATGAGCCCGGTCGACATGGAACGGCTCGGGCTCAGCGTCGATCAGAAGGTCACAGTCTCCAGCGACACCGGGAGGATGCATGGTTTGTTGGCCCGCCCGATCGACATTCGTCCCGGCAACACGGTGATGTACTACCCGGAGGCCAACGCCCTGGTCCCCCGCACCGTCGACCCGGGCTCCAAAACACCAGCTTTCAAGGGAACGCTGGTGACCGTGGAGGCGACCCCGTAATTGGGTTCGAGAGCGGTCATATATGGACCTGTGGCTCCCAATTACGTGAGAGGGGTGCCCGGACCTACCTCGTGCCCCGGCGTTCCAGCCAGTCGGCGAGAGGGCTCGGCATTTGGGCGGCTCGGCTCC
>JBBDQO010000039.1:45649-46183 GCA_040905925.1 Acidimicrobiia bacterium | reverse complement strand
AGAATCAGAGTGATCAGCGGAGCGTGGAGGAGAGGGAGGTTCCGGGCAAGCCACCCGGGAAGATAAATGTCGGTGACTCCTCCGCTCTCGGCACCGAGAGACTCGGCGAGATCGGTGAGCGGGCAGCGCGCCCCGTTAACCAGGAAGACGGCGGTTTCACCGGCGACCATCAGCCCGGCAAAGGCCGCACCCTTGTCGGAGCGTCGGGTCACTCCGGCGTAAACCAGATAGACCACTCCTGCCTCGACACCGAGCCAGATGAGGGTGTGCGCGCCTTTGACCGCTGTCAGCATCCGCTTTCTGCCGGGCCTGGTGGCAACGGGCTGGCGCATGTGTCCCCAGGGTACGGCGCCGTCACCGTGAAACCCTGATCATGGACCGGCGGCTTTCCGCCCCCGAATCGACATCGATCACGTTCGACGACACGGGAAGGTAGCGTCGACAGGCTGCGACCAACGAGCCACATCAACCGCTCAGAGGAGGTCACCATGGCTCGGCCGGGACAGGTGCGCACCCTGGCTCATAATCAAACGA
>JBBDQO010000039.1:0-45639 GCA_040905925.1 Acidimicrobiia bacterium | reverse complement strand
GCTCGGATCACGATGACCGGGCTCGAGTCGTCGACGCGAACTGGGTTGACCACCGAGGAAGCCGCCCGGCGATTGGAGCTCCATGGTCCCAACCGGCTGCCGCCGTCTCCTCGACCGGGTGTCTGGCGTCATCTGGTCGGCCAGTTCTTTCATTTCTTCGCCTTGATGCTGTGGGCGGCGGGAATCCTGGCGACCGTGGCCGGCTTGCCTGAGCTTGGGCTCGCCATCCTGGCCGTGATCATCTTCAACGGGGTATTCGCCTTCGTCCAGGAGTATCGAGCCGAACGCGCCGGGGAGCGGCTTCGCGAGATCGTGCCCCGCCTGGCCACCGTGATCCGGGATGGGCAGCCCCGAGAGATCGATGCCGCGGCGTTGGTGCCCGGCGATCTGGTCGTTCTAACCGGAGGCAATCGGGTGAGCGCCGATCTGAAGGTGGTGGAAGCATATTCGGTCAAGGTGGACGAGTCGATCCTGACCGGAGAAAGCGTCACTGTGGACAAGGGCCTCGATGACGATCTCTTTTCGGGCACCTTCGTGGTCGAGGGGGAAGGGTTGGCAGTGGCTATTGCCACCGGAAGCCAGACGCGGCTGGCGTCGGTCGCGGTTCTCACCACCGAGGTGCAGAGGCCGATTACTCCACTCGCCTTACAGCTTCGGCAATTGGTGCGCACGATCGCCTTCATCACCGCCGGGGTCGGGCTGGCGTTCTTCGCGATCAGCCTGGGCTTGGGCGTCCCGGCCCGTTCGGGGTTCATCTTCGGGGTGGGGGTGATGGTGGCGCTGGTGCCCGAAGCGCTTCTGCCGACCGTGACCTTGTCGCTTGCGATCGGGGCGCAGAGGATGGCCCGGCATCACGCCCTGGTCCGCCGTCTGGAGGCCGTAGAGACCCTGGGCTCCACCACATTCATCTGCACCGACAAGACCGGAACGATCACCCAAAACCGGATGGCGGTGGTCAAGGTTTGGACCCCGGTCGGAAGTGCCACCATCGATGGGATCGGCTACGAGCCGCACGGCGAGTTGGATAGCCCTTCCCCCCAAGTGTTAGACAAGGTCAGGGAGGTGGCGCGAGCAGCTCGCCGCTGCTCGACGGGGCGAGCCGTGTTGCAGGACTCGGCGTGGGTGGCCGTCGGGGATCCGATGGAGGCGGCTCTCGACGTTCTCGCCTGGAGAGTCGGGTTGGGGGTCGACGAGGAGGAGGCTGCCGATCCCGAGCGTGGCCGCTATCCCTTCGATGCACGACGTCGGCGCATGTCGGTGCTGACCACCGGTTATCTGTACGTGAAGGGTGCCCCCGACGCCGTCTTCCCGATCTGCACCAATGCCACTCAGGAGGTCTACGAGGCACTTCAGGAACTCACGCGCAAGGGTCTGCGGGTTTTGGCGGTGGCGGCCCGCCCTGCCGGCGACGACATCCCGTCGGACATCGAATCAGCGGAACGGGGCCTGGAGCTCTGGGGGCTGATCGGTCTCCAGGACCCGCCACGCCCGGGGGCGGCGGACTCGATCGCGGCCTGCCGGAAGGCTGGGCTCAATATCGCCCTGGTCACTGGGGACCACCCCGACACCGCAAAGGCGATCGCCGACGAAGTCGGATTGTCCCTGCCAGGGGCTCCCACCCTCACCGGGCGTCAGCTTCCCTCAAACGAAGCGCATCTGGCCGCCCTGGTGGATCACGACGGGGCGGTGATCAGCCGAGTGACTCCCGAGGACAAGCAACGGATTGCCCGTGCCCTGCAGAGCCACGGACACGTGGTCGCCATGACTGGAGACGGCGTCAACGACGGGCCCGCGCTGCGAGAGGCCGACATCGGTGTGGCGATGGGGCGGACCGGTACCGACGTCGCCCGAGAGGCCGCCGACCTGGTCCTCCTCGACGACGATCTGGCCACCATTGTCGCCGCCATCAGGCAGGGGAGAGCCACATTCGCCAACGCCCGCCGCTTTCTCACCTATCACCTGACCGACAACGTCGCCGAGCTCACACCGTTCTTGATATGGGCTCTGACTGCGAACCGCATCCCTCTTGCACTGGGGATCCTCCAGATCCTCGCCCTCGACATCGGTACCGACACCTTTTCCGCAACTGCTTTGGGAGCCGAGCCGGCCCACCGGCGGATTTCCGAGGACCTGCCCAACACCGGCCGACTGCTCGACCGCAAAGTCGCGTTTCGTGCCTTCGGCCTGCTCGGTCCCGCGGAGGCTCTCGCAGAAATGGCGGCCTTCTTCGCGGTGTTCCTTGCCGCGGGGTGGCGACCCGGTGAGACTTTTCCCAGCAGCGTCATCCCTGCGGCTTCGGGGGCTGCATTCGCCACGGTTGTGCTGTCCCAAACGGCCAACGCCTTTGCCTGTCGAAGCACCGTCCGCCCGGTGTGGAAGATGCACTTCCTCGGCAACCGATTGCTGATCGTGGGAGCCGGCGCCGGGCTCCTCATGGCCGGCCTGTTCCTGTTCCTTCCTTCGGTGGCTGACCTGCTCGGCCACCAGAGCTCCACTTGGCCGGGGTGGCTGGTAGCCCTGGCGTCGATACCTTTGCTGCTGATGGTCGACGGCATCCACAAGCGGATCCTTAGAAAGAGGTCGAGCACCACCTCAGCGGCGACGTCTGAGGTTGGCCGTTGACGGAAGCTGCGAGCTGTCGTCAGCCGTTCGTGCTTGCTGCAAACGAAAGCCCCGCGGGTGATCTCCCTGATGCTTTTGGGGGTTCACCGCGGGCGATCGTGGAGCTCCAATCGCCCTGGCGGCGTCCTCTCGCCAGTCAGTGCTAGGTCCCACGAGAGAGGCGATGACCCTGGAGTTACTGCCCGACATGGCGCCGCTTCGAGCTCGGCTGAACCCACCGTACTGCGGGAGGGGCTGAGGGCCCGGACACGGAAGGGGGGGGGGGGGGGGGGAGTTTTCCCCCCCCCCCCTTCGCAGGGCTCCAGACGTTTGAGAGAGGCTTCGTTAGTTGTTATGACCCGGAGCAGATCCAGACTTGCCGGGGGAATCGGGCTCGCCGGCGTGATCGGGCTCGCCGGCGTTGTCGGGCTTGCCGGCGTGGTCGGGCCTTCCATTCGCCTCATCGTTCCCGTCCTCCCCGTTATCGGTTGCCTTGTCCGCCTTCTCACAGTCAGTTTCGATGGACGTGAAGTCGATGACACCGGTGTCATCGGCCAGGACCGACTCGAAGTCGGGGTCTTCACCGGCCTTGACCTGCTGCTCGCCCTTGCCCAGGTCGGACTTGGCGAGATAACGGACGACACAGCCACGACCGGCGCCGTCGTAGAGACTGTTGAACAGCCTCATGAACATGCCGTGGTTGACCTGGCCCTCCGGTCCGGAGACCTCGCCACCGCTCAGACCACACTCGCCGTCGGCACCGCTGTATGCGACCGGGGCGCCGGCCGGCTCCAGACCCTCGGCCAACTCCTCCTCGGGGCGATCGGGGAAGGAGACGACCCCGGCCACGTCCTGGAGATTGTTCACCGGGATGATGCCCTCGTCTGTGGCCTCTCCGTAGGTGGCAGTCAGCGGGCCGTTTTCCAGACTGCAGTCATAGAGCCAGTCGAGCGCGGTGAGGTTCCACGCGAGAACGCGATTGATGATGTCGTAGCCGAAGTTGAACAGTGTGTTGGCGGTCTGTTCGGCGTCCGTCTCTTCCGGCTCGGCGGCAACTTCGCCCGCCCAGGCAACCCCGGAGCCGACGAGGAGCCCGATCAGGACCACGACTCCAATTCCGGGCCTCTTCAGTTTTCGCATCGATTCCCTCCAAGTTGGTCTGAAGCCTTCACCCTGTTATCGGTGGAAGGGGGGTTTGGGTTACTCAAGGCTCGCCTATCGGCCTCGGGACCGATGGCGACGAGAGCTGCCTTCGACGAGCATGCGGCCTTCGGGGCTAGAGAAACAGCTCGGGGCTGAACGGGTTGACCCCGCCGCCCGGTGGGGGGTTGCCGCGGAGCCCGTTGGGTAGGGCGGCGTCGGGGATGATGATCCCCGAGAGCTGGATCAGCTTCCAACTGCCGCCAGAAGAGAAAGTCGCCGGTTCACCGGGATGGAAGACGTCGGTGGTCCCGCCCTTCTTCCACCATGTGGCTTGAAGCCAGGTCGCTTTGAAACGCCAGATGTGCCGGGGCGCGCTGGTGCCGGAGGGCCATTCGTCCTCCCAGAACTGGGGCACGTATCCGAATCGGGGTGACTCGCCGAGGGTGTCGAGGAAGAGCTGGGCCGTGTGACTGCCGGCCACGTACTGGCTGAGACAGGCGCCTAGGTGCTCCCAGGAGTTGGGCTCGTCATCGACGCCGTCAGTGTCCCAGTCCTGCCGGGAATTGGTCGGGAACGGGTCGAAGGTGCCCCGCTCGCAGATGGCGGGCATACCCACGCTGAGGGCTGGATCGATGTACTCCCAGAGCGGCTTGTCGTCCAGCGGGTACCCGTGGACGTTTCGCTTGGGATTGCTGCCTTGTTGGAGCAGCGGATTGGTGATGCCATGGGGGACGGGGCCGGTGGCCAGACCCTCGGGGATCCCCTGGCTGATGCCGGTGAAGGTGTCCAAGGTGTCCGGGGTTCGCCCAGCGTCCATATTGGCACAGGTATCCCGGACCTCGTTGGTCGCCAAACCGTCGGGATCGGGAATGATGCGATGGTCGATCCCGTAGGCGATGTTGACCGCGATCAGGTCCGACTTGGGGCTCCCGGTGCAGTTTTGGTCTGGCCCGTCGGGCTGGGTTCCATAATGCGGGGAGTCGACGGCCCCAAAGTTGCCGGCGTCGCTCCCATCACAGGGAGGCTCATTCAGACCGCCAGCGGTATCACGGAGACAGACATGTGTGCCCTCACCGGCGCCCAACAGCAGGCCGAAGGGGAGGATGTGGCCGCGGCCCCGGGGCCCGATGTGGGCGATGGCGTCGGCGTTGGTCTGCAACTCGTCGACACCGAGGATCTTGCCAAAGGTGGTGTCGAACTCGAGATCTGGCAGGTTGACCCGGACATAACCGCCGGCGTCGAATGATATGCAGTCGATGGTCGCCGTGCTCCATCCAGCCGGCGCCGCCGCCGGCTGGAAGTTGAAGCCACCGGCGTTGAGCGCTGCCCGCTCCGGGTCGGTGCATGCCTGCCACCGGGCCTGCCAATCGGCATTCGAGTAGGTCGCGATGACGTTACGGCGGGTGAAATCGAGGATCATGTCCCGGATCAGCGTGTTCGGCCCCAGGGTCTCGACGGCGCCGGCCATCACCCCGATGTCGGCCGCGGTCTGGTCCTGACGCCTTTCGTTGAACCCGACACTCAAGTCGATGGCGATGGCGGCGAACCCCATCAGAAGAAACAGCGACATCGCGATGATCAATGCGCTCGCCCCGCGCTCTGGGTCGAACCGTTTCAGCACGAGACCGGGGTGGCGTCGGTCGACCAGTCCTCGGAGTCCTGTTCGAGACGGAACTCGACCGTCGACGCGAGCGTGTCAGGCAAGAAGATCTCGATGAGCCCGACACCGGACAGCGAGCCAGGGGTAGCGGTTACCTGGACGGTCCCGGTGTCACCGATGGTCCCGGTGGCCCCCTCGGTGAACTGCACGGTGACGTTGGAAGTGAGGTCCATGGCATCACAGGTGGCATTGTGGAGAAACGTGTTTTCCCCGGTGTTGACGGCCGCGACCCGCGCCCCCTCACGTGCTCCATGACGAACGTCGTTGAACTCGCCGAGCAGATACCCGAACTCGATGATTCCGAGGAGAAGGAGGATGAGGAAGGGCACGAGCATCGCAAATTCGACGAGGCTGGCTCCGTCTTCACCCCGAAAGCTGCCCGCGATATGCGAACGACGGGCAGGAGGACCGACCAATGAAACCTTCACCTCGATGTAATCGCCGAAAGCAGGGGAGGGGGTACTCGCTGGTATGGGTCCAGCGAATCATTGCTAAGGCCGTCGCTGTTTTGCCGATAACTGATGAAGGTGATGAGCTTCGGGGTCATAACCGAATTGTCGGAAGGAATCGAGCCGAACTAGAGCCATGTCTCTGGGAGAACACTTCGAGTCGGCGCTGGACGCGGCCAAAGCAGGCGCCGAATGGGCCTGGGTCTCGCTCTACCGCGATCTCGCCGGCCCGGTGACCGGATATCTGGCCAGCCGCGGTTCGCCGGAGCCCGAAGACCTGGCCGCAGAGACCTTCCTTCAGGTAGCCCGTGACATCCAGAGCTTCGAGGGAAGGGAGGAGGCGTTTCGATCGTGGGTCTTTGTGATCGCCCATCGCCGTCTCATCGACCAAAGACGAAAGAAGGGGCGCGAGCCCGAGCTCACCGCCCTGCCCGACGAGGTCCACCATCCGGGCGGGGACGTGGAAGGCGAAGCCCTGGATCGTTTGGTCACAGGCGAATTGGGGCTGGCCCTGGCGATACTCACCGACGGTCAGCGTGACGTTCTGGCCCTGCGCATCATCGGTGACCTGACCCTCGAAGAGACCGCCGAGGTGGTCGGAAAACGGGTTGGAGCAGTCAAAGCGCTACAGAGAAGGGGTCTGATCGCCCTACGCGGACACCTCGACCAGGACCGAGTATCCCTGTGAGCCACTTCGACGATTACGGGGGTGAGATGCTCTCGACTCTATCCGACGATGACATCGAGCGGCTGCTCTCAGGAGCCAGACCGGAGAGCGACGAAGCAACCCGATTCGTTGCGCTTATCGATCTGATCCGCGCCGAAGGTTCCTATGCCCCATCCGAGACGGTGGTGGCCCGGGTAGCGACCGAGGCGGCGAAGCTGGCCCGCTCGACATCCTCCCCGAGCGTCGTGGCCGATGCCCGGCCACAAGGACGATGGGTCGGATTGAGATTTCGGCCGCAACTCGCAGTCGCAGCTGCCGCAGTTCTCCTCCTTTGCGGCGCGACCGGTGTCGCGGTGGCCGCCAATTCCGCGGCGCCCGGTGACTCCCTGTACGGGATAGATCGCGCCCTGGAGAAGATCGGAATCGGTGCGGGCCATATCCCGGAGCGATTGGACGAGGCGATTGTCCTGCTCTCCGAGGGCAAGGTGAGACAGGCGCTGAAACAAGCCGCGCAGGCCTTGGATGAGGCGACGGGCGCGGCCGGAGGATTCGATGATCTCGAAGCGGCTCGCGCCGCACTCGTGGAGGCCGCCGCGAGGCTGCCGGAGACCAGCCTGGGCGATGCCAACGAGCTGCTGGTCCGGGACAACGTGTCGACCCTTCTCGACTACCTGAGGGAGAATCTCGGCAAACGGGTCGGAGCCGATGGGAATGCGTTCGGCCAGGGCGTGGCCGACCTGGCCCGTGGCATAACTTCTGAAGGGGATGGGGCCGATCCCACCCCAAAGCCGGCCGAGGACAACGGCAAGAACGACGACGAGGTGGGCCGTCCCCCAGAAGGCGCGCCCGGGAATGGCATCGGGAACGGCGCAGGCGGGGGAAACGGGGAGGGGAACGGCCCTCCCGATGGATCACCATCCGGAACGGCTCCCGACCATGGCGAGAAGCCCTAGGGAGCCCAGACCCGTAGCAGGGCCTCACCCCTCGGCGACAACCGGCAGCCGGTCTCCAGACTCTCGGTCAGACCCGGCTCTCTTTCAGCTACCCGACGTCGAGTTTGAGCTCTTTTCCTCCCGCCGGACCGAATGCGCCAGGTCCTCGGCACGGATGCACAGCTCCTTTGGCACAGGTAGCGTTTCCAATGCGGCCACCGACTACGACCGGGAGCACCGCATCATGGTGACCGGACGGGGTTGTTCGTGCTTGACCGAATCCAGCGCCGATCCCGGGCACAAGGCGATGCGGATCATGTTCACCCTCACCGGCAAGGCCCCCCGAGAGGTGTGAATGACCCGACCGCGAGAGGAGACAGATGATTCGGGACAAGATCGAAGCGCCTTCTCCGCAGGGAACCTCTGGCGGACCGCCCAATGAGGAGGAGGACAGCGAATCCCTGACAGGCTCGGTTCCGCCGGAGCGGTCGACCGTGCCCAGAGTCGCGGGCTCTGGCCATACGGCTCCGGTGAGTTCCGGCCGGGGGCCGAACCTCGGGATCCGGCGGCGGATCATGCTGTACGTGACAGCCGGACTCGTGTTGATGTTCGGCGTGCTCATCTTCGCCGGTCTGCGTGCCCTCGATCAGGCGACGGATCTCGTCTTCGAGGCTCGACTCAGCACGGCGAAGAGTCTGGCGTTGACCCTCGAACGGGATCTGGTCCACGTGACCGCCGACGTGCATGGGTTTGTAAGCGATCTTGTCCGCGCCCCGGAGGGACCCGCCCTCGACCGACTCGTGTCCAGCATGATGCGCCATCTCGCTTCGGATTCGTTCACCTTCTTCGAATCGGACGGCATCGAAGTGGTCGCTTCCGACGGGCGCAGGCTGACGGCGGCCGGTTCCCCGTTCGGGTTCGAGTTGCCCGATTCCGACGATCTGAAGGGCGGCGACTCCGAGGCCCGGATTCTCGGAGCGAGCGGTGATCCTTCCGAAGACCCAGGTTTTGCGACGATGGCGATCCATGTCGAGTCGATATCCGATCAATCCTGGGTGTTGGTGCATCTCTCCGCCCTCAACTCCCCAAGGCCGCTCGTTCTCGAGGACTACATGCAAAACCGTGGCTCGAGTGAGGACTCGGTCCCGTCCGGCATCGATGACTCGTATCACCTCGAGGTGATCGACCCCGCGGGAAACGTCGCTCTGGGCATCGGGGGAGACGAGCGCCCCGGCCTACCGAGCCCCCATATGGCCGCGCTCGTCGAGCGCTCTCCAATGGTCGAACCGGTGGTGCTCCGGCACCTGGCCGACCCAGGATCGGAGGCCGGGGAACACGTCATGGGTGTGGTGCCACTTCCGGACTTCGGACTCACCCTCATCCTCGAACAGCCGATCGATGTGGCTCTCGCTCTCCCGCTCCGCCTCAGACGACAATTGCTCCTGTGGAGCGCGGTGAGCTTCGCCGGGTCGTTGATGGTCGCCTGGGCAACCACGAGGGCGGTCGTCAGGCCGACGCAGCAGCTCACCCTCGCCGCAGAACGTATCGCGGGTGGTGATCTCGACAGTCCGATCGAAGTGACGGCGCGCGACGAGTTCAAGGTCCTTGCGGATCGGTTCGAATCGATGCGACAAGGTATCAAGAAGGCGTACGACGCCGTCGAGGTGGCCAATCAGGTGCTCGAAACCCGGGTCAAGGAGCGGACGGCCCGCCTCGGCACACTCCTTGCCGGCATCATCTCGGCCCAGGAGGAGGAACGGGTGCGTCTTGCCCGCGAGCTCCACGACGGGACGGCCCAGACTCTGGGGGCCCTGTCGATCGCTCTTGGCCGGGCGGCCGACACTGTCCCGGTCGAGTCCGGCGTCTCGTTTGACCAGCTCAGGAAGGCGCAGGAGATCGTCGGCCTGTTGTTGGAAGAGACCCGAAGGTTGATCCTCGATCTGAGACCGATGCTGCTCGACGACATGGGTTTGATCCCGGCCATCCGATGGCACACCGAGTCGAGGCTCGCAGCCACGGGCATCGAGGCGAGCTTCGAGGTCGACGCCCCACGCGACAGGTTCCCGCCGCATGTCGAGACGGCATTGTTCAGAATCGTTCAGGAAGCGATCAACAACGTCGCCAAGCACTCCGAGGCGAGCCGTCTCCGATTCAGCTTCTTTCACGCAGGCGACGTCATCCGTATTGTCGTCTCCGATGACGGCAAGGGGTTCGACATGGACGCTTCGGGCGCAGGCCTCGTCGACGGACACGTCGGGCTCGCCGGGATGCGAGAGCGGGTGAGCCTGCTCGGCGGGAAGATGTCCGTTGTCTCCAAGCCCGGCATGGGCACCACAGTGCGTGCCGAGATCCCTCTGATCGACTCGGGCAGGTGACGGGGATGATTCGGGTCGTGGTGGTGGACGATCACACCCTCATGCGTCAGGGGCTTGTTGGGCTCCTGGACGAGGACCCCGGCCTCGTCGTCGTGGGACAGGCAGGCGATGCCTCCAGTGCGCTGGACGTCATCGAGGAGATGAGGCCGGACGTGGTCCTCATGGACGTCGGGCTTCCCGGGGTCAGCGGTCTCGAGCTCACGGCTCGCGTCAAGCGCATCGTGCCGGACATCCGGGTCTTGGTCCTGACCATGTACGAACGGGAGGACTATCTCTTCCAAGCGCTTCAGGCGGGAGCGTCGGGATACGTGCTGAAAGGCGCCGACATTCAAGATCTGCTGACCGCCGTGCGCACCGTGGCGCGAGGCGAAACGTACGTGTACCAGTCGCTCACCGGCAAGCTGGTAGCCGACTACCTGAGCCGCATCGAGGATGGCGCCGATCGGAGGGACTACGACGGTCTCAGCAGGCGGGAACGCGAGGTTCTCGCTCTCATCGCCGAAGGGCTGACCACAAGTCAGATCGCCGACAGGCTGTACGTCAGCCCGCACACGGTGCAGACCCACCGTGACCACGTCATGACCAAGCTCGACCTCCACTCCCGGGTGGCGCTGACCAAGTACGCCATCCGGAAGGGGCTGATAGAGCTCGAGAAATGAGCTCGACGGCCCCAACATCCCCCAAACGCCCCATCCTGGAATAGGTGATTCCGGGGACCGGGATTTCGGTTGGGCGTGCGATGCACATTGAACCCCGACGCCCCACGATGTCTTAGACGACTACTAGGACCCAAGGAGGATCATCGTGTTGAAAAAACTCACCCTGGTTTCAGTCGTGCTCGTGGTGTTCGCTGCTTGCGGTGGGGATTCCGCCGATGTCGTGACCACACCGGAGACGACAGCAACCGAACCATCGGAGACGACCACTACCGAGGCGGTGACGAGCACAGCACCGGTAGAGACAACCCAGGCGACCGTTGCCGAGTTCGAGTTCACAGGTGACGTGATCGACACTTATGTCCAGAACGCCGCCGATTTCGCGGGCACGGAGGCAGCCGACTGGGACAACGCCGAGGTGGTTCGGATCGAGCTCAACGAGATGTCTTTCACTCCCAACGACCTGAGCTTCGAGGCCGGCAAGCCGTACGTGGTCGAGTTGGCGAACGTCGGCGAGGTCAAGCACGAGGTCGCCGCCGAGCATTTCTTCGCCTCGGTCGCATGGCGCAAGGTCGAAAGTGGGCAAAGCGAGATCAAGGCCCCTTACTTCAAGGAGATCGAAGTCTTCCCAGGCCAGACCGTGGAGCTCTTCTTCGTCCCCATCTCGACGGGCACGTTCGATGTCGTCTGCGAGATCGAGGGTCACCTCGAGGCCGGGATGTTCGGATCGATCGAAGTAACGGGCACCGCCCCGACCTCACCCGCCCCGATCCTGGCTCTGATCGACGATGGCCCGTGGGTGGCGAACGGAGCGGAGCTCGTCGATGCGGCGGACTGGGACACGATGGAGACGATCGAGATTGATATGGGCGAGTTCTATTTCGCTCCGGACGAGATTCATCTGACGGTGGGCCAGCCGTACGAGCTGGTGTTCATCAACTCAGGCGACGTCAAGCACGAGGCGACCGCCGGGGGGCTCTTCGAGACCATTGCCTTCCGCAAGGCCGAAGACGCGTCCGGGGAGTACAAGGCTCCAACGCTGGCCGAGGTCGAGACCTTTCCCGGAGCCCAGACCGCGGTCTTTCTCATCCCGCAGGAAGCCGGGACCTACGACCTCGTGTGTGAGATCGAGGGTCACTTCGAGGCCGGGATGTTCGGAACGATCGTGGTCGAAGCCGGCTGACCGGACACGGAGCAAGCTCGAACACACGGAAGTATGTTTGGCTCATGCCCGTGGTAAAAGGTCTCCTGATCTTCGCCTACTTCGTGGGAACCACGGTCTGGCTCCCCTCCTGGGTCCTGGAACTCCGGGTTGTCGCCGCCGCCACTCCACTACTCCGTGACCTGGTCGGCACTGGTGTCTGGCTGGTGTTCATGGTCGGAGGCGTGTGGTGGCTGCGGCGACTGCAGGCGTCGGGATGGATTTGATGGAACCCCTTCACTTCTACGACGAGAACATCCCCTGCCTGGCTGCCTGTCCGGTACATACAAACGCCGGCCTGTATGTGGCGGCGATCGCGGACGGTCTCGACCAACACGCATACCTCACGGCCCGGCTTCCCAATCCGTTCGCCTCCGTGTGCGGCCGAGTTTGCGCCGCTCCGTGCGAGGCCGCATGTCGGCGGGGCCAGATCGATCAGCCGATCGCAATTCGGGCTTTGAAACGCTTCGTGACAGAACAGTTCGGGGTGGAAGCAGGTCCGGCATCCTCATGGGGCGAGGTGGTGCCGGGCGTGGAGCAGGAAAGACCAGAGAGCGTGGGGATCGTCGGAGGTGGACCGGCCGGGCTCAGTGCTGCCCACGACCTGCGCCGGTTGGGTTACCAGGTGACGGTCTACGAAGCGGCGAAGAACCTCGGCGGCATGATGGTCCTGGGTATCCCCGAGTACCGCCTCGACCGTCGATTGCTCAACGCCGAGATCGGGCGGATCGTCGCCCTGGGGGTCGAGGTTCGCCTCGAGACCCGGCTCGGCCGGGACATCCAGCTCGAGGATTTGAGACAGCAGCACGACGCGGTGTTCCTGGCGATCGGAGCCACCCGGAGTCGCGACCTGGATATCGAGGGCCACGAGGCGGACGGAGTGCTGCGAGCCCTCGAGTTTCTCATCAACATCAACCAGGGGTTCGAGGTTGACGTTGGAAAGCGGGTAGTTGTGATCGGCGGAGGCAACGTCGCCCTGGATGCCGCCCGCACTGCCCTCCGTGCCCCGGCCTACGCCGAGGTCCGAGGGCTGCCGGACCGCTACGAGGAGGACGAGATGCGAGGCGTCCTCACCCAGGCGGTGGACGCGGCCCGGACCGCGATCCGCGCCGGTGCGCAGCAGGTGACAATCGTGTCCCTCGAGTCGCAGGAGGAAATGCCGGCGGACCCTTTCGAAGTCGATGAGGCACGCATGGAGGGCATCGAGTTTCTCCACCGGCGCGGACCCGCCAGGATCCTCACCGAGGCGGGACGCGTCGACGGCTTGGAGACCATCGGGGTCACCTCGGTTTTCGATGCCGACGGCAGGTTCGCCCCACAATTCGACGCGGAGGACCGGAGCATCGTCCGATGCGATACGGTCATCCTGGCCATCGGCCAGGAGGTCGAGCTGGAAGCTCTGGGCCCGCATTCGCCCAAAGTGACGCCCCGAGGGACTCTCGACATCGACGGCCGTCTCGGAACCTCACTCCCGGACGTGTGGGCCGGCGGCGATGCCGCAGCCGGGCCACGCAACCTGATCGATGCGATCGCCGATGGCCGTCGGGCCGCTGTCGCCATCCACGAGTCTCTCTCCGGGGCGTCGCCAGACGCTGAGCCGAAGGGTCAGATGGTAACGCTCGACCAATTCCACCGCCTCGACGATCTCTACGATCGCCAGGACCGTGTTCCCGTGCCGTCGCTGCCGACGGGTCGCAGGATCGGCCTGCGGGAGGTTGAGCTCGGCTTCACCGAGTTGGAAGCCCGGTGCGAAGCTGCTCGCTGCCTGCGCTGTTTTGTGAACGTGCTCCTCGACATCGACCGCTGCGTTCTGTGCGGGCTCTGTGTCGACGTGTGTCCCGTCGATGTCCTCTCCATCGTCCCCGCCATTGAGGTCGGCTCGGGCCTCGGCGCCGGAACGGCGTTGTTGCTCGACGAGCGTGCCTGCATACGATGCGCCCTGTGCGTGGAGCGGTGCCCTACGGACGCGCTCGCTATGGGCATGTGGTCGGGAATCGGCGTGCCGGCATGACTCGCCGTCTCCGCGACAGCACCGTCGGGCGCTCGATTATCCGAAACCCGGACCGAATGACGGCTCGCGATCGGGCTGCGGGTCACTGGTCCAACTTCTTCCTCCACATCTATCCGGTCAAGATCCGGCGGCATGAGGTTGCGTTCCGCTACTCGTGGTTCCTGGGGGTGGCTTCCTTCACCCTCTTCGTTTCCCTGGTGGTCTCCGGGATCTACCTCATGTTCTTCTACGTCCCGACTCCGGCCGCCGCGTATGGGAATATCCAGACATTGCAGACCCAAGTGGCGTTCGGCCAATACTTCAGGAACGTGCATAGGTGGTCCGCCCATCTGATGGTCATCACGGTGGCGGCTCACATGGGTCGGTCTTTCTACCTCGGTGCCTACAAGCCTCCCCGGGAGTACAACTGGGTGATCGGGGTGGTCCTGCTGGTGCTGACGCTGCTCCTGTCCTTCACCGGCTATCTCTTGCCCTGGGATCAGCTGGCCTACTGGGCGGTAACGGTGGGCACATCGATGGCCGCCTATGTTCCCGTCATCGGGAAGGCGGTCTCCAACCTGCTCCTGGGTGGTCCCCAGGTCGGGGCGGCAACCTTGCTGCGGTTCTACGTTCTCCATGTGGTGTTCATTCCCGCTGCGGTGATGCTCCTGATCGCGGTGCACCTGTGGCGGTGGCGCAAGGACTCGATGCTCGATTCAGGCACCAAGGGAGTCGGTGCCGGTGATCCGGGTGCTGCTCGGGAACAACCTCTGGTCATCGGCGGCAAGCGCATCCTCGGCGTGGTTCCGGGGAAACCTGCGGCCGGGGAACGCAAGGTCCCAGAGGAGCAGGATCCGGTCATGGTGTGGCCTCACCTCCTGGTACGTCACGCCGTTGCGGCCCTCGCCGTACTGTTCGTCATACTGCTGCTGGCCCTGGCCTTCGACGCTCCGCTTCGTTCTATCGCGAACCCGATTCTGACGCCCAATCCGGAGAAGGCCCCTTGGTATTTCGCCGGTCTGCAAGAGCTTCTGAGTCATTTCCACCCCACGATCGCGGGTGTGCTCGTCCCCATGGGCATCGTGGTCGGCGCCATGGCGCTCCCCTACATCGATCGCAACCCGGCGCGGCAGCCCCGGTTGCGGAAGGTTGCCGTCACCACCTTCACCATTTTCTTGGTGGCGTGGGTGATCCTGACCGTGATCGGGTTCGCCTTCAGGGGGCCCAATTGGAGCTGGGTGTGGCCGTGGCAGAACTGGTACGGAGAGCTATGAGCGACGAAGTCAGCCGCAGGACGCTCCTTTCCCGCCTGTGGAAGGCGGGGGCGGCATTGATGGGTGTGGCCGGCGTATGGACCAGCTGGGACATCCTTCGACCGCCTGCCTCCGCTTCCTCCGCAGGCCCGGTGAGGGCCCTGCCAGCCAACGCCATCCGGGACAAGGCAGTAGTCGAGGTCAGGGCGGCTCGAGCCTATCTGACCCGGCACAACGACCAGGTGGTCGCCTTGTCGTGGAAATGCCCTCATCTCGGATGCCAGGTGCCCTGGTGCGAATCCTCGCAAGAGTTCGAATGTCCCTGCCATGGTTCCATCTTCAATCGAGTCGGGGAATATCGCGAGGGCCCAGCTCCCCGAGGAATGGACCGCTATGCCCTGTCGGTGGAGGACGGCGTCCTGGTCATCGACACCTCCACGGTGCTTCCCGGGCCCGCTCCTGGGACGGAGTCCATCGATGAGCCGCCGGTCGGGCCACGGTGTGTCGCGGAAGAAAGCTGATGCCCGAGCACACCGATCCCGAGATCGAGGCCGCTACCCGGCGCTGGATGTGGGGGGGCGTTGTGCTCATGGCGTTGTTCGTGGTGGCCTTCCCCCTCTACCGGATCTACGAGCCTGGCACTCGAGCCGAGTCGAGACAGCAGCAACTCGAAGCGTTGGCGGCCGAAGGGCGCAACCTCTACCTCGACAACTGCGCGGCATGTCATGGGGATCGAGGGCAGGGCGCCCACGCGCCTGACCTCTACTCCAAGCAGTTTCTCGACAACGTCACCCAGGATCAGATCGATTCGATCATCGCTCACGGCATCCCCGGATCACAGATGGTGGCTTGGAGCCTCGACTTCGATGGGCCGATGACATCAGAGCAGATCCGAGCCATCAGCACTTACCTGGAGTCGTTACGGCCGACGGCGCCCGACCGTCCCGACTGGCGGCAGCCGGAAGGGGAGCCATCCTCCGACGACGGCTCAAGTGACTCGACTGCGACCACCACCCCCGCCAGTGAAGAAGCGGTGATCGTTCACATAATTGCCAGCGACTTCGCGTTCGAGTCGGAACTGACCACCTTCCAGGTCGGCGTTCCATATCGCTTCGTGGTGAGCAACGTAGGCGTCGTGGTACACGAGCTCATGATCGTTCCTCCGATCGAGCCGGGTGCCGTGGACATGGAGACAATGGACGAGTTGGCCTTGGTCGTGATCGGGGCGGAGGATCTCGCGGCAGGCGCCGAGGCGAGCGCCGACTACACCTTCACGGAGGAGGACGTGGGCCAGCAGCTCGAGATGGCCTGCCATGTCGAGGGTCACTACGAAGCTGGGATGCACTTGCCCATCACCGTGACCGATTGATCTGACTCGAGAGTCGACTAGCCCTGGTCGGGCAGAAATGCTCGGGTGCAGAGGCGACTTCCGGCCCTATCCACAGCTCGGAGACGGCAATACTCTCATTGTCCTTGTGAAACGCGATTGGAGGCGACAGGTGAGGTATGCGCGGATTGGCCTGATTCTGGGAATGCTCGTGTTGTTGGCTGCTTGCGCCGCTGGCGTCAACCCCGAGGTCGGCGTCGCCGTCGAGAGTGAGGATGTCGCCGGGCTCTGGCTGGGTCTATGGCATGGCGTCATCGCCCCCATCACTTTCATCATCTCCCTGTTCACCGACAATGTGAATCTCTACGAGGTACACAACAACGGCAACTGGTACGACTTCGGTTTCGTTCTCGGAGCCGGAATCCTCTTCGGGGGAAACGGGGCATGGCGCAGGCGTCGCTGACGACCCGGCGGTGACCCCGGCTGGGGGGTCATGGGTTGTCAGCCCGTCACCCACTCTCCTTCGAGGGGGAGACCGGCCCCCTCCCAATCGGTGAGACCTCCGTCGTATCGCCTCACGCTCTCATAACCACGAGCGACCAGATCGTGATAAAGAGCGATGCTGGCGTGACAGTCGACACTGGTGCAGTAGACGACGATGTCGTCATCGAGCGCCAGCGATGCCAGCAATTCGCCCGGGGTATTGAAATGCTCCGATCTCGGGATGTGCTTGGCCCGGAACGCCCACTCGTTGAGTGCCATCACCAGCCGGAAGTGGTCGCCCCGCTCCAGCTTCGCCATGAGCTCCTCTCTGCCGATAGTGCGGACACCCGTGGAGGCCGGAGGTTCAGTCGTCGATGTCACCGCTCGAGGACACTAACTCGATGAGTCGATGCGTATTCTCGGTGACAGCACTGAGGAGCAACTCGTATGGGAGAAAAGACATGATCTTCGATTTCTTTGGGGACCTGAACTGGCTCGCCGTCCTGGTGGCGGCGCTTGCCTGGTTCGCCTTCAGCGCAATCTGGTATTCGATCCCTCCGCTCAGCAACGCCTGGCAGCGAGCGGCGAAGGTGACTCCGGGCGAAGGCCCACCTCTGGTGATGGTTCTGATCCCAACCTTCATCGGGTACTTCGTGACCTCGATCGTCATCGCTCTGCTGGCGGCGATGATCGACGATGCGGAACTCATTGATGGACTGGCGCTCGGTGTCGCCCTCGGGGTGGGATTCGGCGTTGTTGGCGCCATCGTCAACCAGATGTACGAGCAGAAGGGTGGTTCGTACTGGTTGATCAACGGGGTGAACGCGGTGATCGCCTACTCGATCGTCTCGGTGATCGTCACCGTCTGGGACTGAACCCCCCGTAGTTGGGATCTACAGGTCCGTATGTGACCCCTGACGGTCCCAATCATGTCGAGTCAAGGCGTTTGGATCGACTAGGCGATGGCCACCGAGGTCTCGGGGTGCAGTTCGTAGCGGCTCCGGATGTGGAACCGTTCCTGAGCGGCGAACGCCCAGGCGGCGGCCGCCTCCTCGTCGATATGAGGGGTGTGGATCACAGGTGTGTACCGCGTGAGCCAATCGTCGTCAGGTTCATGGACCACCTTGGGCTTCTCGACCCGGTCGGCGGGGCGAGCGAACCATCTCCGGTTGACGGGCCCGGCGAGAACCTCCGGGAAGTTGAAGCTGAGATGACCGCAAGCTTCGCAGACGATGCGCTCCAACCCTGCGGTGGTGGTGGTCAATGTGTCGATGTGCGGGCAGTCAGACAGCTGTCGTCCACGCTTGGTGCTGACAGCGAAATTCATACCTCCCAAAGCAATTTCCGCCATAGCACGTGATTTATCGAAATCGGTGGCAATTCGATATGGGTCATTAGACCCAAACTGTGGATAAGTCGGGGTGTAGTTGTCGACAGCTTGCTGAGGGGTCTGGGGGACCAGCGTGAATCCGACCGGTGCGGGCCCTGAGTGGTCACGGGGCGCCTCGCATGGGTGCTCTCCGGGCAGGGTCAGAACATGACCTTCACGGTGTTCGCCGCCAACGTCATCGGCGGGTTCAGCTTGAGTGCTGGACGGGGAACCATGTTCGGAACCCTCACCGGCGTCGTGATACTCGTTGCGCTCGTGGCGGCACGCGTCACCGCAGGCGAGGCCGAAGGGACCTAGCGAGGCCCGCTCCCCGTCCCTGGGTCAGCAGGATGCCGACGGACACGAGGGCGATCCCGATGAGCTCGCCGCGTCCAGGCATCTCGTCGAGGAGGATCCATGCGAGCACGGCGATCTGTATCAGCAGCGTGTTGTTGATCGCGGCAGACTCGAGTGCCGAGAGACGGCGCAGCGACAGGTTCCACAGCGTGAACGCCAGCGCGGTGTTCACCAGCGCCAACCACAGGATGATCAGCCAGCCACGAGGGGAGACCGTGGGCACGCCCTCGAAGGCGACGGCTACCGCGAAGAGGATCGCGGCTCCGGTCGCCATGCTCCACGTGGTCACGACTACCGGCGGTACCGCGGACTGCCGATTCACGTGTCGGCCGAGCAAGGCACTCGTGACGTTGGCGCCGAGCCCGATCAGGGCGGCGGCGCGCCGATCGAGATGGGCCAGGTGATGACGGATCGGCTGTGTGGAGGCCGCCCAGCCGATCAAGAAGAGGGCCGCCACGCCGTATCGCAGCGCCGCGAATCCGATCGGTTCGAGGTCCTCGGAGTCGAGGCCCCAGCGGATCAAGACCCAGGACGAGCTCCACAGGAACGTCACCAGGAGGGCGGAAGCCACCGCCCGGGCATGTGAGGGGTTGCCTTCGATGAACATCATCAGCCTCCGAGCCGGCACGCGTTACTTCGTGCCGACATCTCCCCTCGAGGCTTTTGTCCAGTGAGGTGCGAGCCCGCCCAGCAGGCCTTCCGTGGCGCTCGGACCGAACCCCGCTGTGAGCGGGTGGAACCCTAGCCACCCTTCAGTCGACGACCCGAGCCTAGCTCTTGACCGACAGCACATCGTTCCGTTGTGTTGTGAGGTTGGGGTGCCGTCAGCACATCGACCATTCGCGTCCATAGGCGACGAAGGCTGTCCGGGGAGCCGGAAGGTGTCCCGGTGAGAGTGGGCACGGGGGGAAAACAAGGGCTTTCGACCCACCCCGACGGCTCAAGCCGGAGACGGCAAGGACGGAGACCTGGGCGTGGTTGGCAGACCCCCCACGCCCTGGTTCATCACACCCTCAGTCCAGCGCAGCCGCCAACACATCGCCGACGGTGTCAGCGATGTGGAAGGTCAGGTCCTCACGCACCTTCTCTGGGACGTCGTCGAGGTCAGCCTCGTTCCTGCGAGGGACGACGACCTCCTTCAACCCGGCCCGGTGCGCGGCCAGCACCTTCTGCTTGATCCCCCCGATGGGTAACACCTTGCCCTGAAGGGTGATCTCCCCGGTCATCCCGACTGTGTCCCTCACCTTGCGTCCGGTCAATAGGGATACCAGGGCCGTGAGCATGGTCACCCCGGCCGAGGGCCCATCCTTGGGGATCGCGCCTGCCGGGACGTGGACATGGAACTTCCGCTTGAACAGCGCAGGGTCGATGCCCAGATCCTCGGCGTGGGCCTCCACGTATGACAGGGCGATCATGGCCGATTCCTTCATCACGTCGCCGAGTTGACCGGTCAACGTGAGGCCGGGCTCGCCGTCCATTGCAGTGGCTTCGATGAACAACACGTCACCACCGGCACCGGTGACCGCCAGGCCGGTCGCCACCCCCGGGACGTCGGTGCGGTCCGAAGCCTCGTCCTTCCACACCTTGGGCTTGCCCAGGTACTCCCGCACCTCAGGCTCGTCGACCACCACGGTGTCTGAACCCGACTCGGCACGGCGGGCCACCTCGGTGGCCACCTTGCGGGACAGTTTGCCCAACTCCCGCTCGAGGTTGCGCACCCCCGCTTCCCGGGTGTAGCGGTCAACGATGGCGGCCAATGCGGCCTCGGTCACCTCCAACTCCTCCGGTTCCAGGGCCGCGGCCCGAAGCTGACGGGGAAGCAAGTGGTCTCGGGCGATCTCCACCTTCTCGTTGTCGGTGTACCCGTCGAGGGTGATGACCTCGGTGCGGTCGAGTAACGGACTGGGGATGGTCTCGACGACGTTGGCGGTGGCGATGAACAGCACATCGGAGAGGTCGAGGTCGACCTCCAGGTAGTTGTCACGGAAGGTGTGGTTCTGCGCAGGGTCCAACACCTCGAGCAGGGCCGAGGAGGGGTCACCCCGCCAGTCGTTGCCTACCTTGTCCATCTCGTCCAGGAGAAAGACCGGGTTCATGGTCCCAGCCTCGGTGAGGGCACGGGCGATCCGTCCGGGCCGGGCACCGACGTAGGTGCGGCGATGTCCCCGGATCTCGGCTTCGTCCCGGACCCCGCCGAGGGCGACGCGGATGAACTTGCGTCCCAGGGCACGGGCCACCGACTCGCCCAACGAGGTCTTGCCCACTCCGGGTGGGCCGACCAACAGGAGGATGGCCCCGACACTGCGCTCGCCCTCGTCGGAGAGGCCACGCTCGGCGCGCAGCTTGCGCACCGCCAGGTGCTCGATGATCCGCTCCTTGACGTCTTCGAGACCGGTGTGGTCGGCGTCGAGCACGGTCCAGGCTTCCTCCAGGTCGAGTCGGTCCTCGGAGCGAGCCCCCCAGGGGAGCTCGAACATGGTGTCGAGCCAGGTCCTTATCCAGGAATGCTCGGGGGATTGCTCGCTCATCCGTTCCAGCCGGTCGATCTCACGTCCGATCGACTCACGGACCTTCTCCGGCAGGTCACGCTCGGCGAGCTTGGCCCGGTACTCCGAGGCGACGTCGCCTTCCTCGCCCAGTTCCTTGCGGATGGCGTCCATCTGCTGACGCAGGATGTAGTCCTTCTGGCCCTTCTCGATTCGCTCGGTGGCGTCCTCGCGCACCCTGCGCCGCAGCTCGAGATCGGCCAGCGTCTCCCGCATCCACACCAGGAGCATCCCGAGTCGACGTCGGATGTCGAGGGCCTCCAACAGCTCGACCTTCTGTTCCAGGGAGAGGTCGGGGGAGTAGACGGCCAGGTCGGCGAGTTGGGAAGGGTTGTCGACATCGAGGAGCCGCTCGGCGACCCCGGCCAAACCCCGGTTCTCGAGGACAGCGCTGACCACGGCTCGGTATTCGGCTATCAAGGCCTCGAGCTCGTCGTCGATCATGTCGA
This sequence comes from Acidimicrobiia bacterium, assembly GCA_040905925.1. Taxonomy (GTDB): domain Bacteria; phylum Actinomycetota; class Acidimicrobiia; order Spongiisociales; family ZC4RG35; genus JALYNX01. The sequence goes on along the minus strand of JBBDQO010000039.1, from coordinate 24,181 downwards.
CCTCGGGGTAGGGCACAGCCTCCACCCAGAGCGCCCCGCTGTCGTCGACCGATCCGGCCCCCACCCGGGCCCGGGCCATGCCCGACACCACGACACTCCCGTCGTCGTCGGACTGGATCTCGGCGATGGTGCCCACCGTTGAATAGCGACCGTCGAGTCTGGGGACCAGAAGAAGCCGGCCGTCACTTCTGGCGGCGGCGAGCGCGGTCTTGCCCTCGTCGGTCTCGACGCGGATGGTCACCACCATGTGGGGGAAGACCACACCGTTGTGGAGAGGAAGAACGGGAAGGGTGAGTTGGGCGGTTTCAGGCATCGGGCCGTTTCCTTCTTGGTTATGGGCGACGAGCTTTTTGCAACCATCGGCGGGAGCCCCCTATTCCGATCTGAGCCTTTATCGCTCAGGTTTGGTAATCAAGGGTTGGCAGGGTTGACGGGGGCGGGTGGGGTGAAGAGGGGTCAAAGGCCTCTTACCCGCCCGGTCGGGTTGGTCCATGCTTCGGGATGAAAGGAGAGACATATGTTCACCCTTGAAGGTGCGGCGAAGGCCGCTGCCGAGATCGGTATCGAGATCTCTGAGGAACGCTTCGGGCTCGAGGAGGTGCGTCGCGGGATGGACGTGGAGCTGGAGCACGGCACCAGGTTTCCCGATCTGAACGTCACCGGGGATGACCCCGTCCTCACCGCCAAGATCGCCCTTGCCCACCTGCGCGAGTACCCCGACTACTACGACCGGCTCGCAACCATGGAAAGGGAGGCGGAGGCCGCCTGGGCGGTCAACGAGGATGCCAACCTCGGCATCGTCTGAGTCGACTTACTCTCGTCGAGAGGCAGTGGAGATCACCGCCCTACCCTGGAATTCATGCTGATCGGTCTGATCGCCAACCCGATCTCGTCGAAGGACATTCGTCGGCTCACTGGGTTGGCCAGAGTGGTCGACGCTGAGGAGAAGGCGAATCTCCTCGCCCGTCTCCTGGTCGGGCTCGGCTCGCACCCCGAAGTGAAGGTGCTTGCCCTCGATGATCGGGCCGGGTTGGTACGTCGTGCCGTGTCTCTGGCGCGGGACTCTGCTCCTCAAGTCGACTTCCTTCCAATCACTGCCACGGGTGAGGAGTCGGACACGAAACGCGCCGCCGCCCATCTCGCCGGCCTCATGGCGGACGCTCTGGTCACGCTGGGTGGCGACGGCACAGTGAGGGCGGCGGTCGAAGGCTGGCCCGAGGCTCCTCTAGTCCCCATCGCTGCAGGGACCAACAACGCCTCTGCCCTGACCCTGGAGCCGACGGTGATCGGCCTCGCCACCGTTGCCGGGGTGAAGAGCCAGGATCCGTCTGTCTTCGTCCCGACCACGGCACTCCAGGTGGATATCTCCACCGGACATGCCACCGCGGTCATCGACGTGGTCTCGGTGCGGGGACGATGGCTCGGCGCCGGCGCCTTGTGGGAGCCGGAGCTGCTGATGGAAGCCGTGGCGACTTCGGCCGACCCCACCGCGGTCGGGATCGCCTCGGTCAGCGCCGGGATGGGGCCTCTCGCCCCGGGTCGCGCCCGCTGGATCCGATTCGGTCCCGGCCAGACCGTGAAGGCGATATTCGGACCCGGCCTGGTACTCGATGTGGCGGTGGCTGAGCACTCTGATCTGCCCATCGGATCGGAGGTCACCCTTGACGTGGCAGGAGGTGTGGTCGCTCTCGACGGTGAGCGCCGGATCGCCACCGGTGGGAGTAGGGTCCGGGTGGTGCCCGGCCCCCGGGTTCTCGATCCGGATCGTGCTTTGCAGGTGAAGGGTCCTTTGCCCCTAGCGCGGCCTTCGTCCCGGAAGTAACGGTCACACTCAAGGCCGGACCCGGCCAACGCGCCGACCCTCGACATCGGCGCTGCCACGCAGACAACAGGAGGTGCTGATGGACATTCCCAGCGAGCACCTGGTCGACATGTACGAGACCATGGTGAAGATCCGACGCTACGAGGAGCGAATCCGAGAGATCTACTTTGAAGACAAACTGCCCGCCTTCGATATCGCCGCCGGTCTGATCCCGGGAGAGATGCACCTCTCCGCAGGACAGGAGCCGGTGGCGGTCGGGGTCAGGCCCCATTTGAAGGCCGGGGACGCGATCACCGCGACCCACCGACCCCACCACATCGCCATTGCACAGGGGGTCGATCTCAAGAAAATGACTGCGGAGATCTTCGGGAGAGAGACCGGGTTGGGCAAGGGGAAGGGTGGCCATATGCACCTGTTCTCCGTGGAGCCCAACTTCGGGTGCTCCGGGATCATCGCCGAGGGGATGCCGGTTGCGGTTGGAGCCGGGCTCGCATTCAAACGGCGTGGCACCGACAACGTGGCTCTGTCGTTCTTTGGTGACGGTGCGGCCAACCAGGGTGCATTCCATGAGTCGCTCAACCTGGCGGCGATCTGGGACCTCCCCGTTGTCTTCATCTGTGAGGACAACGCCTACGCCATCTCGGTGCCCAAGACGGCGTCGACGGCGATAGCGGACAACAGTGACCGGGCGTCCGCATACGGGATCCCCGGTGTCCTCGTGGCCAACAACGACCCTGTGGCTGTCTACGAGGTTGCCGGCGAGGCGATCGCCCGGGCCCGCAGCGGACGTGGCCCAAGCCTGATCGAGGTGAAGACCGATCGCCTCTGGGGCCATTTCGAAGGTGACGCCGATGCCTATCGCAGCGATGAGTTCAAGGAGGCGATGGCGGAGCGGGACGCATTGGTCACGTTCGGTCAGAAGCTGGTCGCCGAAGGGGTCCTGACCGATTCCGATATCGAGGCGATCAAGGAGCGGATGTTCGGCGAGGTGGAAGACGCTATCTCCTTCGCCATCTCGAGCCCATACCCCGAGCCCGAAGGCGCCCTGGTGGACGTCTTCGCTTGAGAGAGGAGGTCACATGACGATTACAACCGATCGCAAGCTCACCACACAGAAGGCGATAGCCGAGGCGATCGCCTTGGAGATGGAGGCCGACGACAGGGTGTTGCTGATGGGCGAAGACATCGGTGTCTACGGAGGGATCTTCGGGGCCACCGAGGGTCTGCTCGACCGCTTCGGGCCGGAGCGAGTGATGGACACCCCGATCTCGGAGACTGGGTTCATTGGCGCCGCCGTCGGCGCCGCAATCAATGGGCTTCGCCCCATCGCCGAGCTGATGTTCGTCGACTTCTTCGGCGTGTGCATGGATCAGATCTACAACAACATGGCGAAGATCCACTACTTCAGCGGCGGCAACGTCAAGGTGCCGATGGTGCTGATGACGGCGGTAGGAGGCGGGTATTCGGACGCGGGCCAGCACTCACAGACGCTGTGGGGCACCTTCGCCCATCTCCCCGGGATGAAGGTGGTCGTGCCGTCGAACCCCTACGACGCCAAGGGACTCATGACCTCGGCGATCCGGGACGACAACCCGGTGCTGTACATGTTCCACAAAGGCGTGCTGGGCCTGGGTTGGATGACCAACAATCCCCGAGCGACCGGTGCGGTTCCCTCCGAGTCGTACGAGGTCCCGATCGGGGAGGCGGCTATCGCCCGGGAGGGTGACGACCTGACCGTGGTCACGGTCGGGCTGTCCGTGCACCGGGCTCTCGACGCCGCGGAGATGCTCGAAGACAAGGGCATATCAGCCGAGGTGCTCGATCTGCGCTCCCTCGTCCCGCTCGATCGGGACAAGATCGCCGAGAGTGTGGGCAAGACCCACCGGCTGCTGGTGGTCGACGAGGACTACCAGAGCTTCGGTATGACAGGCGAGGTGATCGCCACCGTGGTGGAGCGCGCCTTCGACCATCTGGACGCGCCACCGATGCGGGTGGCGACGCCGGACACGCCGATTCCCTACAGTCGGCCCCTGGAGCAGTTTGCCCTGCCTTCGGCGGAGAGAATCGTGGAGGCCGCACAACAGCTGGTCTCTGCCTGAATCAGATGGCAACGGACGTATTGATGCCCGTCCTCACCGAGCCGGGTGAGGACGGGGTCGTCACCGCTTGGCTGGTCGACGAAGGCCAGAGGTGCGAAGCCGGTCAGCTGATTGCCGAGATCCAGGTGGAGAAGGTGGCCGAGCAGGTCTATGCGTCCGAAGCAGGGGCAGTGGTGGGGCTGGTCCCCATCAACGCTCCTGTTCCCCAGGGTGAGCCCATCTGTCGGATAGTCGCTGCGGAGGAGGCGCCAGAGCGCGTCGCTCCAGCCCGGGACAATGCCGGCTCTGGTACGGCGCCGGTCTCGACTCCGGCCTCCCCGGCAGCCAAACGTCTCGCCCGAGAGATAGGTGTCGACCTATCCAAGGTCTCCGGGACAGGGACGGGCGGTCGGATCACCGAGACCGATGTCCGCGCCGCAGCTGAAAGACAACCCGAAGAAACGGGAATGGTCGGTCTCCGTGCGGTCATCGCCCGCAACATGAGACGGGGCCATCTGGAAACGGCACCGGTGACCCTCACCTCGAGCGTGGACCTGGAATCGGGAGCTCCGGAACACGTGACCGCTTCAGTGATCAAGGCGGTGGCGCTCGCCCTCAGCGAGCACCCATCCCTGAACGGCACCCGTGACGGTGACCGCTTCATACCAGAAGTGGTGGCCAACGTCGCGGTGGCGGTGCAAACCGACCAGGGCCTGGTATCCCCGGTGACGAGGAACCCGGCCGATCGCACGGTGACTGAGATCCACGAGGAGATCCGGGGACTGGCGGAGCGGGCCCGGAACGGGGAGCTGACGATGCCCGACTACGAGGGTGGGACTTTCACCGTCACCAATCTCGGCAGTCACGGTGTCGATGGATTCACGCCGATCATCAACCTCCCCCAGGTGGCGGTCCTCGGGGTAGGAGCGGTGCGCCGGGTGCCGGTCTTCGCCGCCGGCGGGTTGGTCACCGGGGGCTCACGTGTGGTGCTGTCGCTGACCTTCGATCACGCCTTCGTCGACGGGGCTCCGGCCGCGGACTTCCTTCGGCGAGTTGGAGAGCTCCTGGGATCTTTGAGTTAGGTCGCCTGGGTGCCCTCGGCCGGGGCCCTGGGCGACCAGATCAAGGAGAATCGCCGCCCCTGACCCCGTTGATCCGATCGAAGAGCTCTTGATCGACCATTGTCCGGTACTCGGGGTGACGCTCGATCCAGGAGGAGATGAAAGGGCAGATCGGCACCATTATCCCGCCCTGAGCCCTGACGTCGTCCAGTGCATAGCGGGCTAGAGCCGAGCCCACCCCTTTGCCTTCGTATTCGGGGTTGATCTCGGTGTGAACGAAGATGTGTCGACCGGCTCGGAGCTGGTAGACGGCCATCCCGACCACCCGGCCGTCGATCTCGGCCAAGTAGCGGTGCTGCTCGGGATCGTCGCGGAACCTCACGTCGAGATGCTCCTCATTCCTGGCTTCCGTTGTGATCTCCGAACCTCCTACTCGGGTTGACCCTAGGGTCGGCCGGCCTCCGAGCCTTCCAACAGGGTCTTCAGCTTGGTCAGATCCGCGATGACCTGAGTCGCGTCGGAGGCGAAGTCCTGGTCGGTCATGTCCGGCGCTCGAAACAGGGTGAACAACACCTCGCTGCCACGATCGTTGGGGATTACCCGCATCGGTACTTGAATCTCTACGCCGGAAGGGAGTGTCACCCGATGGTCGAGGACGCCGAGCCGGTTGGCCTCGAGAAAGCGGAAACCCACGGGGCCGTCCGGGGTTTGCACCACCCATCCGTCGTCGGTCTCGGTCACGGCTTCGAAGAACGACCAACGGGGAAGGTTGCTCGGATTCGACACAAAGTCATAGACGCGGTCCGGGGGACAGTCGATGGAGACGGTCATGGTCCGCGTCTCGAGGAGGGGTCCGGTCAAGGCAGGAGCCTGGGTCTCTAGGTCTGGTCAGGAGATTCGACGTCGGAACTCGCATCGCTTTGCTCGGCGGGACCAGTCGCCTCTTGGGAATGCGCGCTTTGAGCCTCTTCGGTTGCCCACCGATCCCTGGCGGCCGCCACCCCTTTGTCCAGGACTCTGCCTAGCTCCTGGGCCGCCTGCTTGGCCGACTCCAACGCGCTCATTCGGCTCTCCCTGGTGGCATCCCAGGCCGATCTGACGGCGGCCACCGTCCGGTCTAGAGCCTCCTGAGCCTCGTCTACCCACCGATTGCGCGCAGCGTCACCCGATTCGCTGGATTGATCATGATTGCTGTCGGTCATTCCGTGCTCCTGTCGCTCCGACTTCTTCGAAGGTGGGTGACTGCGGCTCACCTTGCGGATTCAATCCTATTCCCCGGGCCAGTTTGACCACTTCACTGACGATCGCTATCCCGACGCCGACCATGGTGAGGACGATGACGAATCGAGTCACAGGCTCCCAGTCGAACTGGTAGCCGGTGAAGTCGAAGGGAAACACCTGATAGGTCCTTATCGCCACGGCCATGCTGATCCCGCCCAGCCCGATCTGACACACCGACTTGAACCACGGGGGGTCGTACCCCAGGTAGATCGAATTGACCAGGATCGCGGCCAGGAACGAGAGGTCGAGGAGCCACAGGATCCGGCCGAAGTCGTTTGTGAGGAACGGAAGCCAGCCCCAGTCGAGGATGTTGTTGGCGATCACCAACGACGCAACGTTGAGAACGATCGCCACCGCGTACCCGAACCGGATCGCGCCTCGTCGACGGGTTTTCGTTGTCCGGGTCTTGGTGGTTGTCATCAGGTCCTCCCTGTCGTTCTTTGGTCGTGATCCTGTGGGCTGGCCGAGAGGTTGAGGATGCTGTTGGCCACGCGCAACCTCCTTTCGGACGGCTCCATCGTCATTCTGGGGTGCCTCGCAGGCCAGGGTCGAAGGTCCATGATCCGTGGCTGATAGACACATGCCATCCGAGTTCAGCTGTGACCCCGCTCAAGAAACGCTGCCACCTATCGTCAGCACGTGGCAGATCATTCCCTACGCCCGGTCAAGGTCTCAGCCCACATTCCGGTGCTCCCGGACAGGTTGTTTGCCTTTGTCTCCGACACTCGCAACGACCCGTCGTGGTGCCCCAATGTGGAGACAGTGGATCTGGTCGCGGGTTCGGGTGTCGAGGTGGGCACCAGGTTCCGGTTCCATCAGCATCTCGATCGTCCCCGTGCTGAGCGCATCGAATTCGACGTCGACCTGGAGGTCATCGCCATCGGCGACCGCTCTATCACCTGGCGGGCCACCGACAGGTTCCAGGAACGGGTGATCCAGCTGAGCGTCGAGCCCGACGGCACCGGCTCGAGAATCACCCAGGTCACGACCGCCTCGTTCCAACGGTCACCCGGGCTCGTCAAATGGGTCTACCCCTTCCTGGCTCGACGCACCTTCAAAGAGCAGTTCGGCCAGCTGTCTCGCTATTACGAGGAGAAGTTCGGCTAGGCGGCGGCGCTTCCTGTCATTCGACCGGGGAGCGGGCTCAACCGCCAGCGTCCGTAGGCGATGAACACGAGGATCCCGGCATTGACCAGGTTAAGCACGATCTGAGGCGTCTCGCCCCGGCCGGAATGCCAGATGGCGGCACCGATCATCACGATGGCAAGCCCCAGCGCGGCGAACACGGTGAGTTCCGGGCGGATCCGGGTCAGGCCCGGAAGGATAAGACCCAACCCACCAAGGATCTCGGCCACTCCGGCCACTATGTGTAGCCCGTCGGGCAGTTCGTACATCCAGCCCATCATCTCGGGCAAACCCTCGGGGGTTATGAAATGGGTCACCCCGGTCCCAATGAAGTAGAGGCCGAAGATGAATTGCAAGACCCACAGAATACGATTCACCGGGTTCCTCCTTTCGACTCTCGCCAACAGTCGACCGAATCTACCCCCACTCGGTTCCCGACAACCCCCGTCCACGGCAGGCCTCGAGTCCGATCATGAAGTGGATGGTGTATCAGGCGGGTCGGCCCCCGCCTCATCTACATCACCATGACCCTTTGCAAATCGGACCCAGGCCAGATTCAGCGCCCTCGGCCGACTGCGCTTGATGGGGTCGCTCGGTTTGGGCGCCGCGATCACCACCAGCGTGGTGTTGTCATCCTGGGCGGTCCCGTCACGTCTTGGCGTTCCCTCCTACTGGCCGTGGCTGCTGGGCGCCGCGGTTGTTTCGGACCGGGCTCCACGATCCGAGCCATCGCCTGGCATCGAACCCCTATTCCGCTGCCTACCTCCTCGGTGCCAGTCTCTTCGTAGTCAGCGCCCTCTTCGACGGGCCCGGGCGTTACTGGATATGGGGGCTGGCCCTGTTCATCGAGTCCTCTGGCTATGTGATCGCCATGAATCGGTGGCGCCCGCCCGAGAGCCAGGTGGGCGATGCCGTGATTGCAGTGACGCCGTCGCTGATCGAGCGCATGGGCCTGTTCGTCATCATCGTGCTGGGAGAGGTGATCGTGGGCGCCATCAATGGAATGGCCGACCTCGATCCCTTGAGCCTCAACGGTGTGCTCATCGGGCTACTCGGAGTCCTGGTGGCGATCGGTCTCTGGTGGATCTACTTCGACCGGGTCTCACACCATTCGCCGGTGTCCCGCCTCACCCAGACTTGGCTCTACCTCCATTCCGCTGTTGTTGGTGACCGCGGCCGGCGGTGCTGGTGTCCTCAACGTCGTCGAGCACAGCGCGACCCCACTGCCCGGTTCGTTGCGTTGGCTACTGGTCGGGTCGCTGGCGACCGCAGTTCTGTCTGTGACCGCGCTCTCCCGTACGCTCGAGGTGAGGGCGGTCCACCCCGAGATCTATCGAAACGCCGAAGGGACCATGGTCCTGAGCGCGGCGCTGATGACGGCCGTGGGCTTCACCGCCTGGGGTTCCAAGGGGACGCTGTCAGCATTGGTGTTGCTTCTCCTGGTCCCGGTCATGGTCGGCATCGTGGTATGGCTTCGTCACAGCGACCCTGATCCGGATGGGCTGGGGACGACCTGAGCCGGCTAGTTGTACTCAATCGGGGACAGCCATGAAATACTCGGTGAACTCGGCGCACCTGCCCTCGGCGTCGAAGCGCATTAGAAAGCAGTTGTAATAGATCCGTTCCGCCCTGTGGGTGGTGGCGTAGTAATGACTCGTTCCCGTTGCCACCCCGCGGTCGCCCTCGACCGCGAACACCTCGTAGTGCGCCTCCCAGCCGTTGGGGTCGTCGGGCTCCTCGAGCCCACTGCTCAGCGATGGCGGCTCGCCCATTCACAATCTCGCCCTCAGCTGAGAATGGGCGAAACCGGTAGACGGCATTCTCGGTGAACAACGCTTCGATGGCCTCGGACTTGTTCTCACGCCAGGCTTCGACATAACGGTCGAGCCACGCTTGTACGTCGGAGCGATCCATTCGGAAATCCTAAGCCCTGCTCGGGCCGATGACATCGCTCGATCCCCCTAGGGGACTGCGAACGCCAGACGATGCGGGCATAGAATCGCCGCCAGGAACCCGCAGCGAGGTGAGTTGGGTGCAAACGGTCGAGATGGGCAGGAAGGCCGTCCAACGTCGTGCCTGGAGCGATGCGGTGAAGGCTTTCAACGAGGTGGATCTCGAGGCGCCGCTCTCTCCACACGATCTCGAATTGCTTGCGGACGCTGCCTGGTGGTCCGGTCACCCCGACGAATCGGTCGATGCCTTGGAGCGCGCTTTCGCCGGGCACGTGGAGGCAGGGTCGAAGACGGCCGCAGCCAAGGTCGCGATGCTGCTGGCCTACTTGGGGGCACGGCGGCTCGCCTTCTCGATTTTCTTCGGTTGGAAGGCTCAAGCCGACCGTCTTCTCGAGAACGAGCCGGAGTCAGGGGCCCACGCCCACCAAAGAGTGCTGCAACTCATCGAGGCCTTCCTGTTTCGTGACGACATCGATGCCGCTCTCCCGCTCGCCGATGAGGCGTTGGAATTGGCCAGGCGGTACGGAAATCGCGACGCCGAGTCAACGGCGCTCGTCATGAAGGGCACAGCTCTGATCTCGGCCGGACGGTGGCAGGAGGGGATGAGCCTGCTGGACGAGGCGACAGCAGCTGCCCTCTCCGGCGAAGTCGATCTGCGGTCGGCCAGCGACGTTTACTGCACCACCATCTCAGCCTGCCGCAGCATGGCCGACTTCCAGCGTGCGGGCGAGTGGACGGAGGAAGCCGACCGTTGGATGAGTCGAAACTCGGTCGGCGGCTATACGGGGGTGTGTCGCGTCCATCGCGCCGAGCTCAAACGGCTCCGTGGTTCGTGGACCGAGGCAGAAGCCGAGGCCCTGAATGCCTGTGTGGAGTTGGAGCGATTCCACCTCCTCGATGGCGTCGGATATGCCAATTACGAAGTCGGCGAGGTCCATCTGCGCATGGGCGACCTGCCGGGGGCGGAGAAATTCTTCCTCACTGCCTACGAGAATGGGAGCGACGCGTTGCCAGGTCTGGCGCTGCTGATGCTTGCCCAGGGCCGTGTCGACGAGGCGGCCTCGACCCTTTCCCGGGCCCTGTCAGAAGGCGCCGGGAATCAGGGGGAGCGGAAGGATGTCCTCAATCGGGCCCGGCTCTTGCCGGCCCAGGTCGAGGTCGCATTGGCACGGGACGACCTGGAAACCGCCCGCGCCGCGACAACTGAGTTGAAGCAGACCGCATCAGATTTCGCGCGACCAGCTTTCGAAGCCGCGGCCCTCACCGCGCGTGGCCAAATGGCCCTCCATGAGGGAGACGCCGATACGGCGATCCAGGCCTTGGACCGAGCCTGGAGATTGTGGAGAGAAGTTGACTTTCCGTATGAAACCGCCCGGGCACGCATGCTGCTGGGGCGGGCTCGGTCATTGGCGGGCGACGAAGGGGCGGCCCGTATGGAGTTGGGGGCTGCTCGCGCAGCCTTCATGAAACTCGGTGCGGCACTCGATCTGAAGCGTGTCGACGAGCTTCTTTATGCGGGCAGGGCACCCGATGAGGATCGAGCCCGATTCACCAAGAACCTGATGTTCACCGACATCGTGACCTCAACCGATCTGATCGGGCTGATCGGCGACAAGGATTGGGAGGAGCTCCTGCGGTGGCATGATCGAGAGCTGCGCTCGGTGTTCGCTAGTCATCGTGGCGAAGAGGCGAGCCATACCGGTGACGGCTTCTTCGTGGCTTTCGAGGACACCGTCGATGCTGTCGAAGCTGCGGTTTCGATCCAACGGCGTCTCGCCGACCACCGCCACCAACACGGGTTTGCCCCGACCGTTCGCATCGGGTTGCATCGTGCCGAGGTCACTCGTGACGGGACCGACTATCGGGGCCAAGGGGTACATGTCGCGGCCCGGGTAGGTGCGGTCGCCGGCGGTGAGGAGATCGTCATCTCGGCGGTCACCCTCGAGGCTTTGGGTGATGCCCGGTTCTCGGTTTCGGGTCCCCGGACGGTGGAGCTCAAGGGGATCAAGGAGCCGATCGAGGTCTACCTCGTCGACTGGCGTTAACCGATTCAGCCGAGACGGGCTTCGAGACCACCGATGATGATCTCCAAGCCGAAGGCATATTCAGAGCCGAACTCACATTGTGCGAGCAACGGGGCGAGGGCCGCGACATGGGGTAAACGGTCGCCGAGACGTGATAGCTGATCCTCGAGACCTTCCCAGTCCTTGTCGTGCCAGCTGCCGGAGGATTGTTGGAAGGCGTAACCCATGGTGTGGGAGGCCAACATCTGCCAGGCATGGTGGGTCTCCTCGTCGCTGAAGCCTGCCGCGCGCAGAATTCCGAGGACCTGGTTCATGAACACCAATGAGGCGTTGCCGAAGTTGCCACGCTGCATCAAGAGGCTCACCACCCAGGGATGGGCGGTGAATTGCTCCATGGCAGCGAGCCCGGTGGTGCGCACCGAGACCCGCCAGTCTTGTTTGGGATCGGGGAGGGGGATCGTCGTGAAAACGTGGTCGATCATCCCGTCCAGGATTTCGTCCTTGTTGGCAACGTGGTTGTAGAGCGACATCGCTTCCACCCCGAGCTCGGCGCCCAGCTTGCGCATCGACAACTCGTCGGCGCCGTGCTGATCGGCGAACCTGACTGCGGCGTCGATGATCCGGTCCCGGTTGAGCGGGGCCCGGGTCTCGATGACGGTCATCCCTACATCGTAAGTCAAGAAGCGTCTCCTCCGGTGTCGTGCCTACAGGCGATTGCAGGTGGGGTTGACAGGGCTTACACCGTACGCTTACAGTGTAGTCCATCTACCAGCCGAATAGCAACAGGAGAGCATGATGTCATTGGGGACTGAGACTCTGGCCAGGGCGAGTGCCAGAAGGCCGTGGAGAACGGTCGGAATCTGGTTGGTGCTGCTGGTCGCCGCCGGCTTCGTGACCTCCCAACTCCTGGCTGGAGCTCTCACCACCACGATCGGTTTCACCGACGAGCCCGAGTCGATCACTGCCATCAACCTCGCCGAAGAGCTCAGAGGCGAAGCCCCCGACACCGAGTTTGTGGTAGTCACCTCCGAGACCGCCGACGTGGGCGATCCCGAATACGTCGCCTATGTCACCGAGCTTCAAGCCGATATCACCGCACTCGGGCCCGATTTGATCACCAGCGTCGGGTCATATCTCGACGAGACCGGCCAGGTGTCGGAGTCCGGTCATGCAGCCCTGCTCCCGGTGGTGATCGCCGGTGACGACGTCGATGTGATCGGCGACAACGCCGAATCGCTCAAAGAAGCGGTGGCCGGGGTGTCCGCCCCCGACGGGCTCCGGGGTCTGATTGCGGGGCCCGCCACCCTCACGAACGACTTCAACCAGATCGCAGAAGAAGACCTCCGCACCGGGGAGACGATCGGGATCGGCGTGGCCCTGGTCGTGCTGGTTCTGGTATTCGGCACGGTCGCATCCGGAGTGATTCCGATCATCCTCGCCGTGATCGCTATTGCCATCGCCATGGGCCTGGCCGCCCTGGTCGGTCAGTTCTTCGACCTCAGCTTCTTCATCACAAACATGATCACGATGATCGGTCTGGCGGTGGGCATCGACTACTCGTTGTTCATCGTCTCCCGCTACCGGGAAGAGCGGGGCCATGGCATGGAGAAGCTGGACGCCATCGAGCGGGCCGGAGCCACCGCTACCCGGGCCGTGTTCTTCTCAGGGCTCACGGTGGTTCTCGCCCTGGTCGGGATGTTGATCCTCCCCAACACCCTGTTCCGCGCCCTAGGCATCGGGGCCATCCTGGTGGTGATCGTCGCCGTTTGCGCCTCGCTGACCCTGCTTCCGGCCGTGCTCTCCCTCATGGGGGACCGAATCGACTCGCTAAAGGTGCGTCGCCGGCGATCACCGGATGAGACCGGCCGCTTCTGGGAGCGTTGGACGCGCATAGTCATGGCTCGTCCTTTCATCAGCCTCGTTCTTTCGGCAGGCTTCTTGATCCTGGCCGCCAGCAGCATGTTCTCGATGAACAGTGGGCTGTCCGGGGTGTCCACTCTTCCCGACGACATGGAGTCCAAGGTCGCGTTCGAGGTCCTGGCCACCGAGTTCTCCGGGGGGCTCACCTCACCAGTCGACGTCGTGGTTACCGGGGCAGGAGTCGATGACACGTTGACCGCCCTTCAGGCAGACATCGCGGCCGACGGGGGATACGGGGCCGCGTCGGTGGATCCTGCATCCACCGGGACGCTGTCGATTCTCTCGGTGCAATTGCTCGGTGACGTGAACTCGATCGCCTCCCAGGAGGACGTACGTCACCTTCGAGCCGACATCATTCCCGGCGCCACAGCTGCCGAAACCGAGGTATATGTCGGTGGCGAAACCGCGATCACCGTCGATTTCCTCGACCAGATCGACACCTACACGCCGATCGTCTTTGCGGTGGTATTGGGCTTGAGCTTCATCTTGTTGCTACTTGCTTTCCGCTCCGTCGTGATTCCGGCCAAGGCGATCGCGATGAACCTGTTGTCGGTGGGTGCCGCCTACGGCTTGGTGGTAGCGATGTTCCAGGTGGACGTTGGGCCGGCATGGCTCAAGGACGTGGCGGACATCTCTGGATTCGAGCAGGTGGAGACGATCGAGGCCTGGCTCCCCTTGTTCCTGTTCTCGATCCTGTTCGGGTTGTCAATGGACTACCACGTCTTCCTGCTCTCCAGGATCAAGGAGCGTTACGACCAGACCGGGAGAAACACCGATTCGGTGGCCTACGGTTTGCGCACAACCGGTGCGTTGATCACCGGCGCCGCGGCGATCATGGTCGCCGTCTTTTCCGGGTTCGCCGCCGGGCGGCTGGTCTCCTTCCAACAGATGGGTTTCGGGCTGGCGATCGCGGTCCTTCTCGACGCCACCGTGGTGCGTTCGATCCTGGTGCCGGCGTCGATGAGACTGCTGGGGGACTGGAACTGGTATTTCCCCAAGTGGCTCGAATGGGTTCCCAACATCTCGGTTGACGGCCTATTGGAGCCCGAGACAACCCCGGAGCGGGTCAAGGCCTGAACCGTGTCAGGGCGCATGACCACCGAAGAGGTTCGCCGACGCTACGACGAGATGGCCCGTCGTTGGCGGATGATGGGGGTGGTCGACTCTCTCCTCGCCATTCCCCGGCTCCGTCGTAGACAATTCCGGGGCTTGACCGGGGACGTGTTGGACGTCGCCTGTGGCACCGGGGAGAACTTCAGATACTTGCGAACTGCCTCGTCGATCACGGCGTTCGATCTCTCACCCGCGATGGTGGCCGAGGCTCGGAAACGGGCCGGTCAGTTGGGGATGAGAATCGACATAACTGTTGGTGACGCCCAACAGATGCCGTTTCCCGGCCGCCATTTCGACACCGTGGTGTCTGCGTTCTCCTCATGCACCTTTCCCGACTACGTGGCCGCATTCGGGGAAATGGCCCGCGTCGTCAAACCCGGAGGTCGGATCCTCCTGGTCGAGCATGGCCGGTCGTCAGTGGGTTGGATCGCCCGTCGCCAGGACCGCAAGATCGACCGTCACTATGAGCGTGCCGCTTGTCGCAACAATCGGAACGTGGGATCCGAGCTTGCCGAGGCGGGTCTTGCGATCACGGCCCAAGTGAGCAGTCATCTGGGGATGATGAATCGGATCGTCATCCAAATGTGAGGTCTGCGGTTGTCGTGGGCCCAGCATTGTCCACAAGAGTTCTTCGAGTGGACACCGGGTCTTTACGTCACGGTCGCAGCGACGGTTTAGCTTCGATACCAGCGGGGTATCGAACAGCAAAGCCGAAATGGTCCGGAGGAATCCCGATGCGCAAGCTCACCGTTCTCCTGGCCGCGATTCTCGCGGTCACCGTCATTCCCACCGTCGCCGGGGCGAGGTCCAAGCCCGCCACCGTCCGCTTCGCCACCTTCAACGCCAGTCTCAACCGGAACAATGCCGGGCAATTGGTCTCCGATCTATCAACACCCGACAATGCTCAGGCCAAGGTGATCGCCGAGATCATCCAGCGGAGCCGGCCCGATGTCCTTCTCATCAACGAGTTCGATTTCGATCCTGCGGCCGTAGACCTGTTTCGTGACAACTACCTCGAAGTCTCACAAAACGGCGCTAAGCCAGTCGATTATCCGTACGCCTTCATCGCCCCGTCCAACACCGGCGTGCCCTCGGGCTTCGACCTCAACAACGACGGGACGGTGGGTGGGCCCGACGATTCGCTCGGCTTCGGGTTCTTCCCCGGGCAGTTCGGGATGGTCGTGCTCTCCAAGTACCCGATCGTGAGGACACGCACCTTCCAGAACTTCCTGTGGAGGGACATGCCAGGCGCCCTGTTACCCGAGGATCCGGCGACCGGGGATCCGTGGTACTCCAAGGAGGAGCTGGACGTGTTCCGCCTCAGCTCGAAGAGCCACTGGGATCTCGAATTGAAGATCGGGAGAGAGCGGGTGCATTTCCTGGTCAGCCATCCCACCCCGGTTCGACGGGGCCGAGGATCGCAACGGGACCCGCAACCACGACGAGATCAGGTTCTGGGCCGACTACATCAGCCCGAGGCGGAGCAGATACATCTACGACGACCAGGGGAGGCGAGGCGGGATCGACCGTGGAGAGCCGTTCGTGATCGCCGGTGATCAGAACTCCGACCCCCTCGATGGCGACTCGATCCCGGGAGCGATCCAACAGCTGATCGACCACCCGAGGATCAACGATCGGAAGACACCGACCTCCACGGGGGCGGTGTGGGCCTCTCAAACCCAGGGTGGGATCAACTCCACGCATCTCTCGGACCCGGCTCAGGACACTGCCGACTTCGCCGACACCGCCCCTGGCAATCTGAGAGCGGATTACGTCCTTCCCTCCAAGGACCTTCGTATCGCGGACAGCGCCGTGTTCTGGCCTGCCGAGGGTGAGCCCTTCTTCGAGCTGACAGGTGTCTTCCCCTTCCCCAGCTCCGACCATCGGCTGGTGTGGGTCGACGTAAGGCTGTCAAGCCGATAGAGGCGCTGTACCGTCTGGTCGCACCAGATCAGGCGACCAGGTGATCGGCGTACCAGCGCAATGAGCGCTGATACCGTTCGACCGGTCCTGGGTGGGTCAGCAGCAAGTCCAACAGCTCGGACACTGCCCTTTCGGGATTGCCGGCGCTGGTCAATGCCAGAGCCAGAAAGGCGCGTGCTGCCCGGTGCTCGGGATGCTGCACGCAGACCTGGGACAGGATCTGGACCGCCTCCTCGTTCTCACCGAGATTGCGAAGGGTGCTGGCGAGCTGGATTCGGGCCCGAAGGTCCTCGGCCCCGCTGAGACCAGATGTCAGGGCCGCCCGATATGGAGCGACCGCCTCTCTCTCCAGACCGGCTGAGTCGAAAGCTCCTGCCAGCAGAAAGAGGACACTCGGGTTCTTGGGATGAAGGGCAGCCAGCACCTTGAAATGATCGATGGCTTGCTGGTATCGCTCCTCCCCGACCAGTTGCTCCCCGAGGGCGAGCGCGGTCTCCAGTTCCCGAGATTCGGCCATGACCCGAACTGTAGAGCCGGGTCACGAAGCATCCCGATCGTTGACGGCGTCGATACACCTCGTAATTGAGACCGAGAGGGCCGTATATGACCCCTGTGCGTCCCAATTTGGGTGGGGAGGCACCCAGATCAGGCCTGCCACGTAGTTTCCGCTGGTGAATCGAAGCGCCGGTCAGATAGTGGGGGCCGCCGTGACCGGTGGCCTCATCGGTGGGCTGGGTGGTGCCGCCCTCGGCTCGTCGCACGAGCAAGGTCGTGTCGCCGGAGCGGTGATCGGCGCTGTGGTCCTCGGTCTGGTCTCGGCCTGGGCCGACGCCACCCGACGACCCGGGAAACCCCAGCCGCTGTTGGCGCGTATCGCCGCGGCTGCCTTCATCGCCGCCGGAGTTGGCTGGTTGCTCGAATGGTCGCTCCCAGCCTGGCCGGCGTGGGTGCCGGGCTCGTTGATCGGTGCGGTCACGGGTCTCGCTGGGCTCCGGCCGATCAAGGTCCTGCTGGGTGCCGGTGTCGGCGCCCTGATCGGGGCGGTATTGGCTCTGATCGATCCCGAGGTCGGCTGGCCGGAAGTCGGTGCACTAACCGTGATCGTCTATCGCAGCCTCTCCGCCTATCTGTGGCGGGGCCACGAGCAGCTCCGGGTGATTGGGGAACGGGTCGCCGGCGCCGACCTTCCTTTCGTGGTGCCCTTCTCGGAGGCCACCAGACATGTGGGCGTCGACTATCTGGAGCGATACGCCCGCTCCGTTGGCGCCCGGTACATCCATAGCCCGCTCGATGTCGGAATCGTGGCCAACTTCGACGAGTTGAAAGGCCCCAGCTTCGACCCGAGCCTGGTCAACCCGCTGGTCCGCGAGTTCTATGAGCACACCAGTCGTTTCACACTCTCGATCGTCCCCGAGTGGAAGCCCTGGATGCGTCTGCCATATCGGATCTATCGGGAGACCGTGGCCAAGCCGCTGGGGCAGGCCAATGCTCCGTTCGAGATCGAAGAGGTGCAGCGCGGTGTGATCTCCTGGATCGACACCATTGACGTCGACCACGATGGACGCGCCGATTTTCGAGCCTGGGTCCGGGCCTACCAGGACGGGGAGCCCTTGTATGTGGGGATCTACACAGTGGTGCGTGTTGATGACGTGGCCTACGTGGCTGTCGGCTTCCCGTTGCCCGCAGGCAACTTCACCGCCACCCTTCAGCCGTTCAACAACAGGGGTAACGGGTTGTTGCTCCGATCACACACCGATCTTGCCTTGCCCGGTCATTACCTGTCGTTCGTCGAGGAAGGCGGTCTGCTCACCACTCTCCAGCTCACTGCCTTCGGAGAGGAGATCGATGTATTTGTGGACGGCGACGCATTCAAGACCGAGCATCGGTTTTCGCTTGGCAACGTCACCTTTCTGACGTTGCATTACGACATCACCCGCCGGTGACCGTCAGGCAGCTTCCTCCAATGGAGCGGGCGCGTTGGGGAGGGGGCGGGTCTTGCCGACCCGGGCGCCCCGGTGCGCGGTGGCGACCAGGGCAACGCTGAGGAGGATCAACGGCAAGGCGATGAAGATCGGCCCGGTGATGATCTCCCCACCGAGGCTGAGCCCGAGGGCGACCGCCACCACCGGGTTGACGTAGGCATAGCTGATGGCCAGGGCCGGGCGCACCGTCCTGATCAGATAGAAGTAGGCCGTGAA
Source organism: Acidimicrobiia bacterium (assembly GCA_040905925.1). Taxonomy (GTDB): domain Bacteria; phylum Actinomycetota; class Acidimicrobiia; order Spongiisociales; family ZC4RG35; genus JALYNX01. The sequence goes on along the minus strand of JBBDQO010000039.1, from coordinate 5,684 downwards.
GGCGATGATCGATCCGAAGAACGTCAGATAGGCGAGGGCCAGCCACGCCGAGGTCGGGGGCATCTCGACGATGCGCTCACCGCGCACCAGGCCGATGACCGAGAGCAGGACCCCACCTGACAGCAGCTGTGCGGCGGGAGCCATTAGGCCTTTGGGCAGGTCGAGCCGAGGGCCCCAGATGGACCCGAAGGCCCAGAGGATGGGGGAGATCACCACGAGCAGGGTGCCGACGTCGCTGGAGCGAAAGTCGCCCTCCTGGGCGAGGACGAGAACACCCAGGAGGCCGACGATCAATCCGATCCATTCACGGCGGACCGGCCATTGCCCGAACAAACCGCTCCAGAGGGCAGCCCAGACAGGTGTCATCGCGATGGCGGTGGCAGTTACCCCAGACCCGACACCCAGATCCTCGGCAACCGTCACCAGACTCAGACCGCCGACGAAGAGTGGTATCCCCAACAGCGCCAGGTTCCGCCACTGACGGGGGGTTGGAGATCCCTCGCCGCGGGATCGGAGTACCACAAACATGATTCCCCCGGCGACGAGGAATCGAATCCCGTTGAGGAGAAATGGGGGGAAGCCCTCGAGGCCAAACTTCAGACCCAGATACGTCGATCCCCAGATGAAGTAAACCGCAAGCAGGGCGGCGACTAGCTTGCCCCGGGAGGGGGTGCCGGTCGTTGCGCCGTCGACTGACGTTTCCATGTCTCTCTATCGCTCTCGGCTGTAGTGGGCTATACTGAATTCGTACCTTACACTATAGCCTACTTCAGTAAGGGCTCAAATGGACTTTTCGCATTACAGCGGTCAACCGGTGGAGATGGCAGTCGAGCTGGTCAACACCCTCGATGCCGCCAGCGGTGAAGAGAAGCTGATCACGCCGGCCGACGTCACAACCTTTATCGACAGCCACGACAACACTGAAGGGTGTCGGCCGGGTTGGGAGCCCACCGAGCGCGACCTCCACGAGGTCCGGGCATTGCGCTCACGTCTCCGGGACGTGTTCGAGGCTGACGACCAGGCCGGTGCGGCCTCGGTGCTCAACGGCATCCTTTCCGACGTCCACGCCGTGCCCCGACTCAGTGTCCACGGCGAGGGGCCGCACCTCCACTTCGAGTCCCAGGATGGGAGCCCCGCTCGGTGGCTGGGGGCGATCACCGCCATGGGGCTGACGGTGGCCATGATCGAAGGGGGCTTCGATCGGTTCGGGACTTGTGCCGCAGTCACCTGTGACGACGTGTTTGTCGATTCCTCACGCAATCACTCGCGGCTGCATTGCTCCGGCAAATGCACCACCCGCGAGAATGTGGCTGCCCACCGCGCCCGACAGCGCGAACAGGTCTGAGCCAAACTCGACGGTTTCCTAGGCTGGCCGCGATGCGAGGTGTCACCGCGGTCCTGCTCCTGGTGACGACCGCCTGTACGACCACTTCTGTCGAAGACCCTTCGTCGACTCTCGCTCCAGGGTCCACAACTATGACATCGGTTCCGGCCGGTTGGGTCGAGGTTGCCCCGATGAGCATCGCACGCAGCGAGCACCCCGGGGTCGTGCTCAACGGTGAGATCGTGGTGGCCGGTGGCTTCATCGAGGTTGGTGTAGGGAGGGCGGGGGTGACCGAGACTGTCGAGGCCTACACCCCGGAAACCGACACCTGGCGAGACCTGCCTGCTCTTCCTGAGCCGAGACATCATGGGATGGCGGCGGTCGTCGCCGATCGCCTCTTCGTCATGGGTGGCTATTCCGTCGCCGGCGACGCCATGAGCACGGTCTGGGAGTTGGTCGATGGCCAATGGGTTAACCGCACACCGCTCCCGGGGCCGGTCGCCGCCGGGGCGGCCGTCGTGCTCGACGACTCGATCTATGTGGTGGGTGGGACCCCGGACGGTGGTCTCTATCGCTATGACGTGGCGGGGGAGGTCTGGTCCGCGCTTCCCGGGCCCGATCTGCAACGAGAGCATGTGGCGGCTGTTGCTTTCGAAGGCGAGATATGGGCTATCGCCGGTCGCTGGCAAGGCGAGATCTTCAACACGACCGAGATCTACGACCCGGGGTCCGAGTCCTGGCATTCCGGGGCGAGCCTCACCGACGCTCGATCCGGTTTCGGAGCGGTGGTCATCGAAGAGGCGATAGTGGTGGCTGGAGGTGAGGTGTTCTCGCCCGATGAGGCGTTGAGCACGGTGGAACGCTTCAGTGCCGGGAGCGGTGAATGGTCGTTCATCGACCTCCTGCCTCATGGGCTCCATGGCAACCCTCTGGTCGCCGTTGGGTCGGATCTCTATCTGCCTGGTGGGTCGACCCGGGCCGCTGACATCGAGAACGATGGTCGGAGCTACCGGCTCACCCTCGGCTGATCCTCTCGTTCGTCGGCCCTCTTATCTAGGGTTGCCCGACTGACCAGGGAGATGTGCGAGTGAAATGGCTTCTCAGTTTGTTGTTGACCGCCGGTGCACTTTGGGTTGCTGTCAGCATCGTGCCCGGTTTCGAATTCAGCGGCACGGTTTGGGTCTTCGTCGGTTTGACCATCGTGTTGTGGGTGGTGAACGCCGTGGTGAAGCCCATCATCACACTGTTCAGTCTCCCGATCGTGGTGCTCACCCTTGGTCTGTTCCTACTGGTCGTCAATGCCCTGGCGATGCAGGTAGTGGTCTGGCTGGCCGCCCCGGAGCGTCTCGACCTTGGTCTCACCTCGAGCGGGTTCTTCTGGGCGACCTTCCTCGGGGCTCTCACCATCAGCCTGGTGAGACTCGTCCTCGACAAGGCTTTGAAGATCTGAGGATCGGCTGAGATCAGGGTCCGGGACGAAAAACACCGGGATCGCCTTATCGGCGATCCCGGTGTTGTGCTCCCCGGGGTTGTATCGGATTTTTCTGGCCAAAGCTGGAGTGTCTGGTTGGCCTTCAGCGGAGCTTCTCGGGGCCGGCCCGTGCGGCCGTCGGTGTCTGGGCCCAAGCCAGTCCGACCAGGGCCGAACCGCCAACTCTCATGGGCCCTGCCGCACCTCGCCGAGAATGCCGACTTCCCCGAAGATCTGGATCTCGGGGTCGCTCCGGGTGTGGAGGATGGCCCCGGTCTCGAGGTCTACGACATCGATGTTGGCCTGTTGACCCCAGGAGGTGACATATCCAAGATGCGAATCGTTGCTGAACGAGAAGGCCCCGTAGTTCCGGTCCGCTTGATCGGGATCGTGATGGGCAATGACCTCCAGGCCAACGGGATCGATCACGTATGAACCGGAGGAGGTGTATTCATACTCGTTCGTGCCCTCGGTGTAGCTGTAGCCCGTGGCGAGAAGCCGATCACCGTCCGGGGACAGATGGACCTCCGATATCGGGGCGTCGAGGCGATCGACGATCTGCCAGTTCTCGGTATCGATGGTGGCGATCCCGGTTGATGTCGTGGTTGCCGACCAGCCCTCGTCGCCGACGACGAACTCCCCAACGGTCGTCGCCACATACAGAGCTCTTTCATCCTGGCTCAGGACCGCCACCCTGCTATTGCCGACAAACGCTCCACCACCCTGGCCTGTTGTTCCGGTGAACAACGGGCCCCATCTCCAAACTTCGGCTCCGAACTGATGCTCGGTTACCTTGCCGGTCGCCAAATCGACCTCGGTCACCACCTGCCTGGTGGCATGCACGATCAACGCCTTTGACACCTCGTGATCCCAGACGACCGCCGGACTGGCATCGACCAGACCCGGAAAGGCCTCACCGATGTCGACCTCAGCGATTATCCCGACCTCCACTCCGGGCAAGGGGATCTCTCGTACGGCTCCCGTCGCCAAATCGACAGTCACGATCGTCGCCTCTCCGGTGTTGTACCGATTGATATCCCCGGATATGGGACCAAACATGACAGCCTGGTCCCCATTGAGGTGCGACCCGGGCCATGCATAGAACCCGGGCGGGAGCTTGGCGACGATGACGGGTTGTTGCAAGCTGGCGGACATACGAGATAGTTTCTGGGGATTCGGGGAGCCGCTGGTGACGCTGTACACGGTTCCGTCGTTTGATACCTGAATTGACGACCCGTATGAGGCTGCCCACGTGGCAACGGTTTCCCACGCATCGATGTTGATCAAGCGCACTTCGCTCACATCGCGGTCATCCTGACCGACATTCATCGCCAGCCATGAACCGTTGTCTGAGACGTCGGCCCAATACCAGTCGTACCAATCACCCATCGGGATCGGGTCGAAACCGTCTAACGCTTCGAGGGTGACAGGATCGACTGGATAGATCGCGGCTCGTTCGATGTCGACGGTGGTTGTCGTCCCGGCCTGGGTGGTGACCGTCGTCGAGGGAGCAAAACTGTCCGGCAGAGCCAGCGGCTCGGTGCTCGGGACGGCTTCGGGGCGGGTGCAGGCAACCGTTGCAACGAGCAGCGCAACTACACCGAGCAGAGTCCTACGTGACGTCATGGGAGAGCCTCCCGATCACAACGCTATCAACGGTGGTCGGGAGACCTGGGTTCCCCGACGGTTACTTCTTCTTGGAGAGATCCCCGATGATCTGCTGTGAGGCGAAACGACCGGGGGCGCCCATCACGCAACCACCCGGGTGCGTGCCGGAGCCGCACTGGTAGTAGCCCTCGATCGGGGTTCGATACTGATCCCAGCCTGGGGCGGGGCGGAAGAAGAACATCTGGGGGGCCAAGAACTCGCCGGCGAAGATGTTGCCCTCGGTGAGCCCCACCGTGCGCTCGATATCGAGCGGGGTGACCACCTCGCGGTGGAGCACCAGGTCTCCGAACCCGGGGAAGAGCGACTCCAGGGTGGCCTGCACCGTGTCCCCGAACCGGTCCCTTTCGGTGTCCCAGTCGCTCTCCTTCAGGTGATAAGGGGCGTACTGGATGAAACAAGACATCACCGCCTTGCCCGGAGGCGCCATGTCGGGGTCGACGTTGGATTGGATGCAGCCATCGATGTAGGGCTTCTTCGAGTACCAGCCGTACTTGGCGTCGTCGAAGGCACGCTCCAGGTAATCGAGCGAAGGGCCCATGTTGATGAACCCGCGGTATTGATCGGAGCGGCCGGCCAGGGCGGGGTAAGTGGGGTTGGCGTCGAGGGCGAAATTCACCTTGGCCGAGGTGCCCTGGAACTTGAAGCGGCGGATGTTGTCCACCAGGTCGGTGGGCAACTCGCGGGGATCGACCAACTCCATGAAAGTGCGACGGGGGTCGACGGCACTCACCACCGTCTTGGCCTCGAGCTCGGTCCCGTCCTCGAGCATCACACCGGTGGCGCGGCCGTTCTTGGTGATGACGTGGTCGACCGGGGACTTCAGGCGGATCTCTGCCCCGAACGACTCGGCGGCCCGGGCGAGGACCTGGGTGAACCCGCCGTTGCCTCCCTTGTGGAAGGCCCAGGAGCCGTAGGCGCCATCGTGCTCGCCGAACGAGTGATAGAGAAGCACCAGACCCGATCCCTGGGACCGGGGCCCGACCTTGGTCCCGATTATCCCCGATGAGGCGTGGAGCCCCTGCATGATGTCCGACTCGAAGTAGTCCTCGAGGATGTCGGCGGCGCTGCCGGTCATCAGCCGGATCGTGTCGTGGAGGACGTTGGGGGGCAGATCGGCGAGATAGGCGCCGATCGCAGCCATCCGGGCCCGTTCCTCGGGGTCCTTCGAGGTGATGTCGGGTGGGATCGAGTCCATCAGGGGCCGGATGGCGTGGACCACCT
>JBBDQO010000038.1:0-8758 GCA_040905925.1 Acidimicrobiia bacterium | reverse complement strand
AAGACCAAGCGGACCTGAAGGGACTCGCTCTCATTTCGGATCGGTGTGGCCGTCACCGATGACGGCTTAGCTTAGGGGCAGCCCTGGCCGGTGCGCAGAGTCGCGCCGTAATCATCCCTCCCAGCCGGTGGTCCCCATAGCTATTTTCCCTATGGCGGTAGTGTTAATTCTGTACCCTTGGCTTTGAGGAGCACGACTGCGTGAAGGAAGACACCCTGCGTATTTACGACTCGATCTTCGGTTTGCTTCCGGACGTCGACAACCCGACACCTCTGGTTCGTTTGAACTATGTGCCCGGCTATGACTACACCGATGTGTTCGCCAAGCTCGAGTGGTACAACCCGTTCGGGTCGGTGAAGGACCGTATCGCTTCCAGAATGTTGAGCGAGGCGGAGTCCGACGAAACGATCCAGGCCGGTCAGCGGCTCGTCGAGCCCACTTCGGGCAATACCGGCCTGGGCCTGGCGATGATCGCCCACGCGAGTCAATACCCGCTCACTACTCCCTTATCGAGCGCGATCCCCCTGGAAAAGAAGACGATGCTGCGCTTTTTCGGAGCGAGGGTGGAGGAGCTCGAAGATGACGTGTGTCCTGCGCCGTCGGCGCCGGAGGGTGCCATCGCTCGAGCTATGGAGATAGCGGAACAGCCCGGCTTTGTGATGCTGAACCAATACGGCAACCGTGCCAACCCGGAAGCTCACTACCGGACCACAGGACCAGAGGTATGGCGCCAGACATCAGGGACGGTGACCCACTTCGTCGCCGGTCTGGGAACCTGTGGCACGATCGCCGGTGCCGGCCGATTCCTGAAGGAAAAGAGCGCCAACGTCAAGGTTATTGGCGTATACCCGACGGAGGGACATGACATCCCCGGGGTCAGGAGCATTCGCCAACTGGAGCAGACAGAGTTCTTCAGTCCCGATCAATACAACGCACTGGTGGAGGTCAGCAATCACGACGCCTATGAGATGTGTCTTCGACTGAGCCGGGAGGAGAGCATTCCTGCGGGACCCAGCTCAGGGCTTGCATTGGCCGGGGCACTCAAGGCGATCCCGGACGAGCCGGGCAGCCGGGTTGTCGTGATCTTCGCGGACAGCGCTTTCAAGTATGCCTCGTCGGTTGTCAAGCATCTCGCAGGTTTGGGGGCTACGCCTACACGCTCGAACAGCAGGCGTGAGGAGCTCCTCGATGCCATGATCGAAAATGCACGGCACAACCCGAACCTGACGATCGATGTCGAGTCTGCTCACGAGATATGGAAGCGGGAACGGCCCCTAGTGGTGGACGTCCGTGACCCGGGCATCTATAGCCGGTCGCACATAGCCAACGCAGTCAACATCCCTCTCCTCGATCTGCCGGACCGTCTTGGAGAGCTGCCCGACGATCGCGATGCTCCTGTGCTGAGCGTATGTCAAGTCGGCAACACGTCGCTGTCCGGCGTCCTATACCTCAACAGCTTGGGCTATCAAAATGCCAGGAGCATCACGGGAGGCACCAGCGCCTGGCAGGCATGTGGCTTCGCCACTGAGTCCGGATAGCACCGCTCATTCAGCCAACCGCCGGGCAAAGCTCAGCTCGTGACCATCGGGATCGCGGAGATGGAAATACCTTTCACCCCAGTCGGCATCACGGGGAGGCGCCTCCGGCGACCGTCCGGCCTCGAGTGCTCGCCGATACATTCGATCGACGTCCGAAACCCAGAAAATGACCCGCCCCCACGAATTGGGCTCGTCCGAGGTGGCGATGATGTTGAGGTGCTGGCCACCAACTCGGAACGTCGTGAACTCGGCCTGGGGGCCTCCCGACGCCAGCTCGAAGCCAAGTGACCTGTAGAACTCAACGGACTTCGCCATGGACTGCGTCGCCAGGGTCACTGCGCTGATCGACTCGATGCCTCCGTCGGTGCCTTCAATTGTCATCGAACCAGGCCACTGAGGCCGTGTACCCGCGCACAAGGCTCCGGTTGCCGACCGGGCCGATCCCGCCGGCGCAGAACCTGCCGCTACCAACGGCTTCGACGTGGGGCCGGGTGGTAAAGAGGAGGGCCAAGTCGGGGCGAGGTCCGAAGTGGTCCATCATCTGTTGGCAAGGATAAGCGGCGGCATGGGTCGGGAGCGGATGGTCGGACAGGCCTGCTCCATAGGGCATGATTGCAGCCTCTGTTGCCGGGCGCGAGCCATCATCGTAAGGCCGACTGCGCCGTCAGGGCGGGGGTGAATCTCGCCGCCGGCTCAAGCGGGTGACCGCTGGATCTGGAAGGAGACCCGAGCCATCAGCTCGTGGTAGCGGCCGAGTGTCGCCGGTTGGCCCGGCCGACCGGCTGGTGCTGGAGGGGTGTCGGATACTCCAACGGCGGTCGCCAACATGGGCGCCGACGCGGTTTGGAAATACACCGACACAAGATCGTCGAAGAAGGTGAGCCCAGTTGCACCCAGGCCGAAAGCGAAGGCGGATAGTGCAAGGCGGCCGGAGACGATGCCTGCTTCGAGTTGAGCTGCCCGGTAGCCGCGGGAACCGAGGTTGTCGAGCAGCGGGTCGAGCAGGGCGCTGTGAAACACGGTATAGGCCGAGTCGCCGCCGAGAGGCTGGCCGAAGCAGAGTGTGGCTCCTTCCTTCCGGGGTGAGTCAACGTCGCCAACGGAGGCGACCCCACCGTTGATCCATCGATACTTTCCGGGCTTGACACCTTCGACTGCATGAACATTTAGGTAATGCTCGAGCAATGTGCCCCGTGGCGCAGCGTCGAGAGGCACCGCTCGCGTGGCCGCCGCCACCGGCCAGGTCAGCGACTCGCTAGAAACGGAGTCGTGACGCATGACGCGGGTGGAGCCTCGCCGCAGAATGACGGCCTCGATTGGTTCGCCTGCCTCGAACCCTGGCTCGTCGACCCCAGTCGGAACCGCCGAGCTGACCTCGACGGCGGCTCTCTGCCACGGAGCGACCTCAGCAGGCGCGAGGGTGCCGCCTTCCTGAGCGTCGACGACCATAGGCAGGCGAATCGGGCGAGGAGCGACCGGGGCTACATCGGGGTGGAGTGATGGGAGAGTTTTGGCATGAATCGTGTCGGGTTCGGTATGGGGCGACTCCGCCCCCAGCGCCACGACGGCCAGAGGAACCTCGTCGATCCCATCGACGCCGACCAAAGAGGCAACGGTCTCGTCGGCAAACCCAGAGAAGACGCGAACGCCGAGTCGGTGAGCGTCCGCGACGGCGAGCAGGTTGGCAAGCATGGTCCCGGCGTCCCAGTAGAGGTGACGCCATCCCCGCTCGCCGTACTTCCAGGTTGTCCGCCACACCAGTCCCGTGAGCACCAAAGCGACGGGCGTGGTCACCGACAGGGCGGCGAGGAAATCTCCCTGTCGTAGCTGGGCAAGTCCAAACTCCATAGGAGCGAAGTGGTAAACACCGGAAGCTATGCCTTCCACGTCATGTCCGGCGATCACGTATACCTCTATCGGATGGAGATTCCCGGCCGACATGGCGGTTCGGAAAAAAGTCTTCTCCGGGGCTGACCCGGCGGTGCGAGTAACTCCAGCGGCCAGATAGAGAAGGGTGGCCAGCAGGGCCGCGTCGAGCGGATGCGGTTCGCCGCGCCCACCACTCAAAACCTTCACTGCCGACGGAGTCGAGGTGAGAAGCTCGCCGGGCAGAGGAGAAATCGATAGTCTTCGATACTGCTTGAACCGCGCCGGCCGGTTGTGGGGGTCCAGCCGCGGGAAGTTGACCAGCTGCTGAAGGGCCGGCGTGCCGTGCTTGGTCGAAAGATGAATAACGTCCGCCGCATCTCGCGTGTTCGTCATGTCACTTCTGCTCCACTCGGTGTGACATATCGCATTTGGTTTAGGGGATCAGGCTATGCGAACGAAGGCAGCGGCGACTATCAGTCTGAGTGGTCCGCTGGCGTCGCAGGGACGACAGGCTGCCCGTGGCCTCCAGCTGTGGGCTTCAGCCGATCAAATCGAGTTGGAGATCGTGGACGACGCCGGCCGCCCGGCCACGGCCTCCAACCTCTATCAGAACTGGCTCAATGCCGGAACCGATCTACTGCTCAGTCCCTACGGAAGCAATCTTGTGCGCCGCGTCGGGCCGGTCACGTCCCGGGGAGGAGTCTTGCTTTGGAACCACGGAGGTTCCGCCGACGACCTGACTCGCCCTCTGGTAGTACCAGTCTCGGCTCCAGCCTCGAGCTACTTCTCAGGGGCGGTAGACCTCACCCACCGGATCGGCTTGGGACGAGTAGTCCTCGCCAGAGGCAGAGGCCGGTTCGCAGCCGCGGTGACCGCGGGAGCTCGAGAACGGTCAGCCGAGCTGGGTCTGGCCTTCCGGGCCGTGGACCTTTCTGAATGGTCGGTCGCCGGGTCGCTGGAGGACACCGCTCTCCTGATTGTGGGAACTTTCACAGAGGATCTGGCCTTAGTGAAACAGGTGCGGGCGGGGCGCCGGCCCGGTCTGGTCGGCTGTGTGGCCGCCGGCCTACTCGAATTCGGACACCAGCTGGGACCGGCATCCGAAGGGGTCGTCGGTCCCGCGCAGTGGATCTCCCAACAAACCACCCCCGAGGTCGGCCCGGTCCCGGCTGACTTCAAGTTTCGCTACGAGCAAGCGTATGGGGAGCCACCCGGTTATGTGGCCGCTCAGGCGGCCGCGGCTGGGTTTCTCTCCGCCGAAGCGCACCGACGAGAGTACAACCACGACCAGGTGAGACAATGGCAAACCACGACTCTGCTCGGCTCCTTCGCCCTCGACAAGTCGTGGCGACAAGTCGGGCACACGCCCATCACCATCCAGTGGCGAAACGGACGGCAAGAGCGGACCACATAGTCAACCCGCCCACTCCACCGAAAACCCTGATCCGTTGCATTAACACGCCAAGTGGCTACCCGCCCATAACGACACCTCGCCCTCAGCTCGGGAGACCGACACCGCTGGTAGTCGGGCTCACGCCGCAAGTGCCACCTTTTACTTTCGTACCCCTCCAATTTCACTCTCAAATACCCTTTCAGCCGAGTGACAACAAGCCGTGACTAGGCACGACGAGGAGCGCATATTGCCAGTTCCCGAGCAGTGTCACTGGGTCCTCAACTGGGCAAGTTGTTGGATGTTGATGGGGTGCTGAACCCTCTTAGCGTGGCGAAGCCGAGTGGGTTTTAAACGGAGGCGGCCGATGCCAAGGTGCTCCTAGTCGTCGAGCGGGCAACCTTCGTCTTGACTTGGAAGGTATGTGCGATTGCAGGACCGGGGTCGGTGAGACCTCTCCGCTTTAGGTTGCTGGCACCACCGCCGCCGACTTCTGCCACATCATGAACCCCGTATAGATGATCCACAGTGTGAACAGGATCGATGCGATCGGGAATAGCACGAATGCCGAGAGCGTCGACGGTCCGGCAAACCACTGCAGCACCCCGGCGACGACGCCTAGGACTCCGGCTAACCCCGCCACCCAGCCGAGCCACGTCGGATAATCGTCGCTGGAGAGAAGTGTCGCTGAGTAGAGCAGCGGCAGTGCTCCGAAGGAGATCACGATGAACCCGGTGAAGAGCGCAAAACTCAGTGAAATTATCGCTGACCCAGCTGCAAAGGCGGTGTCTTTAGCCGCTCCAGAAGCACTCGACCAAGTGTTGGCTGCGTCGGCCACGGCGATCCCGTCAACAAACAGCAGCACCAGCCCGATCGCCGTTGAGGCAACTGCCGCACCCCAGGCGAGCCGAGCCCATTGCCGGCCACTCTCACTGGTGATCGAACGGCTGACACCGTACAAAGCAGCTAGCAGTAACGCGAGCGCCACCGCGATAGCGAAATGGACCCCGACCCAGATGTCTGACCCGGCGACCTCAGTCAACAACCCCTCCGTGCTGTCGAGAATGTCGGCCTCACGCGGGTGCAGGATGTTGGCCACCAGACCGATGACACCCCCGACGATGGCTGCCACCGCACCGATCCGAAGCGTTACCCGCTCGCCCATGATTACCTCCCTCTATCGGCGCGCCTACATGCGCTCTCTAACTGGCCATGTGTCTAGCCGAAGGCTACCAACCAGGGCGAAAGCGCGGGACCGACACGCCCACAAGCCCGGCCCCATCGCAAAACCGGCTGGAACCGCACCGATCAGCGCAAAGTGGGCGCCAACGGCAACTTCGGCTACCAAGGCAGACTCATCCAAGTCGGAAGCCGCTGGGCCGGTGCCCGCATCCGGGTCATCCCCATCGGAGAGCTCACCCACGTCTACTGCGGCGAAATGGTGATCCGCACCCTCACCATCGACCCCGACCGCTACTACCAGCCCCTCAACGGGCACCGCGGCCCCAACGGAAGGTGCCAAACCAGCCCGACCAGCATGAAAAGTGTCAGATAAGTTCCCGGTACGCGGTGTCAGACATCACCCCGGAACAAACACTGTCAGCCCGGCGGACGGGAGCGCAGAATGCTTGATTATGCCGGTGATGTGGGCCGGCTCCTGGGAGAATCGCCGCCCGCGACCCGCGGGGTCGTTATGCGCTATTGAACTGACCTCGAGAGACGACCTTCCAGATAACGGCAGTTTGAGCACGGAGTGCCGGTTCGGTGCGCTTTTCCGGTCGCCTGGCCTGATCAGCCTCCCCACCATTATGTGCTGCCCAGCGGCGCCCACAGCCCGATCGATAATGAGCTTCGGGCCGCTGCTCAAGGCGTTTCAGCCATGGCCGGCTTCGTCCCGGTTGCGGAGGGAGGTCAGGACTGCCGCTACACGTCGGTGGATCTGGGCTTCCTCGGTGAGCCAGAGCTTGGCGAAGATCTCGCCGCCGAGGGCTCACCGGCGGAACGGTCGGCACAATGGCCGCGCTGGCGGCGTTTCCAACCATGAGCAGGGCCGCCGTCGTGAACGCGATCAGGGTTACGTCCGGCGGATCACTGCAATGCGAGTAGTGCGGGGCGGGCGCATCTTGAACAACCCGAACACGACAAGGGCAGCACCGACCCGAAGAACACCGCGCGAACAATCATGTGATGGACCCTTAGCCGTCTCAACCCATGGGAGGGCGAGGGTCTATCAGTTGGCAATTCGGAAGGGAGAGGTCAGGCCGCGGCCCCGCCGGCACATATGCAGGACACAGCCTGCCCTTCCCGTCCTGCTGCTGTATAAGATGTATTCCATTCAGGGATCGTTCCAGACAAGGAGAGAGATCATGGCTTGGAAGATCAAGGCGAAGTACTACGAGGCCTGCAACTGCGCCTACGGATGTCCATGCAACATGAGCGGCTTCCCGACCCACGGGAAATGCGAAGGAGTTGTTGGGTTCCAGATCCTCGAGGGTGACCGTGACGGCGTCGATCTGGCTGGTGCCAAGGTGGCTAGCGCGATCAAGTGGCCCGGAGCGATCCACGAGGGTAATGGCTCCATGGCGGTCTTCATCGATGGCAACGACACGCAACGCGACGCACTGGTTGCCATACTCACGGCTCAGGATCCCGGACTGCCTTGGGAGGTCCTCGCGGCAACGGTCAGCGAGATACATGGACCGTTCTTCGAGACTATCGAGATCGAGGACAACGGCACCGACTCTCACGTCCGTGTCGGCAACAAGTTCGAGGTCAAGATGGAGAGCTTCACGAACCCTGTCACCGGCGATAAGCACGAAGCACACATGGTGCTTCCGGACGGCTTCATCTTCCAGGATGGAATGATCGGCACTACTTCGATCAACATGGTCAACGCTGATGGTGTCAGCTTCGACCACGCGGGCAACAACGCGTACTACGCCGAGGTGGAATGGTCCAGTGAAAACAGGATGGCCACTGCGGGGGCGGCGGGGCGTTTCTAGAGCATCGAACGAGTCGCTACTCCGGGGTTGCGGGATCGCGCAACGTGAGTGAAGCCATACTGCCGCTTGACCCGGCTAACGATACGCCTCGGTCTGCCTATGCGGTACTTCAACTGCGGGCCACGCTGGCAACGGTTGGGATCTTGTTCGCTTTGGCCGGGATCGCTTGGTGGTCTACGGCCGCCAGATCGCGCGACACGGAATCGATGGTTCAAGGTCTATCAGCTGTAGGCCGAGCTATGCCTTTCGACATGGGCGTGCTCGTGTTCCTGGGCATGTGGACAACCATGATGGTCGCAATGATGCTTCCGACGGTCGCCCCCATCGTCCTGCTGCATCGGATGGTGCTTCGACGGCGCGGTGAATCGGCTTCGAAGACACTCGTCTTCGGGTCCGGGTATCTGCTCGTGTGGGCAGCCGCCGGGGTCATTCCTCTTTCCATCCTGATCGGTTTTCGGCACTTCGCGCATGAGTCGCAATGGTTAGACCGTGCAGGCGGTGTCGTGCTCGTGATCGCCGGTTTGTATCAGTTCAGCAAGTGGAAAGCGGCCTGCTTGAAAGCTTGCCGGACACCCTTGTCATTTCTGATGACCCATGACTTTGGTAGGGGAGTGTACGGCGCTTTGAAGGTTGGTATCTCACATGGTCTGTATTGCTTCGGTTGCTGTTGGGCGCTGATGGCGGTGCTGTTCGTTGTGGGTTTGATGAACCTCGTCTGGATGGCGGCGATAGGGATGGTGTTCCTCGCAGAGAAGAACTGGCGTCACGGTGTAGGCCTCACGCGGGTCGTCGGTTGCATGGTCGTCGTATTCGGGCTGGCGGTTCTGGTGTATCCGTCCATGCTTGCAGCTCCGTAACGTTCCGCTCCAGCTCCCCGTTCTCCCGGCGCAACCGAGCGTTCTCCCTCAGGAGCTCGTAGTAGTTCGGCTTCGCCGGGCCCGCCACGGGCTGCGCCGCTG
>JBBDQO010000037.1:0-46327 GCA_040905925.1 Acidimicrobiia bacterium | reverse complement strand
AGTCGTGGGGGTGGTGGTGGTCGGGCGCGTGGTGGTGGTCCCCGGGATGGTGGTGGTCGTCGAGGGATCCGGGTGGGTCGTGGTGGTGGTGGCCAAGGGCTCATCGGCTCCGGTGGTCGAGGTCGTGGTCGGAGCGGTGGTGGTGGTGGTGGTGGTTTCGATCAGTTCTCCGGAGATCTCGACATTGTCGATGAACACTTCACTCGTGCTGAGGAGACCGACAACCAAGAAACGGACCTGGAAATTCTCGGTTCTGAAGTCGGAGAGATCGAACGTGGGGTGGTCCTCGAACTCGTCCCCGAGGTCGTACTCACCTCCATCGAGGGTCGACCAACCGCTGCCGGTGTTCACCTCGACCCGGAGTTTGGTCCCGGGCAGACTGAGGGCGTCGGGAACATTCACCACGTCGAAGCAGAGCTCCGGTTCCTCGAGGACACTGAGGTCGGCACCTCGCATGGCCCCGATGTCAGTAAGAAGCAACGTGGCACTGATGCGCATGCATTTTTTCCCGGAGGGGCAGTTCCCTGAGGAGACCACCCTGACCTTGCCTTGCTTCTCATCGCCGTCGTCGCCGATCTCCTGCCACGGCCCGGACCATGGCAGCGAGCCGTCGGATCCACTCCATCCGATGGCGTTGAATTTGTCTTTGTAGTTGGCGGTTTCGGTGGTGGCGGCGGCGGGGATGGTCAGGGCAAAGGCAACAACGAAAAGGACCGGCTTGAGTACCCGTCTCACGCCGACATTGCTCTGATCATGTCGGCGACAGATTCCCGCTGGTCGTCCTGCTGTTCCGCGACCTCTTCCAGGCCCGGAAGGCTCACGATGAAATAGGTCTTGCCCACGAAACGCTGATAGGACAGCTTTCCGCCCAACAGCGAGGTCAGCCTCGAGGCCACTGCCAGACCAAGGCCGACGCTTCCGGTCAGTAGTGGGGAGGCGCCGTTGTGGATGAAGCGCTCGAAGAGCTTCTCCACATGAGCCTCGGGAACACCCGGACCATCGTCCCAGACTTCGATGTCGACCACGCCCTCGCCGCCAGAGACCTCGATCCCGATGTTGTCTCCGCCATGGCGGGCCGCGTTGGAGATGAGATTGACGATCACGTGCCGGAGGCGTGCGGCATCGGACGACACCCAGGCCTCGCCGCCGCTTCGCTTGACCTCGAGACCGGCCCTCGAGAACGGGGTAACCGCTGATTCGACCACATCGGAGATTCGGATCGGTGCAAACTCGACCTGGACACCGGTGCTGTCGATCCGGGCGGCAGCCAACAGGTCGTCGACCATGCGGGTCATCTCCGCCGCCTCGTTGGCGATGATCTGGGCCAGATCCCGGTTGCCCTCTGCATCCGAGCCGTCACTGTCGGTGAGAATCTCGGCAAACCCGTATATCGAGGTGAGGGGGGTCCGCAACTCGTGGGAAAGCCCGGCGATGAACTCGTCCTTGGCCCGTCCGACGGCACGTTCGGCCTCGATCTCGAGATCGGCCGCGATCTGATGTTCCCGGACGGACCTCTTGGCGATCATGCGGTAGATGAGGACTGCGGAAGCGGGGATGGCGAAGGTGAGGAAGAACGTTATGAATTCGGTCGCCCGGTTGGCGCCCGCGTTGTTGTCGTCGATCTGGGTCTGGATGTCGTCCTGTTCGGCCTGCAACGAATCGCGGAGGTCTATGTAGGCAGTCTCGACGTCCGAGACGATGAGATCTTTCGCAGTGGCATAGCTACCCGAGTCGAGGGCGAGGAGAGTGGCTTCGACCGACCCCAGATAGTGGGTGAGCGAGGCCGCCGAGACACTGTCGCCGCCGACGTCTTGAAGGACATCGAGACGGTCTCGGGCGCCCTTGGCCTCGGTCATGGCGGCGGCGAGGTCGTCGGCGGTGACCAGGCCCGAGGCCGAGAGCTCGGAGAAGGTGGCGGCCTGGACCAGAGCAGCGCGGGTCAGCGCGGCAGTGCCGAGCGAGGAGTTGGTCCAATGCAAGGCTCGCGCGTTGGCGGTGACACGGCTGGCACTGATTGAATTGGCAAAGGCGAGGCCGACAATGAAGACGACGAGGAACAAGGTCACGCCGATCGCAATCCCGGCGGACCGACGGTGTCCGGTTGGGCGAGTAATTCGCACCGTCCCCATAAGGGCATGTATCGGCAGAAACGAGTGTGTTTCTACATAGGCCGATTGTGCTCTTGACGGAAAGCACCCGCCCTGCTTGGACAACGGACGTCAGGAACGGATTACGGATTGGGGATGTCGAGCCAGGCCGTGGCCGCTTCCTCGATCACCGACTCGAATTTGAGACCCATCAGGATCACACCACCTGCGCCGGCTTCTCGGGCCCGCGCCTCCATCTCGGCGGTGATCTCCCAACCCAGCTTGCGCCGGACATCCGGCGCCACGTCATCGAGACGGCGCTTGAGCTCGGTGGTGGCAGGAACCGCGCCGATCGACTCCATCTGCTCCACCCACTCGACGTTGAACGGGGGGATGATCATGAGATACACCGGTGGGTCGCCGTCCTTGAGGTTGAGCCGGCCCATCTGCTCACCAATCACCTCGGGATCGAGAACCGGGCCCGCGACAAAGAACTGAGTTCCGAGATCGATCCTGCGCCTGAATTGCCACTCCCGGAACCTGGTGGGCATCCCCACCTCGAAATCGGGGAGCTCCTGCTGGAGTTGCCGGAGATGCTCGACGATCTCGTAATGGTGAGCGAGATGGTCGATATGGGGGACGGTGTCACCGATGACCACCAGGAACGAATCCACCCCGTTGCCGAGAGCCCCGCGCACCTCCGACTCGATCGCCAAGATGTTGCGGTCACGGGTCGAGACGACGACGGTGGGCTTGACGTCGGGCGTGTCGTGGGTGATTCGGGCCGAGAAGGCGTATGGCGAGACCCTGATCCGGCCGAAGACGTTGTCGGTGACCATGACATGGCTCCATGCAGGCGACAGGCTGCGATGGCGAAGGTCGGGGAACTCGGGCGGATTCACCTCTGCGATACGCAGCCAGCGGCCGGCATCAGTCAACATCCTTGGTCTCCTTGGGTTTCTTGGCGATGAAGTACTTCGCCTGTGGGTGGTGGCAGATCAGCGCCGAAGTGGTCTGCTCGGGTTGATACTGGAAGGCTGTCTCCTCACCCACCTCGATGCCGAGTCGATCGGCGCCGAGCAGCCAAGCCACCTTTTCGTTGTCCTCCAGGTCGGGACATGCCGGATAGCCCCATGAGTAACGGCCACCCCGGTACTGCTGTCGGAACAGCCCGATCAGGTTCGGCCCGTCCTCGTCGACGAAGCCCCACTCCTGGCGGATGCGGTAGTGCCAGTACTCGGCTAGCGACTCGGCCAACTCCACCCCAAGACCGTGCAGCAACAGATAGTCGTGATACTTGTTGTCGGCGAACAACTCCGCGGTGCGGCGTGACACCTCGTGACCCATGGTCACAATGTGAAACGCGGCATAGTCGACCTCGGCCCCCATCGGGCGGAAGAAGTCGGAGATGCAGTAGAAAGGCTCCTCGTGCTGACGGGGGAAGGTAAACCGAGTGAGCTCAACGCTCCGACTCTCGTCGTCCCAGATCACCAGGTCGTTCCCATCGGAGTTTGCTGCAAAATACCCGTAGACCAGCTGGGGGCGGAGCAGATCAGCGGAGCGGGCGCGGGCCAATTGGTCGCGGAGCACCGGCTGCAGCCGCTGCTTGAACTCGCGGTCGTTCTCGCCCGATTCCGGTCGATACTGCCATTGGTTGCGGAACAGGGCTGTCAGGTTGATGTAGGGAGTGATCTCGTCGAAGGGAACACCGCGGACGACCCTGGAGCCGACAAAGGGTGGCTTGAAGATCTGGTTGTCGGTCTCAACGTGTAGCGAGCGGGCCGGCACGGCGACGATCTCGTCCCCTGCAGCATGTCGCTGACGCCCGGCCTCCGGCGCCGGGGCCGGCTCACCGGCGACGATCCGTTGCATCGCGTCGAGACCGGCGAAGGCGTTCTTCCCGTAATAGAGGGGGCCGGCGTATCGAGAGCGGAGGTCGGCCTCGACGTAGTTCCTCGTGAGTGCCGCACCACCGAGCAGGACCGGCACCTTGCCCAGGCCGCGCCGCTCCAGCTCCTCGAGGTTGTCCCGCATGATGAGCGTCGACTTGACCAGGAGCCCGCTCATCCCGATCGCATCGGCTCCGGTCTCCTCGAAGACCCTGATCATCTCGCCGATCCCGACCTTGATTCCGAGGTTGTGCACCTCGTACCCGTTATTGCTGAGGATGATGTCGACCAGGTTCTTGCCGATGTCATGGACATCGCCTGACACCGTGGCGAGCACGATCCTGCCCCTCCCCCCGGTGTCCGCCTTCTCCATCTTCGGTTCGAGATGGGCGACGGCCTTCTTCATGGTCTCAGCCGACTTCAGGACGAACGGCAGCTGCATCTCGCCACTGGCGAAGAGATCACCAACGGTCTTCATGCCGTCGAGCAGGAAGTCGTTGATGATGTCGAGAGGCGCGTGCCCTTCGGAGAGGGCAACCTCGAGATCCTCGATGACCGAACGTTGGTCACCATCGACGATCCGCCTCGCCAACCGCTCGCCGACCGGCATGTCGGCGTAGTCCTCGACGGTCATTTGCTCAGTCCGAACACCGGCGAACAGCTCGAGGAGCTTCTCCAAGGGGTCGTAGCCCTCGTCCCTGCGGTCGTGGACCAAGTCGAGGCAGACCTTTCGTTGCTCGGGATCGATCTTCGACAGCGGTTCGATCTTCCCGGCATGCACGATCGCCGCGTCCAGGCCCGCGTCCACGGCCTCGTGAAGGAATACCGAGTTGAGGATTCGCCTCGCCGGCGGGTTGAGGCCAAAGGAGATGTTGGAGACGCCAAGCACCGTCCGAACCCCGGGGAGCTCAGCCTTGATCCTTCTGATCGCCTCTAGCGTGGCGATCCCGTCTCGACGCAGATCGTCGTCACCGGTGCTCAAAGGGAAGGTGAGAGCGTCGAAGATGAGGTCACTCGACTCCAGCCCATAGCGATTGACCGCCAGCTCGTGGATCCGGTGCGCAACCCGCATCTTCCAGTCCAGGGTCCGGGCCTGGCCTTCCTCGTCTATGAGCAGGCAGATGACCGCGGCGCCGTGCTTCCGCGCCAGCCGGAACACCCGATCGATCCTGGAGCCTTCGGCCTCACCATCCTCGAGATTGGCGCTGTTGAGGACCGATCGGCCGCCGAGTTGCTCGAGGCCAGCCTCCATCACATCCGACTCGGTCGAGTCGAGGACTACTGGTGCGGTGATGTCGGTGGCGAAGGCGGAGGCGAGCCGGATCATGTCGGCCACCCCGTCCCTACCCACGTAGTCGACACACAGGTCTACGAGGTGGGCTCCCTCTTTCACCTGCTCCTGACCGATTGTGACGCACCCCTCCAGGTCATCGGCAAGCAAGGCATCACGAAACGCCCTCGAGCCGTTGGCGTTGGCCCGCTCCCCGATGATCATGAACGAGGTGTCCTGATCGAATGCGACCTGGGTATAGATCGACGCAGCGGAGGGGACGATTACCGGCTGGCGTTCCTTCACGGTGCCCGGGCGAACCCGGGCCACCACCGCAGCGAGGTGCTCAGGGGTGGTCCCGCAACACCCGCCAATCACCCCAACGCCGAACTCGGTCGTGAACGTCGCGAGATGCTCGGCCAGCTCCCGAGGGCTGAGGTCGTACTTCATCTGGCCGTTCTCCACGTAGGGGAGACCGGCGTTGGGGATGGCCGACACGACGAAAGGTGAGTGACGGGTCAGATGCCGAAGCGGCTCGTACATCTCGGCGGGCCCGGTGGCGCAATTGAGCCCGATCACGTCGGGGCGCAATGCGCCGAGTGACGTGAGAGCGGCTCCGATCTCGGTGCCGGGCAGCATGCGTCCTGTCAGCTCGATGGTGACCTGGACCTGAATCGGAAGTTCCACCCCAGCCGCCCGCAACGCGGCGCGCACCCCCTCGACGGCAGCTTTGGCTCCGAGAAGGTCGAACTGGGTCTCGATGATGAGGAGATCGACACCCCCGTCGATCAAACCGGCGGCCTCCACCTGATAGGCACCCACCAGTTCGGCATAGGTCACCTGTCCCAGGGTGGGGAACTTGGTTCCCGGACCGATGGAGCCGGCGACGAAACGGGCCCGGCCGTCCTGGGCCACGAACTCGTCGACGGTCTCCCTGGCCAGCGTCGCCCCGGCGGCGGCGATCTCGTAGGCCCGGTCCTGCAACCCGTACTCGCCAAGGGGGATGCCAAAAGCACCGAAGGTGTTGGTCTCGACCACATCGACGCCGACCCGGAGGAAGGAGCGGTGAAGCTCACGAATCACGTCGGGCCGGGTCACATTCAGCAGCTCGTTGCAGCCCTCGAGAAAGGTGCTGCCGAAATCGTCGGCGGTGAGGCCAATCGTCTGGAGGTTGGTCCCGGTGGCGCCGTCGAACACCACAACACCGGCGGAGATGGCGTCGAGGTACGACGTCATCGGTGTGCCTCGATGCGGCTACAACAGGGGTCGTCTGTGGGGCTCAACGGCTGCTCCTCATTTGTCTCTCGAAACGCCTCGTGAGCGCCAAGAGCCGGAGCCCTACGGCAACTCATCGTTCCAGGCATTGGCACCGTGCTTGCGCCGGTTGCCGCGGTATCACCGGGCCTAGTCCCTCAACCGCTCTAGATGAGCGCTTCGCGTCACAGATAATACCCACACCAGGACCGAATGGGGAGAAGTCGGCGGTAACGAGGCCTCGATCCTTTGTCGGGCTCGGGCATCCATCTAGGGTTGGAAACGGCACGGACCAGGAGACACCATGTCGGAGCTTTCGGTGAGTCGCGAGGTTGCGGTCAGCCCCGAGACGTTGTGGGAACTGATAACGAACCTCGATCGCTCCCCAAACGTGATATCGGCGGTTACCGCGGTAGAACGTCTCGACGAAGGGACCGGCTTCGGGGTGGGCACCAGATGGCAGGAGACCAGGTTGATCTTCGGAAAGGAAGCCAAGGAGATCCTCGAGGTCACCGAAATCGACCCCGGTCGGAGTTACACGGTCGGGGCGGACAGTCTCGGCGCCCAGTATCGATCGGTGATCAGTGTGGAACCGGCCGTGGGCGGCAGTGTGATCACCATCACCTTCGGCGCCGAGTCCACCAGCACCGTCTCCAAGGTGCTCGCAGGGACCATCGGCAAGCTGTTCGAGGGAGGCACCCGAAAAGCGCTGGTCAAGGATCTCGACGACATCGCGGTGGTGGCCGAAGCCGAAGGCTGACACTTTCCCAAATTGGGACACACAGGGTCGGATATGACCCCTCCTTGTCCCAACTACGGGGGAGCATGACCCGATTCTGGTGGCGACATTGACGTGAGGCCCGGCTTCGGATACCTTGACCCCGACATGAGTGCTGTTTACATCACTACGACCATGACGACGGCTCGCCAGCCGTGCGGCTCGGTCGTGTGATCAGCACCCTCCAGGACACGACAACAAGATCCGCCCGGCACCGGTGCGGATCTTTTTGATTCAGGCCGGTGTCGCGGATCTCACCAAACAGAGGCATCCAATGACACACGATCCCGGAACCAGGGCCAACCACTGGAGCCGACCATGAAAGTCAACGTAGGCGTGCTCGGCGCCGGCACAGTCGGCGGTGCCCTGGTGCAGCGACTCCTCGTCGACCGGGAACAGATCCGGGAGAAGGCCGGAGTCGATCTCGAGTTGAAGATGGTCGCCGTAAAGCACCTCGAAAAGCCGAGGCCATTCGACCTCCCTCCGGAGAGGATCACCGATCAAGCGATGAGCCTCGTCAGCAGCCCGGGGGTCGACGTCGTGGTGGAGGCGATCGGTGGCCTGGAACCAACCGGTGAGCTGTTGCTGACCGCCTTACGGTCGGGCAAGCCGGTGGTCACCGCCAACAAGGAGTTGGTGGCGACGAGAGGCCAAGAGTTGTTCGAGGCCGCCAACCGAAGCGGGGTCCCCCTCATGTACGAAGCTGCGGTAGGAGGCGGGATCCCGGTGATCCGACCCCTTGCCGAGAGTCTGGCGGGAGAGCGAATCGACCGGGTCAGCGGGATCGTGAACGGCACAACCAACTACATCCTGACCGCGATGACCCAGGACAGCCGGAGCTTCGAGGAGGCGCTCGAGGAGGCCAAGGCCCTCGGCTATGCCGAGCCCGACCCCTCCGACGACGTGACGGGGAGGGACGCCGCATTCAAGACCGCGATCTTGGCCCGCCTTGCCTTCGGGGAATGGGTTGCGCCCTGGCAGGTGGAGTGTCAGGGAATAGAGAACGTGAGCCGCGCCGACGTGGAAGCAGCAGCCCTGGCCGGCAAGGTCATCAAGCTGATCGGTGTGGCGGAGCGGATCGGCGCAGGCGTCTCGACACGGGTCGCCCCGGTCGCCCTCGAGGCCGATCATCCTCTGGCCGGTGTGGACGGCGTGACCAACGCCATCTTCGTGGAAGGGCCCGCGATCGGACGTCTCCTCTTCACCGGTCCCGGGGCGGGTGGGCAACCAACCGCTTCGGCATTGCTCGGAGACCTGATCCAGGTCGCCTCCCGGCGTAATTGGCAGCGCAAGGCTCCCAGCTATCGCCGTCCCCGACAGGTGTTACATCGGTAACCCGAGGCCGGACACCCCGCGTGCCACCCACCCTGTCAGACTGACCTCATCGAGGCTCTCCTCGGGTATGCAGACCCAACCTCTGACTGGGCGCCCGGCGAACTCGAAGGGGAGAGCCGCCAGCTCGCTGAAGTCAGAATCCTCGGCGTCGCCGATGCGGAGACACAGACGGTCATCGAGGACGGCAACGGCCACCCTGTCGTCGAGGAAGAACCCGAGACCGCTCATTACCGGCCGCTCGGTCAGATCTTGCAGATGTGACATCCGGGACCGAACCCGGCCCGCCAGATCATCGGAAAACGACACCCTCCGAATCTAGGGCGTGTCCGGCGGGTGAAGCTCCAACAGCACCACCGGGATCACGCGATGGGTTCGTGTCTGATAGACGGCGTAGTCGCCATAGGCATCAACCACCCGCGGCCACCAGGATGCCCGCTCCTCGGAATCGGCGATGCGGGCCAGGGCCTTCAACCGCCCCTTCCTCACCTGGACCTCGACTTCTGGCGTGGCCACCAGATTCAGATACCAGGCGGGGTGATGGTCCCTGCCCCCATACGAGGCGATCACGACCAAAGCGTCACCCTCCCTCAGGTACAGCAGCGGCACGGTATGAGCGCGACCAGTCCGGCGGCCGGTCGTGGTGAGGAGCAACATGTCGTTATTGGCCAGCCGCCGGCCCACCAGTCCTCCGGTCAGGCGGTAAAGCCGGCGATGCAACCGTGACATACGACGCACCTGGGCATCCCGCACCGGAGGCTCCTTTCGGCTTCGTCCTCACCATATGACGTCATTGGACACCGGGAGAGGATCATCGACCGTGGGGATCCCGGCTCCCCTGAAATCGCTTGACCTGACCGGCCAGGGTGGATGGGCTGTCAAAATCTCGTTTCTCTTGATCGTCGGGATCTGGCTCGCTCACACCGGGTTCGGATTACCGCTCGCCATCTATCTGCTCTACATCGACGGGGCCACCCCGTTTCACGGCATTCACCCGCCTGGTGCCGAGAGGAACAGTTTGTCCCCCTGCGCAGCGGGGGGACCGTCCGACCGTTAGGTCGGGCGAGGGGGGAAGGACAAACCCGTCTAATAGTCAACGCTCTAACGTCGCCTTATGAGATTCGGCACTTTCGTACCCCAAGGCTGGCGGCTCGACCTGGTCGGCATCGACACATCGCAACACTGGCCGACCATGACCGCAGCTACCCGGGCGATCGAAGCCTCCGGCTTCGAGTCGGCTTGGGTCTATGACCACTTTCACACCGTCCCCGTGGCGACCCAAGAGGTCACCTATGAGGCCTGGGCTTTGATGGCCGCCCTCGCCGCGGTGACGGAGAAGGTCCGGCTCGGTCAGATGTGCACCTGCAACTCATACCGCCACCCCTCATATCTGGCCAAGGCCGCGGCCTCGATCGATGTCATCTCCGGAGGGCGGTTGGAGATGGGGATCGGGGCCGGGTGGTACCAGGCGGAGTACGAAGGGTACGGATACGAGTTTCCCAAGGCTTCGGTGCGTCTCGGCCAGCTGGAAGAGGGTGTGCAGATCATGAAGCGGATGTGGACCGAGGACGTGGTCCATTTCGAGGGCCGTCACTACCAGCTCAGAGGAGCGATCTGCCGACCCAAGCCATTGCAACAGCCCCACATCCCGATCTGGGTGGCGGGAGGAGGCGAACAGCTGACCCTCCGCACCGCGGCGCGTCATGCCCAGTACACCAATTTCGGGAACGACCTCGAGCAGTTCATCCACAAGTCGGGAATTCTGGAAGAGCATTGTCGACGGGAAGGGACCAACTACGAGGCCATCGTCAGGTCGAGCAATTTCAGCATCATCTGTGCCGAGACCGAATCCGAGGTCGAGGAGAAGCTCGCCTGGCTTAAGGACAAGTACCTCGGCTTCGTCACCGAGGAGCGCGCCCAGAAGCAAGTCGAGGAGTTCCGCGGGCTATCCGGGACTCCGGAACAAGTCGTCGAGAAGTTGCGGGCCTGGGAGACAGCCGGGATGACCTACGCCATCGGGTATTTCCCCGACCTTGCCTTCGACCCGAGCGGGCTCCAGCTGTTCGCCGCTGAGGTGATGCCGGCGTTTTCCCACCCCTGAGCTCAGTGGCCCACCGATCTTGGCTCGGTGCTGGGATCGGGAAACCCGGGTCGGGGAACCGCGATCTCTCGAGTACGGTCGAGCCGACGCGCCTCGGGATAGAAACTCATGGCGAGCAGACCGACCACCCCCCCGGCCAGGATCAAGGAGGGTTGGACCCCGAACGATCCGGCCAGCCAAGGCGCGAACGCCAGGGGCAGGAGATGGGCCACCTCGGAATGGACCTGGGAGACGCCGGTGATCCGCCCCAGCAGCTCCTCAGGCGAGTTGATCTGGATCATGGTTCGCAGCAGGGGAGCCATGGTTCCAATGATCAGACCCCAGGTCATCCCGGCGACCACCACGACGGGGAGGCGATTGGTGCCGACATACAAGAGGTCGCCCAGCGAGTTGAGCGCAACCAGGACCACGACGGTGCGCGCCGTCCTGAGGCGGGACGGCAGCCGCGAGGAGACCATCGTCCCGGCCACCAGGCCGACACCGAATAGCGAGTTGACCCAGCCCAGGGTCTCCGGGGCGACACCGAGCACATCGCGATAGAACAAAGGCTCCAGCGCGCTGAACGTCCCGAAGAGAATCCAGACCAGGGAGCCGAGAATCAGATAGAAGCGCAGCCGACGGCTGCCATACGAGTACCGGAAGCCCTCACGCAACTCCTGGAGCCCGTGCGAGCCGTCCCGATCCCGCTTGGCCACGGCGCGCACCGTCACCGGCACCACGATCAAGGCGGCCAACGCCGATGTGGCGGCGTCGAGGACGAAGATCCCGTCGAGACCCACGGTGATCGTGATGACCGCTCCGATCGCCGGCCCGACGACGAACGCCGCCCAGGAAGCCCCTTCGATAAAGCCGTTGACCCGGGCCAGTCGCTCAGGGTCGTCCGTCAGATAGGGGGCGAAGGATGCGATCGCGGTGTACACCGGGGTGCCCACCAGCCCGAGCAGGAAGGTGGCGACCACCATCGCCGGGATGGTGTCGGCAAACACCATCCCCAGCGCCACCGGGATGAAGAGCAACTCGCCCCCGATCAACACCCGGCGCGGGTCGAACCGATCGACAAGGACCCCGGCCACCGCCGACCCGATCAACGACGCCAGACCGAGGGCAGCCATGACCGCGGCCAGACCCGTGGCCGTCGCCTCCAACTCGAAGGCGGCCTTGCCCCAGATACCCACGAAGAAGGCGGCCTCACCACCGACCCGGGAGACGAATCGGGCGGTGACAACCCGCGTCACGTCTCGATCGGCCCACATGGGGGGTCACGGTACCGCCAGCTCCCCCCACGCTGGTGGGGGATTACGACCCGCGTATGGGCCCCGCGGTCAGGGTCGGAGACCGAGCACCTGTTCGGCGGCCTCGTGACCGCTGCGGATGGCGCCGTCGATCGAACCCGATCCGTTGCTGTGCTCACCGGCGATCACGAGCCGGCCCCATGGCCGTCGGAACACCTCGAGAAGAGCCCGCTGCCCGGGCCCGATCACCGAATAACAGCCACCCGCCAGAGGATCGGCGCCCCAATCGACGACCACCGGCTCCCCGATCAGGTCGACCTCGGGCACCGCTTGTCGCAAGCGGCCCATCGGGTCGGTCATCAGGGCCTTCACCCCGGACTCCGTGCCGGCAAACCCGGTCACGGCGTTTCGGATCGAGCCTCCGACCGCAAGACCGGTCCAATACCAGGCCGGGATATCGGTGTCCTGACGACGAAACAGCGGTGGCGGCACTTTGGTTGCCACCGCCGCCTTGGCCGCCGAACCCATGCGCAGGCCCTGCAATGCGGCAGTCACTTGCCGGGCGGGCATCGGATCGAGCTCGAGACTCTGGAGAACCGGGAGCGGAGCCGCCAGCACGACTGCCTCGGCTTCGATGACAGCGTTGCGCGTGGTGACAAAGACGTCATTCCCTCGCTGGGCGATGCCGAGCACCTCAGACCCGAAATCGATGTCGAGATCCTGAGCGAGGTGGGACGGTTTAGCCCGATTCGCGGTTGCACCGTCTCGGCCCAACAGACGCCGGTCGGCCAGAGCTGCCGCCGCGTGTTACGCGTGTCGCGCACTACGTCGGCCGCCTATGAGACCGCCCCATCGCTCCTGGGGGGAGAGACAACTGCCCAGCAGGCGGCGGCTGATACGGCTCCGACCGCCACCGGGCCCGGATCGTCGCTCGAGCATCTCGCCGCCACCTCGGGGGCCAGGGTGCCCGACTTGAGCAGAGGGCAGCGGGGGTGAAAGCGGCAACCGGAGGGGATCCGGGTCGGGTCCGGTATCTCCCCAACCAGGATCTGTTGTTCCATCTCTCTGATCTCGGGGACAACCGAGAGCAACGCCCTGGTGTAGGGGTGTTTCGGGTCGCCGAGGATCTCCTCGGTGGGGCCGGTCTCGACGATCCGACCCAGATACATCACCGCCACCCGATCGGCGATGTTCCAGGCCAGGCCGAGGTCGTGAGTGACCACCAGGATCGCCAGATCCGCCTCATCGACCAGATGCCGCATCAGGGCAAGGATCTCCCCTCGGATCGAGGCATCGAGACTGGCGACTGGCTCGTCGGCCAGAAGCAGACGTGGGTCCATGACCATGGCGCCGGCGATCACGACGCGCTGGCGCTGGCCACCTGATATCTCGTGCGGGTACATCTGGAAGAACCGCTCCGGTGGGCGAAGCCCGGCCCGAGACAAGGCCTGGGCAACCTTGGCCTCCTCGTCGTTGGGTTGGCCTTGGATACGCAGGCCTTCGGCAACGATCTCATAGAGCGTCTGTCGCGGGTTGAGCGCCCCGGTTGGGTCCTGGAATACCATCTGCACCGCCGGGTTCTGGAAGATGGTCTGAATCGCCCTCTTGGTCTTGGCATCGATCGGCTTGCCCTCGACCCTGATGCTGCCCGAGGTCGGCTTCTGGAGGCCCTGGATGGCGCGAATGAGAGTGGTCTTCCCCGATCCGGACTCCCCAACCAGCGCCAGGACCTCACCGCCTGCCACGTGGAGCGATGCACCATCGACGGCCCGCGCCGGGCCGAAGTCCACATGCAGGTCCTCGACCTCGACGAGCAGGGTCACACCAGGATGCACGCCGCCCTCCTCCCCGATCCGGAGATCCGCAACGCTGGCTCCTCGACGAGACAACCAGCCTCCGCCAGCGGGCACCGTGGATGGAACGGGCAGCCCTGGGGCAGATTCCCCGGTGTTGGCGGGTCACCGCCAAGACCAGACGGCGCCATTCGGGAGGTTCGGTCCCCGATCGTAGGGAATGCGGCGGCCAGGGCCCTGGTGTAGGGGTGCGATGGGTTGGCAAAGACGTCCCAGGCCGGCCCCTCTTCGACGATTCGACCGGCATACATGACCGCCAACCCTTGGCAGGCGTAGGTGAGCACCGAGAGGTCATGGGTTATGAACATCAGAGTCAGGTCCCGCTCCTGCTTGAGGTCGTCAAGCAGCGCCAGGACCTGGGCCTGGACCATCAGGTCGAGTGCGGTGGTCGGTTCGTCGGCAATCAGGAGAAGGGGATCGCAAGCGAGCGCCATGGCGATCAACACCCTCTGCCGTTGGCCACCTGACAGCTGGTGGGGATAGGAATCGGCGCGCGCGGCCGGCAACCCCACCCGTCGCAACAACTCGATGGTGCGCTCCCGCGCCACTTTGTCGTTGTCGGCCGTCTCATGGATAAGCATCGGCTCCGCGATTTGGTCACCGACGGTCTGCACCGGGTTCAGGGCGTGAAGTGCGCCCTGAAAGATGATGGCGCCCGCGGTCCAACGCACGGCTCTGAGCCCGCCAGGCGAGAGCGTCAGCACATCTCTGCCGTCGAGGGTGATCTCGCCCGTCACCTCGGTGTCCGCCGGGAGCAGACGAAGCAGCGAGTTGGCCAAGGTGGACTTGCCACAACCGGACTCGCCGGCCAGACCCAGCGAGCCACCTTTCTCCAGGTCGAAACTGACACCGCGCACCGCGGGCACCGGCCCACCCGAGGTGTGGTAGGTGATGCTGAGATCGCGGACCGAGAGCAGTGGCTCGGTCATCAACGGCCACTGAGTCGGGGATTGGCGATCTCCTCGAGGGTACGACCGATCAAGGTGAACGCCAGCACCACCGCAAGAATGCCAACACCGGCCGGCAAGAAATACCACCATGCGTTCCGAGTCATGGCACCGTTGAGGAAGGCCTCCTCCAAGGTCCGACCCCAAGAGGCCGCGGACGGGTCACCAAGGCCAAGAAATGACAGGGTGGTCTCAGTGAGGATGGATATCGGCACCGCCAGGGTGGCGTTGGCCAGAATCAACCCGCTCACATTGGGGAGGATGTGATGCCCCACGATGTGGGGGCCTGTCGCCCCGAGTGACCGTGCCCGGTCGACGAAGAGCCGCTGCTTCACGGTCAACACCTGCGCTCTCACCAACCGAGCCGTCGAAGGCCAGGAAGTGATCCCGATGACGAAAATGATGTTCCACACCGATCTCCCCAACACTGAGGCGAGGACGATCGCCAGCGGCAGGAACGGAATCACCAGGAACCACTCGGTGATCCGCATCAAGAAGCCATCGAGACGCCCGCCGACAAAACCGGAAACGATGCCGACCACCGACCCGATGAGGATGGTGAGAACCGTGGCGGCTAGACCCACGAACAAACTGACCCGGGAGCCCCATACGAATTGGGCCCACACCGACCTCCGCAGATGATCGGTCCCCAAGGGAGAGAACTCACTTGGTGGGGCCCATTGCGAGTTCCCAGCCTGCCGCGCCAGAACGGGATTCAGCTCGGTTGCGTCCACGAGCAACGGGGCAGCTAGAGCCATGAGGACGAACACACCCAGCACGGTCAACCCGATCATCCCAAGCCGCGACTGGCGGAATTGTCTCCAGACCCGGCCCGCGGTGGCCCGACGTCGTTGCATGGCAATGCTCACGCTTCCTCCACTCTGGGATCGAGCCATGAATAGGTCAGGTCGGCCACCAGGTTGAAGAAGATCACGGCTGCGCTGAATAGCAGAAATAGTCCCTGGAGCATCGGCAGGTCGGGGCCACGGATGGCGTCGGCGGTGGCCTTGCCCAAACCGGGCCAGGAGAAGACGGCTTCAACCGCGATCGCCCCCGAGAGCACGAACCCGAAATTGATCGCGGTGAGGGTGACCACCGGAAGCAACGCATTTGGCACTGCGTGCCGGTTGCGGACCACAACGTCTCTGAGGCCCTTGGCTCTCGCCACGGTGAGATAGTCCTCACCCATGACGTCGAGCAATGAGCTCCGGGTCACCAGTGTGTACTCGCCGAGATAGGCGAGGGTGAGGGTGAGAGCGGGGAGAAACAGATGATGAAGTTGGTCGAGCAAGCGGGATATCCCGGTCTCGCCGGACCCTGCACCAACCATGCCACCAACGGGGAACCACCCCAGGACTACAGCAAACAACACCAAGAGGATCATCCCCAGCCAGAAGTCGGGCATCGAGTAGAACACCATCGTCCCCGACGTGATGGAGTGGTCCTTCCAGGTGTTGCGACGCCAGGCGGCGATCACACCACCCAGCGTTCCGATCACGGCCGAAAGCACGGCCGACACCCCAACCAGGACCACCGTGGGGGGTATCCGCTCGGAGATCTCACCCCAGACGTCCTGGCGGCTCTGATAGGAGTATCCGAAGTTGAGCTGAGCCGTTTCCCGCAAATAGAGGCCGAATTGGGTCAGCATCGGCTCGTCGAGCCCAAACTCCTGGCGCAGCTCGTCGAGACGCTCCTGTGGGATGTTGCGCCCCCGAAACAGACTCCCAACGGGGTCGGTCTGCACCACCCGAAACAGGAAGAAGTTGAAGACCAGCACGAAGACGATGGTCAACAATGAGCCCAGGACCTTGCGCAGGACGAGTCGACCCCGCCCCCGCGTTCGACGTTGGTCGGTTGTCAGACGACTACTCCCGGTCGTCGGCCGTGGTGGAGCGTCTTCTGGTGGCCAATGCGACGCCTCCGATCACCACGACAGCCGCGATCCCTCCGACGATGAGCCAAATGTTGGTACCACCCGAATCGGGATCACCACCGACCGGGCTCAGCAGGACGTAGCTCGGCGAGGTATTGGAGAACATGATCGGCCCCACCTCGGCTGGTTGCCGAACCCACCCCTCGAACCGGTCTGTGCGATACGCCTGAAGCTCGGGAGCGATGTAGAGCGGGATGTACACCGCGGCGTCGTAGAGGATCGTGAGCATCTCGTGGACGATCTCCAATCGGCGCTCCGGGTCCAACTCCTCTTTCTGCTCCGAATACAGCTCCTCGTAGCGGGGATCGGTCCAGTTGGCGTCGTTGTAATTCCCGAGCTCGGCTTCGGTGAAGTATGAGAGCATCGGGTCGGGATCGACGAACGGGACCCAGTTCCAATAGAAAGTGTCGTAGTCGCCTTGGATGATGAGCTCGAACAACTGGTCGCCGTCATAGCTAGAGAGCTCGACCCCGATCCCGATCTGTTCCATCCAGCCCGTGAACAGGTCGGCGATCGGTATCGCCAGGTCCTCCCCGGTGTGCACCGCGTGCCGGAGGACAATCGGATTGGATCCATCCGGCATCTCCCGAACCCCGTCACCGTCGCTGTCCAGGTATCCGGCATCGTCCAAGATCTGATTGGCCCGTTCGGGGTCGTACGTGAATTGGTCCTCTTCAGGGATATCAGGAACCCATTTCAAGTCAGCCCCAGGACTCATCGTGGTGGCCGGTAACGCAAGCCCGGCGTACAGGTCCTCGATTACTGCTTCTTTGTCGATGCCAAAGCTGATAGCCCGACGCACCTCGAGGTCGAGTAAGGCCGGGTGGGGCTGACCTTCTGCCGCTCCGCCATTGATCGCGATCTCCTCGAAACCTCCTTGAAAGCCAACGACGGTCTCGATGTTCGGCTCGTCTTCGAGATCGGCCATAGCCGTTGCAGGAAATTGATAGATCGCATCCATCTCCCCGGTGGTCAGTGCAGCCACCATGGCATCGGGGTTGGTGTAGATCTGGAAGACGATCTCGTCGATTGGTGGTGCCTCGCCCTGCCAACCCCAATAGCTGGGGTTGGCGATCATCCGCACCAACTGCTCGTTGGGGAATTCGGCAATGGTGAATGGCCCGCTGCCCACACCATCGAGGTTCTCGTAGGCAGTAACCGCCTCGGCGTCGGTGGCGACCGGCTCCCAGATGTGCTTTGGCACGATGTACACGTCCATCACGGGCAATTTGGGATCGGGAACCGAGCTGGTGATTTCGACCGTGCGCTCGTCGACGACCACCGCAGTCAGGTTCTGGACGGTGGAGATGTGATTGGCCCAGCCCTGGTCACGGGAAGTGTTGACAGTCCACACGATGTCCTCGGCGGTCAGCGGCTCACCATCGGACCAGACCAGGTCCTCACGCAAGGTGTAGGTGTAGGTGAGACCGTCGTCGGATGGCTCCCAGGACTCAGCCAGCCCGGGAATCGCGGCGAAATCGTCAGCCGCCTTGTCGGTCAGCGTCGCGTACTGCAGGTTCCACACTTCGTACTCGTTGACGTTGAAACCAGCAGTCGGGTTCATCGTGTCGAATGTCTGGGTGTTCCCGATCTTGAGCACGACGTTGTCGTCCTCCTCCTGGGCCGAGGCGATAGGAACCGTGAGCGCCGCGAGCAACACGGCGAGTGCGAGTACGACGATCCGCTTCATGGGCTGACTCTCCATTCAAGTTTGACCAACGGAATCTAGATCCCGATTCGACACGGTGTCGGCCGGAAGCCTCGAGTCCGAGGTCAATCAGCGCGGATACGCCTCGAGGGCCCGTTCGATGACGGTCAGCGCCTCCTCCCGGGTGCGCCAACCGATGACCGCCGTCTTCTTCTTCTCCAACTCCTTGTAGACCTGGAAGAAATGCTCGACCTCGCTGAGCACGTGGGAAGGGACGTCGCCGAGGTTCTCGGTGTCCGGCCAGAGCGGGTCCCCGAGAGGGACGCTGAGCACCTTGTGATCGGCATGTCCCTGATCCTCCATGAGGAAGACCCCTATTGGGCGGACCCGAATCCGACACCCGGGGAAAGTCGGCTCGCTGACCAAGGCCATGATGTCGAGCGGATCCCCGTCTTCGGCGAGCGTGTCGGGGATGAACCCGTAGTCGGCCGGATACCGGGTCGCGGTGAACAGCATCCTGTCGAGGAAGATCTCCCCGGTCTCGTGATCCATCTCGTACTTGTTGCGACTCCCCTTCGGTATCTCCACCACCATCGTGATTTCCATGAGGGCCCCTCCTACATTCGAACTTGGATACCGATCTCCAACACCTGATCGGAGGGAAGACTGAATTGCACCGCGGCGCTCGACGAATTGCGATGAAGGAAGCCGAACAGATGAGACCGCCAGGACCGCAACCCGGCGCCGGGCTTGACCACCACCGACTCCTTGGCCAGGAAGTAGCTGGCATCCGAAGGATCGAAGCCGAACTCGGTGTCGACGATGCTGGCCAGGGCGCGCGGGACGTCCGGCTCCTCCATGAACCCGTAGTCGAGTATCACCTGATGGAAGTCGTTGCCGAGATCGTGGACCGTCGCCCGCCTCGCCTGGGGGACCTTCGCCACGTTGGCTGCGCGGACCGTGACCAGGACGATCGTGTCGTGGAGGATCTCGTTGTGTCGCAGATTGGCGAGCATTGCCGGTGGGACAAAGCCGGGTTCCCGGATCAAATAGACCGCGGTGCCGGGAACCCGGCGTTGGGGATGTTGGGCGATCGAATCGATGAACCGTTCGATCGAGACCTGGCCTTGTCTCATCTCGAGCGACAGATCGCGCCGACCCCGACTCCAGGTGACCATGACCACAAAGAGGATGGTGCCGACGACCAACGGGAACCAACCACCGGCAGGGACTTTGACGATATTGGCGGCAAAAAAAACCAGATCGACTGCAAGAAACACCGACATCACCCAACCCGCCTTGAGACGACTCCACCCCCAGCGCTCTCGGGCGACCCGGTAGAGCAGCAAGGTGGTGATGACCATCGTCGAGGTCACCGCCACCCCATAGGCCGCAGCCAGGTTGCTCGAGCTGCGAAATGCCAGCACCAGCCCAATGCACGCAAACATCAGTACCCAGTTGATGGAGGCGACATAGACCTGACCCACTTCCCGCGGTGAGGTGTGATCGATGTCGACACGGGGAAGGAAGCTGAGCTGAACTGCCTGCATGGTCAGTGAGTAGGCGCCCGAGATGAGAGCCTGGGAGGCGATGACCGTGGCCGCGGTGGCGAGGAGGACCAAGGGGAGCAGCGCCCATCCCGGGGCAAGGCGATAAAAGGGGTTGTCGATCGCCTCGGGGTTGGCCAGGATCAACGCCCCCTGTCCGAAGTAGTTCAACACCAGGGCAGGAAAAACGACAAATGCCCAGCCCAGCCTGATGGGGCGTCTCCCGAAGTGCCCCATGTCGGCGTACAGGGCCTCGCTACCCGTCGCCACCAGGAAGATGGCTCCCAGGGCCAGAAACGCCAATCTGGGCTGGGAAACCACGAACCGGACGGCGTAGACGGGATTTACTGCCGCCAGCACTTCGAGGTCGGACAGAATCTGGAACGCGCCCAGGATTCCGATGGTGGCGAACCACACGATCATCACCGGGCCGAACACGGCACCGACGGTGCCGGTCCCGGTCTTCTGGATCGCAAACAGCGCCACCAGGATGACGATGGAGATCGGAATCACCCACGCTTCCATCGATGGGGCCACGATCTCGAATCCCTCGACGGCGGAAAGCACCGAGATGGCGGGAGTGATCATGCCGTCCCCATAGAGCAGCGCGGTGCCGAAGAGACCCAAGAGGATGAGCACCCGATGCACTCCCCTGACCTTGATCCTCCGGTTCGGCGGGAGAATCAGGGCGGTCAGGGCCATGATCCCTCCCTCACCCGAGTTGTCTGCTCTGAGGACGAAGACCAGATACTTGACCGATACCACGATCACCAGTGCCCAGAACATGAGCGAGAGGACGCCGAAGACGTTTTGCCTGGTGACCGCGAGGTCGCCGGCGGCATGGAACGCCTCACGCATCGCATACAGCGGGCTGGTCCCGATGTCGCCGTAGACTACCCCGAGGGCACCGAGGGAGAGAAGGAGGAGGTAACGGGGCGACCGGGACCGGTCAGTTGCCGATGTCATAGGCGTAACGGGGCACTGTATCGGCGGGGCACGCCGTATCAGCCGACCCCGTGGGATGAAGCATCCGCACCCGGCTGCCCGTGGTCGGAGTCCGGCATACAGGCGTCGAGCTCAATCCAGGACATATCGCCTGGCGCCGGTGACGGCTCACCGACCTCAGGGAGAGATCGGCACCTCGACCTGTTCGAGAACCGGGATCGGTCGGTTGTCGCCACTCGCCGAGATCACCCAAAACGAGCCCTGCTCCCAAGACCACTCCTCGAGGATCCGGGCGGCAACCGGGCTGCCCGTGTTGTCCCGATGGGCTTCGATGAGCCCTCGAATGTCGTCCAGCTGGGAATCGGAGGGGCGTCGGGCCGAGGGTGCAGTGTCAGCGAGCATCGCCTTGAGACTGAGGCCGGGGTCCCAGGCATATGCAATACCTCCGGTCATACCGGCGGCGAAGTTGCGGCCGACCTCGCCGATCACAAGCACCTCGCCACCGGTCATGTACTCGCAACCGTGGTCGGAACATCCCTCGATCACGGCAGTAGCGCCCGAGTTGCGGACTGCAAACCGCTGGCCGACCCTGCCCGCAAGAAAGACCCGGCCGCCGGTGGCGCCATAGAGGACGGCATTGCCTGCTGCGTGCGGGACCGAATTCCCGGGTCGGCGCGGTGAGACCGAGATCAGGCCCCCACCCATTCCCTTGCCGAGGTAGTCGTTTGAGGTACCTTCGAGGTGCATGTCGACGCCACGGCACAACCAGGCACCAAAGCTCTGACCTGCAGTCCCGGAGAGCTTGACGACGATGGTGCCATGGGGGAGGCCCTCGGCGCCATGCCTGGCCGTGATCTCACCCGAGAGTCGTGCCCCAATGGCCCGATCGACGTTTCGGATCGGATAAGCGAGCTCTACCGGCTCAGCCTTGGCGATGGCTTCACGGCAATCGGCAACCAGCCTCACGGAAAGACTGGACAACCCCACCTTGCGATATCCCTCGTGCTTCTTGCCTCCCTTGGAGGCGACCAGCATCGCAGACAGATCTGCCGAAAGCGGGTGCTGGGGATCAATAGGTCGGAGCAGATCCGCACGCCCAACCAGCTCGCCCAGGGAGCGGGCTCCCAGGGCCGCGATGTGTCTGCGCGCCTCTTCGGCGAGACGGCGGAACAGAAGGACGACCTGGTCGGCCGAACCGGTGAATTTGGCTCTGAGGTCCTCGTTTTGGGTGGCGATCCCGACCGGGCAGGTGTTCAGGTGGCACTGCCGCACCATCTTGCAGCCGAGAGCAAGGAGGGGAAGGGTCCCGAAGCCGAAACGCTCCGCGCCAAGCAGGGCGGCGACCACGATGTCGCGACCGGTCCGAAGCCCGCCGTCGGTCTCCAACAACACCCTTGACCTCTGCCCGTTCGCGGTCAGCACCTGATGTGCCTCCGCGAGTCCCAACTCCCAAGGGGAGCCGGCATGTTTGATGGAGACCAGCGGCGATGCACCGGTGCCACCTTCGGAACCAGAAACCGTGATGACATCGGCGTCAGCCTTGGCCACACCAACCGCGATGGTGCCCACACCGGGCTCACTGACGA
Source organism: Acidimicrobiia bacterium (assembly GCA_040905925.1). Classification (GTDB taxonomy): domain Bacteria; phylum Actinomycetota; class Acidimicrobiia; order Spongiisociales; family ZC4RG35; genus JALYNX01. Next base: position 23,925 of record JBBDQO010000037.1, on the reverse strand, counting down.
GCTTGACCGATACCCGTGCGGTTGGCTTGAACGCCTTCAGGTCGTAGATCAACTGTGCCAGGTCCTCGATGGAATAGATGTCGTGATGCGGCGGCGGCGAGATCAGGGTCACACCCGGCTCGGTGTACCGGAGTCGGGCGATCTCGGGCGAGACCTTGTGACCCGGAAGTTGGCCACCTTCGCCGGGCTTGGAGCCCTGTGCCATCTTGATCTGAAGCTCGTCTGCCGAATGCAGGTAGGCCGGGGTCACCCCGAACCGCCCCGATGCGACCTGCTTTATCGCCGAGTTCTTCGGCGTGTCGAAACGCTCCGGGTCCTCACCGCCCTCACCAGAGTTGGAGTGGCCACCGATCAGGTTCATGGCCTCGGCCAACGCAACATGCGCCTCAGCCGACAGAGCGCCGAGTGACATCGCCGCCGTGGTGAAGCGACGCATTATCTGCTCCACCGGCTCCACCTCATCGAGTGGCACCGCCTCCCGCTGCACAAACGTCAGGAGATCGCGCACCAGGGCCGGCTCGCGATCCGAGATCATCTCGATGTAGCGATCCCAATCTTCGGGGTCACCGGAGCGCACCGCCTTCTGGACCGCGAGAACCACCATGGGGCTCGTGACGTGAGTGTCGGATCCACGACGGTGCTTGTAGAACCCGCCCGACTCGGTGGAGCCGCCGGCGTAGGCCTCATGACGCTGAAGTGCCTGGCGCGCGAGCTCCTTGAGCCCGATCCCCCGCAACCTGCGAGGTGCATTGCTGAACGCCTTGCGACAGACTCCCTCGGAGAGACCGATCACCTCGAACAGCTCTGAGCCGCGATAGGCGGAGAGGGTGCAAATCCCCATCTTGGACATGATCTTGAGCAGGCCGTTCTCCATTGCCAGCCGGTAGTTCTCTTGGGCCGGCACCGGGTCGACATCGATCGCGCCCGAAGCCGCAAGGTCGCGGGCGTGTTCGATCGCCAGATAGGGGTTGACGGCAGAGGCCCCAAAACCCACTAGACATGCGAGGTCATGGGGGTCTCGTGGCTCGCCGGACACGACGACCAACGAGACCGAGCCGCGAACCCCCTGGTCGATCAAATGGTGATGGACTGCACCCAGGGCGAGGAGCATCGGAATCGGCGCCCTGCCGGCATCGGTCTCGCGGTCGGAGAGCACGAGAATGGTCGCCCCGAGCTTGACCGCCTGAGCCGCCTCGTCGCAGATCTCGTCGAGACGCCCCTCCATGCCCTCAGGTCCGGATGAGACCGGCCAGGTGGTGGCGATCCAATGGGAGAAGAACCGGGGATCGCCGGAGCGGACGATGGCCTCCAGCTCGGCGTCGGAGAGAATCGGGCTGGAGAGCTCGATGAGGTGGGCCTGTTGGGGCGTGTCCTCGAGCAACGGGCCGCGGCGCCCGAGCTGGATCCGAAGCGACATGACCAGCTTCTCCCGGATCGGGTCCATCGGAGGGTTGGTGACTTGGGCAAACATCTCATGGAAGAACTGGGTCAACCGACGGGGCCTGCTGGAGAGAACCGCCAAACCGGTATCGTCTCCCATCGAGCCCAGTGGATTGTCGCCGCGGGCCATGTCGGCGATGATCAGCCTCCGCTCCTCGGCGGTGTAGCCGAACACCCTGCTCAAGGCGGCAGCGTCGAATCGGGTATCGGCCAGGTTGTCGAAGGGGGCCTGGATCCGAAGTGTCTCGGTGTTAACCCAGTCGCCGTAGGGCTGGGCGGCCGCCAATGCCGCCTTGACCTGGTCGGACTGCTGCACCTCTCCTGTTTCGCCGTCGAAGACGATCAGCTCGCCGGGCCCGAGCTGCCCGGTGGCGGTGGCCCTGGCCTCCTCCTCGGGGCAGACCCCGGCCTCAGACGCCACCAGGACCACTTCCGGTGTGATCGCCCATCGGGCAGGGCGCAGCCCGTTGCGGTCCATCCCCACCAGCAATGACGACCCATCGGTGGCAGCAATCGCCGCCGGGCCGTCCCAGGGCTCGGTGAGGAAGGCGTGGTAGGCATAGAACGAGGCGAGATCGGGGTCGAGGTCGGGCACGTTCTCCCACGCCGCCGGCATCAGCATCTCTTTGACATGAGTCAGCGACCGGCCGCTTTGCATCAGCAGTTCGAACACGTTGTCCAGGCTTCCCGAGTCGGAGATGCCCGGCTGGAGAAAGGGAAAGATATCCGGGAGCCGATCACCCCACACCCCAGGGGTGGCGCCCTTCTCTCTGGCCACCATCCAAGAGCGGTTGGACTGGATGGTGTTGATCTCCCCGTTGTGAGCCAAGGCACGGAACGGTTGTGCGTTGTCCCAGGAGGGGAAGGTGTTGGTCGAGTACCTCTGGTGGAAGATGGCAAAGGCGGTCTCGTAGTCAGGGTCCTTCAGGTCCGAGTAGAAGTTGGAGATGTGTGACGCGGTGAACAGGCCCTTGTAGACGATGGTGCGGCTGGAAGCGGAGGGGATGGACAGACCCGGTGTCGCCGCGCGCTCGATTCCCTTTCTCGCCAGGTACAGGCTGCGCTCGAAGTCGGCTCCCTCCTCGGCACCGGTGACGAAAGCCTGCTCGATGAGGGGTAGGACGAGTCTGGCGTGGTCGCCCAGCATCGAAGGATCGATGGGCACCGATCTCCAGAAAAGGACTCGCATCCCCTCGGCTTCGATCGCCTGGGTGACCACCGCCCGTGAGGCAGCGGCTTCGGTAGGCGAGAGGAAGCACATGACCACCCCGAGCTGCTCCGCGGAAACCTGGTGGCCATGGGTGCTCAATTCCCGGCTGATCAGACGCAGAGGGATCTGGGTGAGCAATCCGGCTCCGTCACCGGTGCCATCCGCGGCACGGGCCCCACGATGATCCAGCCGCTCGAGACACTCCACGGCGAGGCGAGTTATCCGATAGGTGGGAACCCGGTCGAGGGCGGCAATGAACCCGACGCCACAAGCGTCACGCGGAGGGCCAGGATCAAAGAAAGGTGCCGTCATCACTCCCTCGAAATGGGGGAGCGAGAGAGTCTAAACACTGTTCTGCCTGGCAAGGCCACCCAAAACGTCGCAGGCCCCGAGCCTCAGGTCTCAGGTCTCGGGCTCTGGCTTGGGACTTGAGACCTGTGACTTGTGACCTAGAGGTTCAAGACCTTCATTCGATCGAGAGCTCGTTCGAGGGTCTCCTCATCCTTGCAAAACGCAAATCTGACCAGCGAGGCCCCGTCCTCGGGGCGGTGATAGAAGACACTCGGCGGAATGGCAACCACCTGAGCGGTCTCCGCCAGATGACGGCAGAAGGCTCGGTCGTCGGGAATGCCAAATCGTCCGTGCCCCGCCATCATGAAATAGGTCCCCTGAGGTGGGTAGACCTCGAACCCCGCCCGGTTGAGACCACCGGCGAGAAGGTCTCGCTTGCGGGCATAGCTCGAGCGCAGGTCATCGAAAAACGAGTCGGGGGCGCCGAGGGCGGCGATGGCCCCATGCTGGACGGGAGTCGGGGTGGTGAACGTCATGAACTGATGGGCCGCCCGTATTCCCGCCGTCAGTTCCGGAGGGCCGATTCCCCATCCCACTTTCCATCCGGTCAGCGAGAAAGTCTTCCCGAGAGAAGAAAGCGTCAGAGTTCGATCCCACATGCCAGGGAGGCCCGCCAGCCTGACATGTGTTCGCCCGAAAACCATCTCCTCGTAGACCTCATCGGTGATCGCGATTGCGTCGTGCTCCTGGCACAGGGCGGCTATGGCGCTCAACTCGTCGATGTCGAAAACGCGACCGGTCGGGTTGTGCGGATTGTTGACGACGATCGCCCGTGTCTTGGAGGAAAAGGCAGCCTCCAACTCCTGGAGGTCGATCGCGAAATCCGGTGGCCGCAACGTGACGTATCTGGGGACGGCACCGGTCAACACCACGTCCACGGGATAGGCGTCGTAATAGGGCTCGATCAGGATCACCTCCTCGCCCGGGTTGATCAGACCCAGAAAGCTCGCAGCGAGCGCCTCGGTGCAACCGCAGGTGACCGTGATTTCGTTGGCCGGGTCGAGCTCCCTCTCGAGAAGTGGGCCGTAGCGACGGGCGATCGCCTCCCGCAACTCGGGCACTCCGGGGCTCGGCGGGTACTGGTCGTGACCGCCGTCGGTCATCGCCTTGGCCGCTGCTGTCTTCACGAACTCGGCCCCGTCCCAATTGGGGAAGCCCTGGCCGAGATTGATCGCCCCATACTCCTGGGCAAGAGCGGTCATCTCACTGAAAATGGTGACACCGAACGGCGCAAGACGATGCGAGACTGACATCGAGCAAGGATAAAGGTCAGGTCTGGAGATTGGCGACGGCCAACCCGGCCATCAACGGGTCACCTCCCACACCCTGGCTGTCCAGAGCAGGCGGCTCCCCCGCTCGGTCAGTTGGATCACCTTCTCCCGAAGCAGACCCAGGACCGCCGGTTGCTCTGCAAGGGAAGAGGGAAGCGGGATGCTTCGCTCCGAGAGTTGGCGGATCGAGCCAAACACGGATTTCGCCTTGTCCAGAATCGAGTTCTCGTCCTGGAGGGTGCCGGTGGGAAGGAGCAGCTTGCCGCCGCGGCGGAGGATGCGCTTGGCTTCTTCCAACATTCTCATGGGAAGTTCGGCCCCGCTCGGCCCCCCAGAGAGCCCTGAGGGAAACCACCCGGAAACCGTCGCCAGGTCGTCGGGAATGCCAGAAACGTCACCAATCACGACATCGGCCTCGACGCCCTCAGGGATGGGCTCGAACATGTCACCTTCGTAGAAGGCCGTCCGGTCCTGCACAGCCTGGGCCTTGGCGTTGGCCGTGGCGATCTCGACCGTCGCTGCGGCGGCGTCGACCCCGTAAACCATCTTGGCACCAAGTTTGGCGGCCACGATCGAGAGGACACCCGAACCACACCCGGCGTCGATCACAACCGAACCCTCCTCGATCACCATGGAGTCGGCGAGAAGGGTTGAAATCGTCGAGGGACGGAATGTGTCCGGCGCCAATTGCAGTTCAAACGGGCCGCAACGCCCTTTCCATACGATGGTTTCGGTGCTCATGTACCACAGAGACTATCTGAAGAAATGCCACCTTCGTGCGGAAGGGTCATATTCGGGCGGCGACTCGACCGCCGATGAAGTCCCGATACCAATGACCGCTCGCCTTGACCGTCCGTTGCATAGTCTCCAAATCGACCCAAACGATCCCAAAACGCTTGTCGAAGCCCCGGGCCCACTCGAAATTGTCGATGAGCGACCAGACGAAATAGCCACGGATGTCGACCCCCCGCTCCAGCGCTTTGTGCGTGGCTTGGATGTGGTCCGCCAGATAGGCGATCCGGTCGGGATCGTCGACTGTTCCGTCCGGAGACACGAGATCCTGGTAAGCGGCGCCGTTCTCGCAGATGTAGAGGGGAACGCCCGGATGCTCCCGGCCGACCCGCTCCAGAATCCAGGTCAAGCCCTCAGGCTCCACACCCCAGCCCATCTCGGTCAGACGACCCGGAGGAGTGATCATCTGCGCCTCCCACGACCCGGGCCAGTTGGCCATCGCAGGGGCCCCGGGCACATGTTGCACCCGGTTGAGGTTGTAGTAGTTGATACCAAGATAATCCAGCGGTTCGAGGGCTCGAGCCAGCTCCGCGGTGTCGATCTGGCTTGCCACTCCATAGCGATCGATGTACCCGAGGATTTCGTCGGGGTAGCGACCATGGAAAACCGCCTCGGTGAACAGCCGATTGTGCACCGCGTCCACCGACGCGGCAGCGAAGGCGTCCTCGGCCGAGTCGGAAGCCGGCCAGGCCGGGATCAGATTGAGAACGATCCCCAGCTGATCGTCGTCGTGTGAGTTGGTGTTCCTCAGGACACGGATCCCGGCATGGTGGGCGAGCATCAGATGATGCGCGGCGACGAACGACTGGGCCGGATCGGTGATACCTGGGGCGTGCTCGCCAGAGCTGTAGCCCAGAAAGGCGGAGCACCAGGGCTCGTTGAGGGTGGCCCAGATCCTGATGAGGTCTCCGAGCCCCTCTTTGGTCACCGCGGTGTACTCCGCGAACCAATCGACCGACTCCCGATTCAGCCAACCCCCGCGGTCCTGCAGGGCCTGAGGGAGATCCCAGTGATAGAGGGTGACGACCGGCGTTATCCCCGCCCCCACCAACTCCTTGCAAAGCCGCCGGTAGAAGTCGATGCCGGCCTCGTTGGCCCGGCCGGTGCCTTCGGGCAGGATCCGGGACCAGGCGATCGAGAATCGGTAAGCGTTGATTCCGAGGTCGGCCATGAGCGCCACGTCGTCCGCATATCGGTGATAGTGATCGACGGCGACATCGCCGTTATCGCCGTTGCGAGTGCGCCCCGGGGTGTGGCTGAAGGTGTCCCAGATCGACGGCCGACGGCCGTCTTCGGCAACGGCCCCCTCGATCTGATAGGAGGCGGTCGCCACTCCCCATAGGAAGCTCGGCGGAAACTCCGATGCAGCTGTCATTGGTCCGTCATCCTCTCCGGTTCCCCTCTCGCTTCGAAGCCTATTTCTGGACACCAGACAGATCGATGCCCTGCAGGAACACCTTCTGGGCGAAGAGAAAGACCAACACCGGGATGATCAGGGCCAGCAAGGCGCCCGACTGGATCAGGTTGGGCTGAGAGTCGTACAACGTGTTGAAGAAGCGCAGACCGACCGAGAGCGGTTGCAGGTCGGTCCGTGTCGACAGATAGATCATCGGCTCGAAGAAGTCGTTCCAGGCGAAGTAGAAATGAAAGAGCGATACCGCGACGATTGCCGGCTTCAGCTGGGGCAGGATCACCGACCACAGCGTCCGGAACGAGCCCGCACCGTCGATGGTCGCCGCCTCATCGAGCTCCTTGGGAATGGTCATGAAGTACTGGCGAAGGAGGAACACATTGAAGGCGTTGGCGAAGAAATGGGGCACGATAAGCGGGAGGAAGGTACCCACCCAGCCGATCCGGTGGAAGAGCGCATAGGTGGGCACCAGGGTCACGAATCGGGGAAGGATGATGGTGGCGATCAGGATCACCATGATCGTCCTGAGGAATGGGATCCGGAATCTGGCGAGACCGTACGCGACCAGGATCGACGAAGCCACCGCGCCAATGGTGCCGAGCCCGGCGATGATCAACGTGTTGCGGAGCAGGATCGGGAAGTCCATCAGGTCCCAGGCCCGTGGGAAGTTCTCCCACTGCGGATCGAGCTGGTAGGAGGGCTCGAGCACCCGCCAGTTCCCCTCCCACTCGATAGGGCCCGCCGCGGGGTCGTTGGGATCTATGAACTGGGACACCTGGCGCCCAGGCTGGAGCATCCCCAGCTCCCGTTCCGAGCCGTCCGGCATGGGAACAGTCAGCATGTCGAGTTGCTCGCCTTCGTACTCGAAGGTGGCCGGAGACCTGGGGAGGATCGGCCCGGTCAGGTTGCCGATCATCTGCTCCGACTTGACCGAGGTCACCAGCATGTAGCCCAAGGGCATCAAGAAAACGAAGAGCACCAGGCCGGTGATACCGGTGGTCAACCAGCCCCGGAAACGGGGCTTAGGAGGCCTCGAAGCCTCCTCGAAGGGGACCTCGGGTCTCCGTCGAACGGTCTCGACCGGCTCGCCTACTTCGATAGCCATTGCTCAGTCTCCCGAGTACTCGTAGTGGACCCAGAACTTCGCCGACCAGAAGAGCAACCCGGTTATGGCCACCGCGGCGATGAAGAGCGCCCAGGCCAGGGTCGCCGCATAACCCATGTCGAAGAACTGGAACCCGACCTTGAAGAAATTGAGCGCATAGAAGTTGGTAGCCCCCCCGGGTGCCCCACTCCCGTTGTTGAGCACGAACGGCACCAGGAAGTAGTTGAACAGCCCGATCAAGGCAATCACCAGGTTGTAGAAGATGATGGGGGAGATCACCGGGATGGTGATATGACGGAATGATTGCCACTCAGAGGCCCCGTCGATCTTCGCCGCGTCGTAAAGCGTCGCGGGGACCGAGTTCATCGAGGCGATGAAGATGATCATCGCGTTGCCCACGCCCCAGAGACCGATGAACACCAATGACGGATAGATCCAGGTCCTGTCGAGGAACCATTCGGGCCCGTCGATCCCAACCAGGCCCAGGATCTTGTTGACCCAACCGATCTGCCCGTTCATCACCCCTCCGAAGATGAGCACCGCCGCCACAAACGGGATGATCGAGGGCATGAAGAAAAGCGTGCGAAAACCCTGCCGCCACCTGAGGTTCTTGGAGACGAGCAGGTAGGCGAGACCCATCGGGACGATGATGGCGAACGGCAAGGCGAAGGCCCCGAACTTCAAGGTGACCAGGGCCGAATTGCGAACCTCGGGGTCAACCACGAGCTTCTGCCAGTTGTCGAGCCCGATGAACTGCACCGGCTCGGCGCTGACCAGGTCGAAGTCGGTGAAGGAGAAGTAGAGGGAAGCGCCCATCGGGATGGCGTACCACAGGAAGAACCCGATGACCCAGGGCATCACGAACCACAGGCCCGCGCGGCCCCGTCTCTGGGCGAGGGTCGCCCTCTTTCGTGTTGATGGGGCGGCCGGCCCTCCGGCCGCCCCATCGTCAGTCAGTACGGTCAATTGCCGTATTTCTACCCGTTCTCTTGGAAGATGGTCGTCAGATCAGCTTCCAATTGCGTGATCGCCGCATCGAGATCCAGGGCTGGGTCGGTGAGGACCGCGTTACTCAGAGTCCCCATGGCCTCCTTGTACGGCTCCCATCCCGGCAGGAAGGTCTCGTGGCTCGGATTGTCGGCATATGCCGCGCTGTCCAACGCCACCTGCCAGTTGACACCCTGGGGATACCGCTCGTCGAGAGACGCGAAGAACGCCTCGGTCAGAGCCGGATTCGCCGGAGCGGCGCCATATGCGGTGAGCAATGGCAGGGCCCCGTCTGTCAGCAGGTATTGGAGCACCGTGAACGCCTCATCCGGGACGTCGGTCGACGCCAGGATCCGGAAGGTGTCGGCGTGCATATTGGTCGTGACCACACCGTTGTTGGACGGCATGACCGCCAGGTCCCAGAAGTCACCGACGATGTTGTTCTCGTCGTCACGGATACAGCATGTGTACCACAGGTGTGTGCCGGCGAGGGCAACGTTGCCCGACTGGAAGGCGTTGCCTCCCATGGCGTCGAGCTCGGCCTGAGCCGGTGCGAACCCCGTGGTCCAAACTGCGTCGTAGTACCAATGCCATTCGTCTTCCCAGGCGGTCGGGAGGTCAGCGGTGCCGTCATCGGCGAGCGGGTAGCCCGCTCCCCAGAATGACCCCTGCTGGAACAGACGGTCGGTGAACTGCCAGACGAAACCCCACTGGACGGTGTTCTCGTCGTCGAAGTCGGCGCTGGTGGCGTCGTTGCCGTTGGCATCGACGGTCAAGATCGCAGCGATCTCGGCCACCTTGGCGAAGTCCCACGGACCTTCCCACTCAGTTCCTTCCCCGTACACAGCGGCGCCATCGGCGCCGTATTCCTGTGGTGGGTAAGGGAGCCCGGCCTCGTCGAACAGGGCGCGGTTGTAGTAGATGAACGACGGGAACGACGCGAAGGGCAGGCCCGGGAGGGTCCCATCCGGCTCGCGGAAGTTCTCGACGGTCTCTGCCGGCCAGATCGACGTGTCGAATCCAGTTGACTCGACCAAGGGATCGAGGTTCAGGTACTGACCTACGAAGGCGTTGGACCCATCACGGCCAACCGGGCCGATGATGTCGGGCGGGTTGTCCGACGCCATCTGGGTCGCCAGTGTCTCGTAGGCGACGTCGTTGTCGACGATCTCGATCACAAGCTCGATCTGGTCCTGGGAGGCATTGAACTCCTCCACAAGGGCCTCTTCGGCCGCGACCTGCTCGGGCTGGGCACCGGTGCCGAGTCCGATGAACCATCTGACCTCGGTCGCCTCGCCTGAAGGCGCCTCCGTGGTCCCTGGTGCGCTTGTGGTGCTAGTTGCGGCACCGTCATCGCCCGTGGTCGTGGTCCCCTCTGTGCCATCGCCGCAAGCAGCAACGATCAACAACAGAGCCACCACCAAGGCGATGCTCTTCCATCGTTTCATATTTCTCCATTCGTCTCCCCCGGTGTCTCACCGGTCAGTCGACCAGTGCGGCCTGCCCCGGGGACGAGCAGAACCGTCTTCGCGCTATCCCGAGAGCACTCCAACCGTTGACTGTCTGATGACCAACTCGGTTGGAAGAAGAACCCGTCGAGGTCCGCCCTCGGGATTTTGCAGAAGACTGAGAAGAGCTTTCGCCGATTCGCTGCCTTGCGCGTGAACTCCCTGACGAATCGTGGACAGGGGAGGGTCGAGCTCGGCGGCAAACGGCAAATCGTCGAATCCGGCTAGGGCGACGTCCTCGGGAACCGACAGGCCGCGGGCCCGCACCGATTGCAGGGCGCCGCTCGCCATGGCGTCGTTGGCACAGAAGATGGCGTCCACCTCCCGATCCAGCAGAATCTCGCCACCCGACAAACCAGAAGGGCGGTTGAAGTCACCTTCGACGATCAGGTCGTCGGTTTTGAGACCGGCGCGGCGCATTGCCCGCAAGTAGCCGCTGAGCCGGTCCTCTCCAGCCACAGTCCCGCGGCGGCCGGTGATGTGGCCGATGCGAGTCCTCCCGATCTCGATGAGGTGGGTGGTGATGGTGTCCGAGGCGCCGACGTTGTCGACATCGACGTAGCTGGCGGTGAGGTCGGAGCGCCGGTGCCCGATCAGGACCGTCGGCAGGTCCGAGGCGAGCAGTCCGTCAACCAACGCGTCGTCGAGATTGTCGGCAGTGACGATGACACCGTCCATCAGCCCCGTGCCCAGAATCCGGTTGAGAGTTTCCTCCTTGCTCCGGTTCCCGAGCCACAACATCATCCCGCTGGCGCGATCGGCCAGCACGTCACTCACACCATGGAGCAGAGCCACGAAATAAGAGTCCTCGAACAGGAGGGGCGGGTCGACGTGCATTACGACCCCGACCACACCGGTGCGACCCGAGGCCAGGGAACGGGCTGCAAGGTTGGGGCGGTAGTTGGTGCCCTCTATTACTTCGAGAACCCGGCGCCGGGTCGCTGCCGAGACCGGTCCGCCGTTGATGACTCGGGACACGGTGGCGCGGGAAACACCACTGAGTTCGGCCAAGTCATCGAGCGTCCGTGCCACGCGCAGGGGCTCCTCCTCCTGAGAGCGCTCTCAAACATACAGACTATTCCCCTACTGTGTCAAGCAAAGGGGGAGTTGCTTTCTGGGATTCCTTAGAAAGCGCTCTCAGGAAGACGCCAGCCTTCGGTCACATCGGCTTGCGCCAAGGGAGCTCGAGCTCGATGTTCACGAGCACCTCGGGCGAACAGACGCCGGTCGGCCGGAGGGCAGGAGTTAGTAGGAACCCAGATACACCTGATACAACCGCTGGGCGTGATACCAGGGGTCCGCGTAGTACTCGTCAGGAGTCACATCGAGAGTGACGGTTTTCGCGGCCTTCTCCACCTTCGGCCGGGACTCGGCGAATCGTCGGATCACATCTCCGTGGGGCTTGAGGCTCCCGTCGGGGCGCACGAGGCCGAAATGTCGCTCGTGTCTGGCGCCATCCGGATCGCATGGTGGTCGGTCCCAGAGGTGCTCCGCATAGTCGGCAAAACACCATAGAAATGCTCCGGTCGAGCCGACTTCGACGAGACGGGGCAACACCTCGCCCACGTAGTCGGCAAAGGCCGCCTCTCCTGCCATGAACTGGGTGCGTGGTGACCCGTAGGCGGTCCACTCCCACACGACCGACTCTTCAGTGTCGGGAGAGGTGCAGCCACCCCACTCCTCGGCGAGACAAGGCTTCCCACTGAGAGCCGTAACCAGGGCGCACAGATACGGGACGAAGCTCGGGTCCAAGCCGCCCCGAGCCCAGTCGACATACATCGGGTAACCATGCATCACCGCGACGTCGCTTTCGGCGTAGACGTCATCGACTCGAAATCCGTTGTCATTGAACAAGCTCGCAGTGTGCAGCCCGGTGGTCACCGGGTGATCGGGATCCAGGTCATGAATCAGCCCGGTCATCTCCCGCACCCAGGCGCGACCTTCTGCAGCAGTCCCGGGATGGGCAAACAGGTCGGGCTCGTTTCCGAGATTCCACATCCAGATCGCATCGTGGTCCCGGTAGGCCTCGACAACGGTCGCCAGCAAGAGCCGCTCGGCGTCGAGCGCCGTCGGATCGTGAAACATGTTGCGGTAAGGGCTGTCGACGACCTGTCCCCCACTTACCACCTGTCTGACATAGGGAGAGGGATGAGAAGGAGCCCCGGGGTCGAGCAACCATGCAGGCGACCAGTTGGGCCCGCTCATGTGACCGGTGAAGAAGGTGACGTCGAGGCCCAGATCTCTGTCGGCAGCGATGTCACAGACCACTCCGAAATCTCGAAGACGCTCAGTCGACACGATGTCGGATGCCGGCTGCCAGTCGTCCCACAACAAGAAGAGACGCACCACGTTCATACCCACCGACGCCACGACATCGAGCTCGTCCGATACCTCGGCCGCGTCGAAGTCACTCCACCAATACATCGCCTTGCGTCGTGGCCAGTAGTTGACCCCGAGCAGGAACGGTTCGGTGCTGAGACTCTCTGTCATTCGATGTCCCTTCCAGTGATCGCCTCTACGGCAACTGAGACGGCATCATGCTCATCCACCGAACCGGTGTCGACTCTCACATCGGCGCAAGCGGCAAACAGCGGTCGTCTCCTCGCCAAGAGGCTCGCTTCGTCGTTGGTGATCTCGCGTCTGTGAGTGGCCGACGCCCGGCGAAGCTGCAGCGTCTCCTCGTCGGCATCGACCCAGACACAGCGCACACCCTGCAGGACATCTCTGACCTCCTCATATTCGATGACGCTGGCGGCCGCAGCGATGACCGATGGATTTGAAGACCGGAAGGCGTCCCAGAACACCTGTCGCTCCAACCGATGAAGGGCTTCGACCCCCTCATCGGCTGCGATCCAGGCGGCATCCACGCCCCTCAGCTCACAGATCTGATCATCCGAGTCGAAGAAGGCGAGGCCCAATCGTTGCGCTAGCCCCCTCCCGACCGTGGTCTTGCCCGCCCCCATGGCGCCCACGATGACGACATGATCGATTCGACCGGGCACGGCGCCGACCCTATACACGACGCTCCGCCCCACCTACGATCCGCCGACTTGGAGACCAGAGGAGATCGATGACACCCTCGTCGAGGCAATGGCTGATCGTCGTGGCGGTGGTCGTCCTCATGCTCACCGGCTGCACCTCCGACCAAGACACACGACAATCTGACACGACGAGGCCGGCTCCGACCACGACCACAGCTCCCCACCTGCCTTCGATAGACGGGGTGAGCGTTTCAGCCGCCAAGCTGGGAAACTACGAGATGCAGGAGATGGGTGTCGGCATTTCCGCCGAATACGAGAACCCCTACGACCAGCGCGAGGTGTCCCTGGATGCAGTCTTCGTCGGGCCCGACGGCACCGAGATGGAGGTTCCCGGCTTTTGGGACGGCAGGGAGCAGTGGAAGGTCAGGTTCACACCCTCCCAGGTGGGTGAATGGGGATATCGGGTCACCGTCTCCGATCAACGTGGCCTGAGCCCGGCAAGCACCGGGAGCTTCGTCGTAAACGACTCCGAGCGCCGCGGATGGCTCCAGATCGGAGACACGGTCGACCCTTCTTACAGCTCTCACTATCTCGCCTGGAGTGATGGGACACCCTGGTACGGCCGTGGTCATGCCGACCTCGACATGGGCCTGGGTGGCGCCGATCCGGAGGGACCGGGGCTCCGGCTGTTCAACGCGATGCCAGAGACCGGTGAGAACTATGTGATGTGGTGGCCCACCTGGGGCAACAACTTCACCGCCCAGGCCTACGAGGACTATTCGACCGCACAACTCGAGATCATCGACTTCGTGCTTCGTGAGGCCGAGACCAGTGGCGCAACTCTGGTCTACACAATTTGGACCCACCAGTACCTGCGCACCGACGCCCACCCATGGGGCGACTCGCGATGGCCGCTCAACGGCTTCAGCAAACTCACCGACATCGCTGGGTTCTTCACCGATGGAGAATCGTTGGCGTGGCAGGAGAACTACTACCGCTACATCATCGCGCGTTGGGGCTACTCCCCTGCCATCGCCATGTGGCAGACCATCACCGAGATCAACGGCACCGAGTCATATGACCAGACCAACCCCTGGCACGAGAACTTGAACGCCTATTTCCAGGAGAACGACCCCTATCGCCACCCGACGACAGCCACCATGTCCGGCTCCGTGGACTGGCCCGAGGGTCATGCCGTGATGGACGTTCCCCAGGTGCATCTCTATGAGTTCCTGGATGATCCCATCGAGGCGGCAGCCCAGTTCGCCCGTTGGACCGAGCTGATGTGGGACCGGGAGGAGAAGCCGAACTGGGTCGGCGAGTACGGGAACCGTGGTCAACAGTTCTATCCGGAGATGCTCCATCACTCGAATTGGGCCTCCCTCGGCGCCGGGGCCGCGATGACCCCGAGTGAATGGAACGACGGAGCCTCCTACGGACGGTTCGACCACGAGATGGCGGCCGACATGGCACGGCTGGCGACCTTCGTCGAGGAGGTGCCGCTGGTCACCTACGACCCGGCTCGGGTCGGTGTCACTTCGAGCGACCCCGAGCTGCGCGGCTGGGCGGTCGCTGGTGATACCGGCGGCATCCTCTGGGTCCAGGATTTCGCCCTCGAGGGCTCGACCATGGATGAGATCCGGGCCGACCACACGGTGCGCACCGGAGTCTCCGTCGCCCTGGACCGCCTGGCGGGGGGAACCTGGACCATCACCCCCTTCGACACTTGGGCCGGGGTGTGGATGGAGCCGATGAACATCGACTGCCCCGGCGATCAGCCGTGTCAGCTCACCCTTCCCGACTTCAGTCGTGACATCGCCTTCAAGCTGATAAAGAACTGACCTGGGAAAACTCAGCTCTCGCTGGAGGTCGCCCAGATGTTCAGGTTGCCGTCCACCGCGTGGCGATCGATCTCGGCCAATTCCTCCGCGGTGAAATCGAGGTAGTCCAGCGCACCGAGCAGGTTCTCTAGCTGCGACCAATTCCTGGCGCCGACCAGGGCCGAAGTAACCCGTGGGTCCCGTAACACCCACGCCACCGCCATTTGGGCCAGCGTTTGACCCCGTCGTTTGGCGATGTCGTTCAGCCCGCGCACCCGCGCCAGGTTCTCCTCGGCGAGCATCTTTCGATCGAAGGAGTCCCCGGTGGCGGCTCGGGAGCTCTCCGGGACGCCGTTGAGGTACTTGTCACTGAGCAGGCCCTGGGCCAACGGCGAGAACACGATGCAGCCCATCCCCTCTTCGCCAAGCACATCGAGAAGACCGTCCTCGATCCAACGATTGAGCAACGAGTAGGACGGCTGGTGGATGAGACATGGGGTGCCCAGGTGTCGCAGGATGGCAGCCGCTTCGATGGTGGTGGCCGGACCGTATGAGGAGATCCCGACGTAGAGCGCCTTGCCGGCTCGTACCGCGCTGTCGAGTGCTCTCATCGTCTCCTCGAGGGGCGTCGAGGGATCGAACCGGTGGGAGTAGAAGATGTCGACATAGTCGACACCAAGGCGCCGCAGACTCTGATCGAGACTGGCGGTGAGGTACTTGCGCGAGCCCCACTCGCCATACGGACCGTCCCACATCCAGTAACCGGCCTTGGTGGAGATGATGATCTCGTCTCGATACCTGCCCAGGTCGCTCGCCATCACCGAGCCGAAGTTGGCCTCGGCGGAACCAGCCGGTGGCCCGTAGTTGTTGGCCAGATCGAAGTGGGTGACACCGTGATCGAACGCCTCGAGGAGCAGCTCACGAGCGGGATCAGTTATGGAGTCCC
The DNA here is from genome assembly GCA_040905925.1 of Acidimicrobiia bacterium. Lineage (GTDB taxonomy): Bacteria > Actinomycetota > Acidimicrobiia > Spongiisociales > ZC4RG35 > JALYNX01. The sequence goes on along the minus strand of JBBDQO010000037.1, from coordinate 8,103 downwards.
CACCGAAGTTGTGCCACAACCCGAGCGAGATCCGGGGAAGATCGAGTCCACTTCGCCCGCAGCGGGCATAGGTCATCTGGTCGTAGCGGGCGTCATCTGCGCTATGCAACCATCCATCTCCGTGATCGAGTCCCCGGACTATGGCAGATGGGACCCACCGAATAGGCCACCGGCAGATATGCCAGACTCGCCTTGGCATGGGACACATAGTGGTTGGAGTTGACGGTTCCGAGGAGAGCCTTCGCGCCTTGACGAAGGCGATCGATGAGGCGGTCCTCCGGCGGGCCGACCTCCATGTCCTCCACGCAGTCGATCTCAGCCCTGCCCTGCTCCACCTCCCGCACGATGTCACCGTCGACACTCGTGATCTGGCCAACGAACAGAGAACGAAGGTCTGGACGGTGGCGCAACCCCTTCTGGAAAACGCAGGCCTGGAGGTGGTGCGGGTCGACCGTGAAGGTCGCCCGGGTCAGGCCCTGGTCGAGTACTGCGCTGAGATCGGGGCCGAGCTACTGGTAGTCGGCACCCGGGGCCGGGGCCGGGTCAGGAGCTTGCTTCTGGGCTCGACGGCCGAGGACGTGGTCAACCGCGGCGAATGTGACATGTTGCTGGTCAGGTGACTATCGCCCGCTACTAATTGGGAGCCTCAGGGCCGGATATGACCCCTCACGGTCCCAATTACGAGTGCACTCTTAACGCTGAACGCTGAACCGCTCTAATCGAGCGTCTTCTTGATCGTCTCGTAGATCCGGTCCACCGAAGGGATCGCCAGGTCTTCCAGGGTCTCGGCGGCCGGAAGCGGAATGTGGGGCGTGGTGATCCGGACCACCGGGCCATCAAGATCCCAAAACGCCTCCTCGGCGACGATCGATGCCACCTCGGCACCCCACCCACACAACCTCGGATTCTCTTCAACCGTGAACATCCGGCCCGTCTTCGCCACCGAGCCCAGGATGGCCCTGGTATCCAGAGGGACGAGGGTCCGAAGGTCGATCACTTCCGCCGAAACCCCTTCCGCTGCCAGACGCTCGGCGGCCTCGAGTGCCCTTGGCACCATGAGAGCCAAGGCGGCAACGGTGCAATCGCTGCCTGAGCGCACCACCCGGGCCTCACCGAGCCGGGCCACGATCTCGGTGTCAGGAAGGTCGGCCTTGGTCGCCATCAAGGACTTGTGCTCGAAAAAGACCACAGGGTCAGGGTCGCGCACCGCAGCCGCCATCAGGCCGACGACATCCTCGGGGGTGGAGGGCGCCACCACCTTGAGCCCGGGAATCATCATGCACCAGTTCTCAACGCTCTGGCTGTGCTGGGCCCCAAAGCGCACCCCGCCGCCGTTTGCGGTGCGGATGACCACAGGGATGGTCAATTGCCCTCCAGTCATGTACCTGGTTTTCGCGATCTCGTTGGCGACCATGTCGAAGCACACCGCGAGGAAGTCGGAGAACATGATCTCGGCGATCACCGGCACCCCGGTCATGGCCGCCCCCATCGCCGCCCCGAGAATCGCCTGCTCCGAGATGGGGGTGTCACGAATCCGAGTCGGGCCGAACTCCTCCAACAGGCCCACGGTGGTCTTGAAGACACCCCCGGCCCCAGCGATGTCCTCACCCAGCATGACCAGACTCGGGTCCCGCCGCATCTCCTGGGCAATGCCCCTGGCCACAGCCTCGCGGTAGCTCAGTTCCGCCAAGACGAGCCTCCATCGGCCCAGACGTCCGTCATCAGCACATGCTCAGCGGGACGTTCACCTGCCTTGGCATAGGCGGTCGCCTCCTCGACGCGATCCGCCACCTGATGGACGATGTCGGAGAGACGGGACTCGGGTACACCCAGACGCAGCAGTCGCTGGTGATAGGTGGGCAACGGGTCGTGGGCCAGCCACGCCTCGACCTCCTCGACCGGCCGGTACTTGCCGGGGTCGGCGCGGCTATGACCGCCGTGCCGATAGGTGACCGCCTCGATGAGGGACGGCCCTTCTCCCCTACGGGCTCTCTCCAACGCCAAGCGCGCGGTGACCAAGACCTCGTCGGCGTCGTTGCCGTCGATGACAACCTGCTCCAGGTCGTAGGCGGGCGCACGACCCGCCGCCGGGTGGGCGGTGGCCGTCACCAGATCGATCGGCGTGTATTCCATGTAGAGGTTGTTCTCACAAACGAACACCACCGGGAGCTTCCACACCGAAGCCAGGTTGAGCGCCTCGTGAAACGCCCCGATGTTGGTGGTGCCGTCGCCGAAGAAGGCCACCGCTACCTGGTCGGTCCCCCGAAGCTGCGCCGACCACGCCGCCCCATTTGCGACACAGAGATGAGCCCCGATGATGGCGTAGCTGCCCATCATCCCGTGCTCGATGGAAGTGAGATGCATCGACCCGCCCTTACCGCCGAGGATCCCGGTGTCCCGTCCCAAGAGCTCCGCCATCACCGGACCCAGTGGGCCCCCTCTGGCGATGGTGTGGGCGTGGCCCCGGTAGGTGGCAAAGGTGTAATCGTCAGAGCGCATCGCCTTGCCCACACCGGTGGCTATCGCCTCCATTCCCAGCGAGAGATGACTGGTCCCCTTCACCAGATTCTGCATGAAGAGGTCGTAGACCCTGTCCTCGAACTGACGCAGCACCTGCTGCATCTCGAACATCTCGATCCTGGTCTCGAGATCGATATCCAACCGATCGTTGTCGGGATTGGTCGGCCCGGGAAGGCGTGGTGGCCGTTGTGCGTAGTCGTAGAGACCGGCGTCGACCTCAGTACTCATTGGCCACCATCAACTCCTCGCAGGGGAAGAGTGTGGTGATCTGCGGCCCATCGGCGGTGACCACCATCATCTCCTCGATCCGGGCCGCCGAGTGCCCGTCGGTGGCCGGAGCATAGGTCTCGAGCGCGAAGTACATCCCCTCCTTGATCTCGATCGGATCGTCGAGAGAGTTGAGGCGACTGATGATCGGCCGCTCATGGAGCCCGACGCCGACCCCGTGGCCGAACTGCAGCCCGAATGCATCCATCTCGTCGAGGAATCCGAAGTCCTCGGCGCGAGGCCAGATCTTGGCGATCATGTCGGTGGTGTTCCCGGGCCGGACCAGCTCGATGGCGGCGTCCATCCACTCCCGCGATTGCTTGAAGGCATCCCGCTGGGCAGTGGTGGCCCGGCCGACGCCGAAGGTCCGGTAATAACAGGTGCGATACCCGTTGTAGGCGTGGATGATGTCGAAGTAGGCCTGGTCCCCGGGTCGGATCATGCGGTCGCTGAACACATGGGGATGAGGGCTGCATCTTTCGCCGGCAATGGAATTGATCGCCTCCACGAACTCCGATCCCATCTGGAAGAGACGAGCGTTGGCCAGGGCCACGATGTCGGACTCCCTGATCCCCGGCTTCAAGGCCTCATAGATCTCGTGGTAGACGCCATCGACCATGGCGCTGGCCTGGCTCAGAAGCACGATCTCGTCCGGGCTCTTGATCTCCCTGGCGAGCATCATCGCCTGCTGGCCATCGGTGACCTGAAGCCCTTCCTTCTGCAAGGCGAGGAAGACCGAGGTTTCAGCCATGTCGACTCCCAACGGATCACCGTATAGGCCCTCATCCCGGAGCACGGCCCCGATCTCGGCGGCAGCCCGGACATGCAGCCCGGAACTGGGGCCGATGGCCCCCTGGAGACCGGTGTTCCCACCGATCGAGTTCTCGGTGTCGTAGAGACTTGGCAACTGGCGACGATGCGCCTTGGCGGCCGAACCGAAGTCCCAGATGCGAGGCCGACCTTTTCGAGTGACGAGAGCCCACCGCTCACCCTTGTTGAAGGCCCAGTACCCGATCTGGGTTGCGGTGGCATAGCGGATGTTCGAAGTCTCGAAGAGCAGGACGGCGCCCAAACCGTTGGCCTCGAGTTGCTGCCGCACCCGGCCCAAGCGGTAATCACGCAAACGCGCGAAATCGACCCGCTCCTCCCAATCCACGCCCATGATTCCTGGGGCCGGGGTAGTGGCTACCGGAAACTCGGTCATGGCTGTCTCCTCCTCATTGAGTCCGATTCTTCATCTTCGATCCTCCGTGCCGGCGTCGCCGCGCAGCAGCACGGCAACGGCGCTGAGATCCCTATTTCCGAGCCCGGCGGCGATGGCCCGTTTCACGATTTGAAGCTCGATCTCGGCCTGGTCCATTTGCACCCCAACCCGCTCCCCGAGACCGGTGATCAGCTCGAGGTCTTTCGCCACGAGGTCGAGGCTGAATGCCACGACTGCGCTCTCCGGGTGCTCAAAGGCCTCTCGCTTGTAATGGACGAACGGCGCTCCCCCCGCTCCGGAAGCAAACACCTCATAGGCCACCGAGCGCTCGACACCTGCTCTTTCGGCGAGAACCAGCGCCTCGGACAAGGCGACGTTTAGCCCGTGAACCAGGGCGTTCACCGCGAGCTTGGTTGCGGCGCCCGTCCCGCGTTTCCCGACCTCTATCACCCGCGCCGAGAGTGCCTCGAGCACCGGGCGGGCCGTCTCCAGAGCAGTCGGCTCCCCACCGACCATGATGGTCAAGGCGCCTTGCTCAACCGTGGTGACACTCCCCGAGACCGGAGCGTCCAGGAGCGCGGCCCCGGTGCCGTCGACCGCGAAACCGATCTCGACCACGACCTCGGGGTCGATGGTGCTCATCTCCATCATCACGACACCAGGGCGCAGACCTTCGATGACACCGTGCTCACCGAGATACACCGAACGCACCGCGTCGTCGTCGGCAAGGCTGCTGAGGGCGATGTCTGCCGACGCCACGGCCTCCGCCGGGGAGCTGGCGACGGCGACCGACAAGGGGTCTGCCACCCGACGTGCCTTCTCCTGATCGCGATTCCAGACGACCAAAGTGAAACCGGCACGATGAAGGGTGCCGGCCATGGCTCCACCCATCCGACCACACCCGAGCACGGCGACTGTTGGCATGGCATCCATCAATGAACAGTCACACTACACACCTCGATTGCCCCCCAACCGGGCGAGATGAGTTCCGAGCAAGCCAGCAATATGGACCCCGATTGCGAGACTTGCCGTCGCCCCCGGCGACGGTGCATTGAGAACGTGCACGGTTGCCCCCGCCTCCTCGATGACGAAGTCGTCGACCAAACGGCCATCACGACCAATTGCCTGGGCCCTCACTCCGGCACCACCGGGTCGGAGATGCTCACCTCTGATTTCGGGCACGAGTCGGCGGGCCGAACGGCCGTAGAGAGCTCGGGAGCGAGAGCGCAGCATCTCGGCTCCCCCCGTCCACCAATGCCTTGCGATCAGCTTCCGGAACCCGCGCAGAGCCACGACCTCTCTCACGTCACCCCAGTCAATTGGGGCACCGCGGTAGTGCTCACGACCCAGAGCCACAACGGCGTTGGGCCCGACTTCGACTGAACCGTCGATCCGACGTGTGAAATGCACCCCCAGAAACGGGAATCGCGGGTCGGGGACCGGGTAGATGAGCCCTCGCACCAATGCGGAGACCTCGGGAGCGAGGGTGTAGTACTCGCCTCGAAACGGGACTATCCGGATCTCGCTGTTGACACCGGCCAGGGACGCCACGCGGTCCGAATACAGTCCAGCGCAGTTCACGACCACTCTTGCTTGGAACTCTTGATCGCTCGCCACCACCCGGGCACCATTGGGGATTTGATCGATTGCCGTTACCTCGAGCCCGGTCTCCACCTGGCCACCCGCCCGCATCAACTCTCGAGCAATGTGCTCGGCGACGCCGGGAAAGTCGACTACCCCTGCCTCAGGGACGTGCAATCCCTGGAGCCCGGTGGCGGCAGGCTCCAACTCTCTGATGTCATTTCGGTTGAGACGACGCAGACCCGACAACCCATTGGCCGTGCCCCGGCGCTGCAACTCGTCGAGAGCACCGAGCTCGGTCTCCTCCGTTGCGATCACAACCTTCCCCGATCTTCGAAACGGGATGGAAGCCGAATCACACAGGCTCTCGAGCTGGGCGCGACCCTCAACGCAGAGACGGGCTTTGAGCGACCCGGGTCGGTAATAGAGCCCGGAATGGACCACGCCGCTGTTGTGACTGCTCTGGTGGGTGCCGACCCGTTCCTCCTTGTCGAGGACGAGAACGGAGGCCCCCGGGTATAGCCCCAGAACAGCCCTTCCAACACTCAAACCGACCAACCCGGCGCCGATGATGCAGACGTCGTGTGTCAAAACTTGGGGAGCTTGAATCCCGACTTCTCGACCACGTAGTCGCGCGATTCGAGGACCATTCGGCGAACCGCGGGCCAGTCGACGTGGAGCAGGACTCCGTTGCGCTTCATCACCCGGCCGCCGATCAGGACGGTGTCGACGTTGGAAGTGTCCATCCCGGCCACCACTGCCGTGGCCGGGTCGTTGAGTGGTGTGACGTTGAGCCGGTCGGTGCGGAGCATGATCAGGTCCGCCTTCTTCCCCGGGGTCAGGGTCCCCACCTTGGAGTCGAGCCCGTTGGCCCGGGCCCCCTCCATAGTGGCGTACTCGAGCACTTCGCGCGTAGTCACCGGTGACTTGTTGGTCGCAGTGGCATGCGACCGCTGAAGCGAGATGACGGAGCGCATCTGGTTGAACATGTCTCCTGGCACATTGGTCTCGACATCCACGCTGAGACTCGGCCGCAGCCCCCGGTCCAGGAACTTCTGGATGGGTGGCATCCCGTGACCCATCATCATCTCCACTGCGGAGGCCAGCGACACCGTCCCCCCGGTGTCGACGATCATCTGGATCTCCGTGTCGTTGAGCGTGGTGCAGTGGATGTAGGTGGTGTCCGGGCCGAGGAGCCCGGCCTCTCCCATCTCCTGGACCTTCGAATCCTGGCCGTAGGACCCGACGCCGACATGGGTTGTGATCCTGGCCCCGGTCTCACGGGCCAGCTTCCAATGGTCACGTGACACCTCGAAGTCGGTGAACTCGGGACCGGGCGCGGCCAGGGCCAACGTCAGCATCTGGTCCTTGGTCGAGAAATGCTCGGTGGCGGCACGCACGAACCAGCTCGGTTGCCGCTCTTCCCACTTGCCCCACCAGGGGAACCCGTAGGCGAACACGGCTCGCAGACCCGAATCCTCGAGGGCCTGGACCACTGCGTCGGTATGGGCAGGTGACGCCTGGATGTGAGACCAATCGAGGAGCGTGGTGATCCCGGCGTCGATGGCGCCCAAGGCGGACACCAGATTGCCGGCGTAGGCATCCTCAGGGCGAAATGCAGGCGCCAGTTTGTGGAGCACGAAGGAGATGTAGCTGGTCCTCCCCTCCAGAGGCACGTCGGTGCCGATGTTGCGGAGGACGCCCTCCCAGATGTGACGATGGCTATCGACGAACCCGGGCATCACAATCATCCCGGTGGCATCGATCAACTCCACATCGCCATTGGCGAGTGCCAGACCCACCGCCACGATCTCGTCCCCTTCGATGAGGACGTCTCCGGTGGTGAAGTCGCCGACTTTGGGATCGAGACTGAGCACAGTCCCACCCTTGATCAGCTTGCGCCCGGTCGACACCACACTGAAGTCGGTCCCGGCCGGGTAGAACGCCGGGAGTGCTGAGGCCTTTGAGGGACGCTTGGCAAGGACCACCCGGCGCACCCGCCGGTAATTGCGCTTCACCAGCTCCTTGATGTCGCCGACCTGGAAGAGAATGACGCCGAGGATGACCAGGACACCGATGATCATCGGACCGTCGTCTGGTGACAGACCGAGGTAGGGGAGGACGGTGATGATCAGGGCGAGGAGCAGCGCCGCGACGGTGCCACCGATGAACGTCGCCCGGCCTCCGGCGAGGGATGCCCCTCCCAGGACAGCGGCGGTGATGCTGTTGAGGGCAAAGGTGGCGCCAACCTGAGCATTGCCGATCGGGGATCGGGCCACTACGAACAACGAGGCGACGGCGGCGAAGCCAGCCGACAGGATGAGGGCTCGCACCCTGACCCACGTGGATCGGATCCCGCCTCGCCTCGCCGACCGATCGTCAAAACCGACTGCCCTCAACGCGAGCCCCGAGCCGGAGGCGTGGAGCCAGAGATCGAGCAGTCCCGCTCCCACCACGATGAGGATGAACGCAATGGGGATCGGTCCAATACTCGCCGTGAGGACCGACACCAGATTGGGGCTGATGATCCC
>JBBDQO010000036.1:0-8874 GCA_040905925.1 Acidimicrobiia bacterium | reverse complement strand
GCGGGGACGTAGCTCAGTTGGAAGAGCACCGGCTTTGCAAGCCGGGGGTCGTGGGTTCGAGTCCCATCGTCTCCACCAGATCGCACCAAGGATGGAATCGACCTCGATCGGTGTTTCCATCAGCGACGTGAACAAGGAGTCGAAATGCCCAATGCCGTGATTATCGATGCGGTGCGCACCCCGGTTGGGAGGCGGAACGGAATTCTCAAGGACATCCACCCCGTCGACCTCGCCGCCATCCCCCTCCGGGCGATCGTCGAGCGCAACCAACTCGACCCGTCCCAGATCGAGGACGTGATCATGGGCACGGTCAGCCAGACGGGGGAGCAGGCCTACAACGTGGGCCGCAACGCCGCCCTCGCCGCCGGATTCCCCGAAGAGGTGCCTGGAGTCACCATCGACCGTCAATGTGGCTCCTCACAACAGGCTGCCCATTTCGCCGCCCAGGCGGTCATGGCCGGCGCCCAGGACATCGTGATCGCCGGCGGTGTCGAGAATATGACCCGGGTGCCGATGGGGGTCACCGCTCAACAAGGGCCCGGCTTGCCGTTTGGTCCCCGCATGTTGGAGCGCTATTCACAAGGTCTGGTCCCGCAGGGGATCTCGGCTGAGATGATGGCCGAGAAGTGGGGGATCTCCCGCACCGAGCTCGACGAGCTGGCTCTCGAGTCGCATCTTCGGGCGGTACGGGCCACCGAAGAGGGACGGTTCGAGGAGCAGATCATCCCGGTTGGCATCACTCGAGAGAACGGGACGCGCGAGACGGTGTCTCGTGACGAGGGAATCCGTCCCGACACCTCCCTCGAGAAGCTGGGGTCGCTGCAGCCCGCGTTCAAGAGCGACGGGGTGGTCACTGCCGGCAACTCCTCACAGATCTCCGACGGTGCAGCCGCGGTCCTCATCATGTCCGAGGACCGGGCCGCCAAGCTCGGGCTCACCCCCATGGCGCGTTTCGTGTCATTTGCGATGGCCGGGGTCGACCCGGTGATGATGCTCACCGGCCCCATCCCCGCAACCGAGAAGGTGCTGGCTCGGGCCGGGCTGGGCGTCGGCGACATCGACCTGTTCGAGGTGAACGAGGCCTTCGCCTCGGTGACCGCGGCGTGGAGGATCGAGCACGGCGGCGCCGATCCGATGGGGCTTTGGAAGCGGACCAATGTCAACGGTGGGGCGATTGCCCTCGGTCACCCCCTCGGCGCCTCCGGGGCGCGGCTCCTCACCTCGCTGGTGTGGGAGCTGGAACGGACCGATGGCCGCTATGGCCTGCAGACCATGTGCGAGGGGGGCGGGATGGCCAACGCCCTCATCATCGAGCGGATTTGAGGCCGTGCCCCTTCCGGCCCTCCGGGCCACCTCCCCCAACGTCGCTTCGCTCCTAGGGGAGGAAACGTGTCGTGTGTTTCTCCCCCCAGCGAACGCAGTGAGCGTTGGGGAGAGTACGGCGCAGCCGGGAGGGGGGCCGGCTCACGACCGGTAATACCACCCTCGACGTGCTCCTGGCAGTGGCCCTCGGGGTCGTGATCTGGAGGGTGTCGATTGCGGTGATCCGCATGCTGGGCACCCCGCCACCCGAGATCGATCCCGACGACGTGGTCGAGGTCGACCAGGACTACAAGTGCACCGTTTGTGGGGCCGAGTTGACGATGCGTGCGGTCAATGTGCGGGACGAGGCCCCGCCCCGTCACTGCCGGGAGGACATGATTCCGGTGTGGCGCCCGGCCTGAGGGCCCGAATCACAATCGTGTAGTTTTCCCGAGGTTTCTCCACAGGATGTTGAGAACTACATCCGTGTAACTCGACTCGGCGCCGGTTCGCTTTCGATTACGCTCGCCGCCGTGCCGGAGTCGAAGCGCCGCAAACCCAAGAGCCGCCCCCTACCCGCCCAGACGGCAGCCGCAGCGGCCAAAGCAAAAGAGCCCAGCCCCACCTGGTATGTCGCCGTGATGGCCGGTCTGATGGTCGTAGGCGTGCTCTTGGTTCTGATCAGATTCGTCTTCGAGCTCGATCAGCTCGTCTTGGTCGCCGGCCTCGCCTGCATCGCCGTCGGGTTCCTGCTGACCACCAACTATCGATGACCGGATAGCCCCCAGCTAGGGGCCGGGCGGCGTCGGCGCGGTGGTAGTTGTCGAGGTGGTTGGTGGCGGAGTGAACTCACCGAGGGTCACCGTGACGATGTCACCCGGGAACACCTCCACTCCCACCTCGGGGAATTGAACCAGGATCAGACCGTCCTGGGAGGAATCGACCACAGGCTGGGTGCTGCTGGACACGTTGATCACCAGGCCCAGGTCGGCGAGGATCGCCCCCGCTTGATCCGGGGTTTGACCGAGCAAGTTGGGCACTTCGACCGGCGCGGGGCCCTGAGACACCACCAACAGGATGGTGTCACCGGAGCGCACCTCGGCTCCCGCTTCCGGCTCGGTCCTGATCACCAGACCCTCGTCGATCTCGTTGGAGAACTCGTCGTTGACCCGAATCAGCAGGCCGAGGCTGGTGAGGGTGTTCACCGCGTCGCGTTCGGTCTCCCCGACCAGAACGGGCAGGATGTGGGTCTCAGGCCCGCTCGAGATCACAAGGTCGATGGCGGCTCCGCTTCCGGCCAAGACCCCGGCATTCGGGCTCTGTCTGATGACGGTTCCTTCGGCGAAAGTGGCGTTTGGCTCCTCGTCCACATCTCCGAGCACGAACCGGTTCTGCTCGATTATCTCTTGTGCGGCCGCAAGCGTCTGGCCGATGAGGGGCGGCACCTCGAACTCCGCGATACCGGTGGAGACGAATACCTCGATCTGTGAGCCCTCCTCGGCCTGGGTGCCCCCTGCCGGGTCGGTGCGAATCACCAGGTCGACATCGACCTCCTCGCTTGCCTCCGGCGTGAACTTGACCGTGAAGCCTTCCCCTACCAGAAGATCCTCGGCCGCTTCCCGGGTCATTCCGTCGACGTTGGGAACATCGATCAGCTCGCCGTCCACGGTGTCTCCGCCAGCAAGACGGAACAGAAAGAAAAAGAGGATGCCGAGGGCGATCAGGAGGGCGAAGGCGGTGAGGATGAACGGCAGCTGGGATGAGGGCTCCTCCTCGATCCCGCGGTACACCTCGTCGGGGGGGACCGTGGCCGGGGGCACCTGGGTCGTCATCACCCGGGTGGCATTGTCGCCGCCGGCAACCGCTCCCGCGGCCACCGCGGCGACCGCAACCGGCTCCACACTCTGCCCCTTGAGCACGGACACCAGATCGGCCCGCATCTCGTCGGCACTCTGGTACCTGCCATTGGGGTCCTTGCGCATCGCTTTGGCAACCACCGTGTCGAGCGGCTGGGGAACGTCGGAGTTGAGGGCGGAAGGGGCGGCAGCCTCGGTCGAGACATGCTGGAACGCCACCGACATCGGGCTGTCACCCGTAAACGGAGGGCGCCCGGTGAGCATCTCGTAGAGGACCACCCCGAGCGCATAGACGTCACTGCGGGCGTCGGCGGCGGCTCCCTGGGCCTGTTCCGGGCTGAAATAGGTGGCGGTGCCGATCACGGCGCCGGTCTTGGTCAGCTCTGCGCTGTCGTCCCAGGCCCGGGCGATCCCGAAGTCGGTGACCTTCACCGTTCCGTCCTTGGCGAGGAGGATGTTCCCCGGCTTGACGTCACGATGCACCAAACCGGCCTGATGCGCCACGGACAGGGCCGCCGCCACCTCGGCGGCGATCTCGGTGGCGCGGCGCGCAAGTAGGGCGCCTTCGGACTTGAGCACGTCACGCAACGAACGCCCGTCGACCAGCTCCATGACGATGAAGTAGGTGCCTTGGGCCTGTCCCCAGTCATAGATGCCGACGATGTTGGGATGGCTGAGATTGGCTGCGGCCTGCGCCTCGCGCCGGAAACGTTTGACGAAGGCCTCGTCCGCCGAGTATTGGGCGTGGAGGACCTTGATCGCCACCCGGCGGTTGAGAAGGGTGTCCTGGCCCTCGTAGACGTCGGCCATCCCGCCCCGTGCTACGTGGGACGTGATGTGATAGCGGTCGGTCAGTTCACTAGGGGCGTTCATGGAAGGCGATGGATTGTAGGAACGCCCTGGAGCCAACTCATGGGGTTCCCCGTAACCAGAGCGAAATCAGGTCGGCCGCGATCGGAGCCGCTACTGCTCCACCGGTTGCCGATTCGCCGAAATCGCCGCCACCGGCGATCAAGACCGCGATCGCGATCGTCGGGTTCTCGACCGGGGCGAACCCGATGAACCAGGCGTGTGGCCCGTCTCCGGCGCCTTCGGCGGTCCCCGTCTTGCCGGCAACCCGGACGTCGGGCACCGTGGCATTGCGACCGGTCCCGTTTGTCACCACCTGCTCCATCATTTGGGCGAGCACCGAGGCGGTGGCGGGAGCCATCGCCCGGCCTATTGGGGCGGGCTCGGGAGCTTCGAGGACGTTCCCGTCGGCGTCGAACACCCGGCTGACCAGGTAGGGGCTGGGGACGAGACCCTGGTTGGCAACTGCAGCGGCGACCATTGCCATATGCAACGGGGTGGCGCGCACATCGCGTTCCCCGATCCCGCTCTGAGCCAGCGCAGCCGGGTCGTCTATCAGATCGTCCACCGGATAGGTGGCCTGGGGGACGGTCCAAGGGAACGTCAGGTCGGTGTTGAAGCCGAGGGCGCTCGCCGTGATCCCGATGTCCTCGGCCCCGAGTCGGACCGAGAGATCGGCGAATATCGTGTTGCAGGAGCGAATGAAGGCGACCAACAGCGTCACCGGGTTGCCGCCGTTGCAGAATCCCCCGTCGAAGTTGGAGATGGTGCCCGTCGATCCCTCCAACTCGTACTCGACGGGGTCGGGGAACTCGGTCTCGGGGTCGGCCTCACCGGTGTCGAGTGCGGTGGCGGTCACCACCGTCTTGAAGGTGGATCCGGGGGCGAAAAGCTCCCTCGTGGCCCGGTCACTGAGCGGGCTCTCCGGGTCCGCAAGCAGGGAATCCCAGACCGTCGAGGCGTCGTCGCCCAACAGAGACTCGGGGTCGAAGGAGGGCGAGGAGACGGCCGCGAGCACGGCACCGGTCTTGGGGTCGAGTGCGACCACGGCGCCGGTCTGTCCGGCGAGCGCCTCGTATGCCGCCCGTTGCAACGACCCGTTCACGGTCATCTCGAGACTGTGGGGCCGCAGGTCACGGCCCAGGAGCACCGAGACCAGGTCGCTGATCGTCAGGTCGCGCTTGGACCGGAGAATCGACGCATAGGCATTCTCCAGACCGGAGTTGCCGAGGATGAAGGAGTTGTAACCGACGATGTGGGCAAAGGCCTCTCCCTCGGGGTAGGTGCGGACGAAGGAGCGCGGGTCCAGGGGGTCGACAACGGACTCGGCAACCACGATGCCGTCGATGGTGACGATCAGGCCTCTTTCCTTGCCCCGCTCAGACAGAGCCGGGCGGGCGTTGCGGGGGTCGGCCTTGAGTGCGTCGGCATGGACCACCTGGATCCAGGTGACCGCCAGGAGCAGGGCGCAAAAGGAGGTGAAGATTCCGATCGCGATGCGGCGCACTGGCCCGTTCATGTGGCCTCCTCATGGCTGATCCGGAGCAGGAGGGCGATCAAGATCAGGTTGCCGACAAGCGCCGAGCCCCCATAGGACATGAAGGGAAGGGTGATTCCGGTCAACGGGACCACCCTGACCACTCCTCCGATGATGAGAAAAGTCTGAACGGCGAATACGAAGGTGAGCCCGGCCGCCAGCAGTTTGCGAAACATGTCCCGACTGCGGAACGAGATTCCGAGGCCAACGGCAATGACAAGTGAGAAGAGGGCGAGCACCGACACCGTTCCGGCAAATCCCAGCTCCTCGCCCACCGCGGCAAAGATGAAGTCGGTCGAGGCGTTGGGGATCAGGTCGGGTCGGCCCAAACCGGGACCGGCGCCGGAGAGACTCCCCGTCCCCATCCCGAACAGGCCTTGGGCGATCTGGTAACCCTCGTCGTCGAAGTGCTGGAACGGGGTCAGCCAGGCAATCACCCGTCGCTGGACATGGTCGAACATGTAGTACGAGGCGACCCCGGCCGCCGCCGCCATGAATCCGCCTGCCACCAGATAGCCGGCGGTCCCGGTGGCGGCGTAGAGCAGGAGCACGAAGCCGGCGAAGAGCAGGAGCGAGGCCCCCAGGTCGCGCTGGGAGATGAGGATCAGGATGCTGACCACCCAGGTCACCACCAGTGGGATGAGCTGTCGGGGCTCGGGAAACCGGATCGGGCCCAGATGACGGCGCGCCTCGCGCAGGGCCTTTTGGTGATCGGCGAGGTAGGCGGCCACGTAGATCACGAAGCCGAGCTTGGCCAGCTCGGCCGGCTGGAACTGAAGGGTGGTGAAACCCATGTCGAGGACGATCCACAGACGTGAACCGTTGACCACCAGCCCTTTGAGAGGAAAGCCCCAGTCGGTGGGCAGGTTGGGGAGCAGCAACAGGATCAGGGCAATGAGCAGCGTGATGTTGCGGTAGCGGCGGAGGATGGTGGTCGAGCTGCGGGCGAAGAGGGCGAGCACGGCTATGGCGGCCCCGGCCGCGATCAACATCCACCATCTTTGCAGCCCCGCCTTCACCGGGTCGAGCCGGTAGATCTCGATGAAACCGAGGGCGGTGAGAGCGGTGATCGGGGCGATCAACAGCGGGGTGGCCCGCGGCGCCCAGGTCCGGACCGCCAGGTGGACCCCGCCGAATGCGATCAGGAAGACGAGAAAGGTGAGAGCGGTCTGGGCGTCGATGCTCTGTTCGCGGGCGAAGTTCACCAGCGTCACGCCGAATGCGGCGAGCACCGCCGCCGCGACCACGGTTGCGCCTTCGGCGTTACGTGTCATTCGCTCCGGTGAGGACGTCCACGATGATGACCGTGATGTTGTCCTGGCCACCCGCCTCGTTGGCCTTCTCGATCAGGGCCCAGACGGTCTCGTCGGCGGATTCGGCGGCCAGATGCTTTGCGATCTCATCATCGGTGAGCATCAGGGTGAGCCCATCGGAGCAGAGCAGGAGCCGATCGCCCGCCTCGAGCGGCAATTCGATCTCGTCGACGTTGACGAAACGGGTGAGACCGAGACAGCGGGTCAGCATGTGGCTGTGGGGATGATCGGCTGCCTCCTCCGGCGAGATGGTCCCGGCCGCCACGTACTGGGCCACAACGGTGTGGTCTTCGGTGAGCTGACGCAGCTCCCCGCCCCGATAGAGATACGCCCGGCTGTCACCGATGTGCCCGAAGTGGGCGACGCCGTCGGGTGACAACTCGACGAGGGTGAGGGTGGTGGCCATCCCGTCCAGATCGGGTTGGCGCGCCACTTGCTCCCGGATGGCGCGGTTGGCTGCGGCAACCCGGTCGGCGGGTGCGAGCTCTGAAGAGGCGGCGGTGTTGACCGCGAGCCGGGAGGCCACTTCGCCTGCGATATGGCCGCCCATTCCGTCGGCGACCATGAGGATCGCAGGGCCACTCGACTCTCCTGACGTCTCGGGGAATACCGTGTCCTCGTTGTTGGTCCTAGCCATGCCCTGATGACTGGCGGCGGCCCATATGTATCTCATCCGGTCCTCCACATGGCACGCATCCAGCGGAAGAGCTCGGTGAGCAAGTGGACAAGACTCCAGGAGGCCAGGACACCGACAGCTCCGTTGAGGGCGCCTAACACGAAACCGGCGAACCAGATCTGGGCAAACGACATCGTCGGGTCGCCTTCCGTGCTCAGGATGATCGACCAGATGACTCCGACCGCCGGGATCGACCACCACCGATAGCGCGGGATCAGCCCACCGATGAGACCAAAGAAGATCGCAGTCGGGATCATCTCACCGCACCTCCATGACCGTCTTGCCCACCTGGATGGTGTCGCCCCGCCGCAACGACGTCGGAGCGGTGACCCGGCGCCCGTTGACATAGGTGCCATTGGTGCTGCCCAGGTCGTGGAGAACCATCCCGTTCTCCTGAGCGACCAGCCTCATGTGGAACTCCGAAGCGTAGGGATCGTTGAGAAGCACGTCAGCCTCGTCCGACCTGCCAAGAACACTTACGTCCTGCACCTCCAGCTCCAGGCCCTGTTGGGTGTCGGACTTGACCAGGACGATCTTCGTCCCCTCCCGTCGCTTGCGCCGTAGCGAGATCCCCAAATGGGAGCCGATGGCGCGCGCCACCTGCCAGACGAACAGATAGACCAGCCCCAGGAAGATGATGCGGAGCAGGGCGAGGATGAGATCAGGCACGGTCCGACCCCTCGTGGAACCGGAATCGATGCCCGGAGAACCCGATCAAGTCGCCCCTGGTGAGAGGGTGCGGGGAGGCGCCGATCCGAAGCCCGTCGACCTCGGTGCCGTTGGCGGATCCGAGATCCTCGATCCAGACCTGATTGTCGGCGCGCCAGATCAGGGCATGGCGACGGCTCACCTCCTCGAAAGGAAGTACCACGTCGGCGTCGCTGGCGCGTCCCACCAGGGCGCGATTGGGTCCGATGTCGAACGAGGCGTCGCCGCCGACCAGACGCGCCCACGCCGGGACCTTTCCCGGCACGACCGAGGGGATGCAGTTGAATTGACCGGGTGACACCGAATTCGTGGTTTCGATGACGACGGTGGGCGGCCCTTCGAGTCGTAGTCCAGCCTCTGCGGCGTACTCGGCCAGGGCCAGCTCGAGTCGTCTCTGCAACCTGGTGGGGTCGACGTCGAGGTCGGCGGGATTAACTCGCAGCACGTAGCGGTTGGAGGTGGCGGGCCCGGTCCGGTGCTGGAACGTGGTCAAATCGGCCTCGCGGGCGATGCGCCCTGCCATCTCCGAGGGGTGGAGGCGGCCGGAGAAAACACGACCCGCAGCCCCTTCGAAGAGGCGTTCCAGGCGGCGTTCGAGACTTCTGGCGAGGCTCACGCGGGAGAGGTTACGGC
>JBBDQO010000035.1:0-8905 GCA_040905925.1 Acidimicrobiia bacterium | reverse complement strand
CCAGAGAGCCCCGGTCGTAACCGGGGCTCTCTCTTGTTGGCCCGGCTGCGCCGGAATAAACGGCCCGCACCAGCCGTACACTTGGCTGCCATGCGGCAAGTCTTACTCCAAGCTCCCGAGATCCATTGTGATCACTGCAAGATGAGCATCGAGGGCGCCGTCGGCGCCCTGGAAGGTGTCTCGTCGGTCGAAGTGGCCATCGCCGATGCGACGGTCGACGTCATCTACGACGACAGCACCACCGACCTCGAGACGATCAAACACACCATCGAGGAACAGGGCTACGCCGTCTTCGGCTGACACCCACGGCGGGCACGCCGAGACGGTCCTCTTCGACGTCGACGGCATGACTTGCGCCACTTGTGCGGTGAGGATCGAGCGTGTCCTCGGCCGCCAGGAAGGGGTGGAGAACGCCGCGGTGAGCCTGGCCGGAGCCTCGGCTCTGGTCCGGGTCAACGAGGACGTCGACCTCGACTCCCTCGCCTCCTCCGTCGCCAGGATCGGATACAGCATCTCACCCCACGAATCCGGTGAGCACGGTCGTGATCTCATGGATCACTATCACGACAACGAGGATGTGCAGTGGCGCCGGTTCTGGATCGCTGCGGCCCTCACCGCCCCCGCCGTGCTGTTGGCCATGTTCGGTCCGGAAGCCTTCTGGAACCGGGCGTTACAGGGCGTACTGGTGACCCCGGTGGTCACGTGGGGCGGCTCGCAGTTCCATCGGGTGGCCTTCAAACAGGCGCGCAACTTCAGCGCCAACATGGACACCCTTATCTCTTTGGGCTCGACCGCGGCCTACGTCTATTCGATCTTTGCCCTGTTCGCCGAACTGCCTGTCTTCTTCGAGATCTCGGGGGTCATCGTCACCCTGATCACCCTGGGTCGGGCGCTGGAGGCACGGGCCAAAGGACGGGCCTCGACCGCGGTCCACCGTCTCGTCGAGCTCGGTGCCAGGGAGGCCCGGGTGCTGGCCGACGGTGTGGAGCGATCGGTTCCGATCGAAGCGGTGCTCCCCGGAGACGTGCTGGTGGTGTTGCCGGGGGAGAAGATCCCCACCGACGGTGTCATCGAATCCGGCGCCTCGTCGATCGACGAATCCATGCTCACCGGCGAGTCCCTTCCTGTCGACAAAATGGTCGGTGACCAGGTGTTCGGGGCCACCGTCAACCAGGTGGGCCTGATCCACGTCCGCGCCACCGCGGTCGGGGCCGACACTGCGCTGGCCGGGATCGTGCGAATGGTGGAGCAGGCGCAGAACTCCAAGGCGCCGATCCAGAGACTGGCCGATCGGGTCTCGTCGATCTTCGTGCCCGTCGTCATCCTGATCTCGATCGTCACCACGGTGGTCTGGCTGGCCCTGGGTAACGAGGTGCCCGAATCGGTGCGGGCCGGGGTGGCGGTGCTCATCATCGCCTGTCCCTGCGCCTTGGGACTGGCCACTCCGACCGCGATCATGGTTGGCAGTGGCCGTGGTGCGGAGCTCGGGATCCTCTTCAAACAGGCGGAGGTCTTCGAAAGGGCCCGCGACGTCGACACCGTCCTCTTCGACAAGACCGGAACCCTGACCACCGGGGTGATGGATCTCACCGATGTCGTCAGTGATGTCGGCGAGAAGGAGTTCCTCCATCTGGTGGCGTCGGTCGAGGCGGCCTCGGGGCATCCCATCGGCAAAGCTGTCGCCCTCGGCGCCGACGAGCGCGGCATCCAGCTTCACGATCCCGATCGGGTGGAGAGCCTGGCCGGGCTCGGAGTGGTCGGCTCGATCGGCGGCCACGAAGTGGTTGTGGGCAAGGAGAAACTGGTGGTCGACCGGGGTCTCCTGGTGGCGGACCGCTGGCGTGACTCGTTGGCGCGATTCGAGGAAGAGGGAAAGACCGCCTTCCTCGCCGGCTGGGACGGGGAGGTCAGGGGAGTGATCGCCGTCGCCGACACGGTGCGGGAGGAGTCACGGGAGGCGGTGGCCCACCTCGAGGAAGCCGGAATCGCAACTCGAATGGTCACCGGGGACAACCAGCGGACCGCGGCGCGGATCGCCGAGCAGATCGGGATCACCGAGGTTGACGCCGAGGTCATGCCAGGTGAGAAGGTGGAGTTGGTGAGACGGGTCCAGGCCGAGCACCGGGAGGTGGCTTTCGTCGGCGACGGGATCAACGATGCTCCGGCGCTGACCCAGGCCGACCTGGGGATGGCGGTGGGCAGCGGAACCGAGGTGGCGTTGGAGGCCGGCGACGTGGTTCTGCTCAACAGCGACCCGCGCCTGGTGCCGACTGCCATCGACCTGGCCGACGCCACCTTCCGCACCATTCGCCAGAACCTGTTCTGGGCCTTCGGCTACAACGTGGCCGCGATCCCTCTGGCAGCGGCCGGGCTGCTCGACCCGATGATCGCCGCTGCGGCAATGGCCTTCTCCTCGCTCTCAGTCGTGCTCAACGCCCTGCGGCTGAAGAGGTTCAAGCCTCACTGGTGGTGACAATTACCCGGGGTCAGGGTGTAGGTTGACGGGATGGCCTCGTTGCAATGGCTTGACAGACCGATCCTGCAGGACCCGGTCGCGTTGATTGCCTTCGAGGGCTGGGGTGACGCCGGCGAGTCGGCGAGCCAGGCGGCGACCGAGTTCCTCACCAAGCTCGATGCCGAGATCTTCGCCATCATCGACCCCGACGACCATTTCGACTTCCAGGTCCGGCGCCCGATCGTCGAGCTCGACTCCACGGGGATTCGCTCCATCACCTGGCCCCGCAATGAGATCTACGCGGTGCGGGGGTCGGAGCGGGACCTGGTGATCGTGCTCGGTGAGGAGCCGCACTACCGCTGGAAGACTTTCACCAACGACCTGGTGGAGACGCTGCGCGCGGTTGGGGTGAGGCGGGCAGTGACCATGGGAGCGTTCATAGGCCAGGTGGCGCACACTCTCCCGGTGCCCCTGGTGGGCTCGGCCAACCGTCCCGACGACCTCACCTTCCACGGCTTGCTGCCGTCTGGTTACGAGGGCCCGACCGGGATCGTCGGTGTCCTCAATCACGCCCTGGGCAATGCCGGGATCGATGTGATCTCGGTGTGGGCCGCGGTCCCCCACTATCTGTCCAATCAGGAGTACCCACCTGCCGCCGAGGCCCTGGCGATCAAGGCATCCGAGCTGACCGGGGTCACTCTCGACATCGACGAGCTCGCAGCCGCCTCGCGCAACTTCCTATCGACCGTGGATGCCGCCATCGAGGGCAACGCCGAGTTGGAGGAATACGTCGAGCGGCTAGAGCAGGAAGCCGACGACGAAGGCGGCCACCTCGTCGACGAGATCGAGCGATTCCTCAAGGGCAAGTAAGCGTCTTCTCCGTCCGGTAAGCGCCGCATGTGGCGCCCCCTACCTCAGGTACGCAGCGCCATATCTGGCGCTGCTCGCACAGAGAAGGGACCGGGCACTGGCCCGGTCCCTTCACGAAGTCAAACTGACCGAGGACTCAACCGTCGGTGTTCTGCTCTGTCCAAATCGTTCACCGCTGCCGGGATGAAACGGGCAGGCAACTACAGCAAACTTCTTGTTCTTCCGATACCAACGCATGGTGAAAACGAGGAAATGGGCTGATCCATCGCGATCTGCAGGGGGTCGTCGAACAGCCCGACGTCCACTGGCGGCCATGGTTGCTTTCGCCCTTGTGACCTCACTTTCCCTGGCCATCTGGCCGGCAACCCGTGCCGAGGCGGCCACTGGGACCTACTACCTGAAAGGCGGAGGGGCCCCGAAGGCTGACCTCTCGACCGCGGCGCCGACGTCAGGCTCCCTGCCCAACTACGACCCCGCTCAAGACTCCGAACCGGGCCGCAAACTGGACAAGAGCGACGGGGGATGGAACGAAAGCGATTCGGGCAAGTACCAGCTGTGGGTGGCCCCGCAAGGTGTAGTAGCGATAGACGGTCAAGTGACACTCACCTTCTGGAGCGCGATGAAGGATTTCGAGGAGGACAAAGGAGGTCGTGTCGAAGCCTTCCTGCTCGATTGCAGCCCGGCCGGCGACAGCTGCGTCCTCATCGATCAGGGCTCGACGGAGTCCGATCCCTGGAGCCCGTCCGGGTTTTGGGTGTCGAATACGATCGACTTCGGTTCGGTGACCTACTCGATCGCAGACAATCGATCACTCGCCATCAAGGTGATAGTGGGCAGCGATTCTGACGACGACATGTGGTTCGCCTACGACACCACCTCATACCCCTCGAGGCTGTCGCTGCATACCGTCGCCCCAACGACGACCACGACCACCACAGCCGCGCCTCCGACTACCGTCCCCGCGGCGACGCCCCCACCTCCGGGCCCGACGACCACCGTCGCTCACATCGTCGAGACCACCTCGACCACGGCCCCGGAAACCGAGGGCTCCGAAACGACTCTGGCTATCGCCCCGCCGCCCGGCCCGGGACCTGGGTCCTCCGAATCCTCGCCCGTCGGAGGGGGCGCTGGTGCTGCAATGCCAGATCGACTCGTGACCCCGATTGACCCGCAATTTGGAGATGTCGAAGATCCTGCCCTGGCGGCGATGGGTGTGCGAGACGAAGCGTTGACGGTGCCCTCGACCCGAGCAAGCAGCTGGAGCGGCTCCGTCATCAAAGGCCTCGAATTGGTCATACCCCCGTGGGCGGCGGGGATAGTCGCCTCGCCTCTCATGATTCTCGGGTTCGTTGTCGAGGCAATGACCGACAGCGGTAAGGCGATCATGCTGCCTGTGGCGTTGCTGATGGCCGGGATGCTCTGGGTGGTCTTCGAGAATCGGGTCTTCACATTCGCCCCCATCGGAGGCGATGAAGACGAAGAGGGCGGATGGTGAGTATTCGTCGCCTTCTCGGCTTGGCGCTAGGTCGCTCCGGTGCCGCAACCAAGGACACGCTTGGCGTGTTCGAGCCCGATGCTCAAGACACCGAGCTCGCATCCAAGACCGGCAGTCAACACAGCGCCCTGGTAATCGTTATCGCCCTGGTCGCAGTCGTCGTGGCCCTGGCTGCCGTGTTCGCAACCGCCCGGAGCTCGGTCCAGAATGCCGAGATTGGGACGCGTGGAATCTACGACGAAGCTGTCCTCAGTGCCGTTGCCACTACACGGAACCGAGCAGTCCAGGCGTTCCTGGTCCTTTCTGCCACTGAGGCCGGCATCGCCGAGGAGGCGGACCTTGCCTGGTCGGTCGAGGCCGCGGAGGCAGGGATCGCCGAGCTGGCCGTCAGGGTCGATCGGCTCACCGAACAGTTGACGCAGACAGAGCAACGTGAGTTGTTGCTGGAAGCTTCGGACGACTTCGCTGCATCGGTGGGAGGACTGTTGGAGCAGATTGGTGATGGCGACCCAGGTTCACCCACAGAGGCCGACCTCTTGGGCATCGACGACGACTACCAGGTTCTCGCTGAGTTCCTTGCCAGCGATAGGGAACGAGTGGTCTCTGAGCTCGAACTGGCACAGGCGGATGCCGGGCGCATCGCCAACGCCGCGAGCTTCCTAGTCGCATTCGCCATCCCGCTCGTAGCCGTCTTCGCATTTCGACGCAGCGTGCGTCGTCGACAACACCGGATAGACCTGGAACAGGAGTTGGCCCGCCAGCGTGAGATCGCCCAGAACAAGGACGACTTCATCGCCGACGTGTCTCACGAGCTGCGAACCCCTCTCACCAGCATCTATGGCTTCGCTTCGACCCTCCTCGACAAGCAGATCTCGTCTGACCCGGAGCTGACCGCTGAGTTCGCTACCTTGATTGCGATGGAAGCAGACGAGTTGAGCCGCATGGTCGACGATCTGTTGACCGCAGCACGCGCCGACGATGACGGGTTGAGCTTCCGGCGTGAGAAAGTGAACCCCGCCACCGAAGTTGCAGCGGTACTCGCCCCTATGAGCGCGATGGGCATAGAAGTCATCTCGAGGGTGGCGCCCGAGCCCGTGAGCGCCGATCGCCTCCGGTTACGGCAAGTTCTTCGCAATCTCCTCTCGAATGCCCATAAACACGGCCAGGCGCCCATTGCCGTTACCGGTCGAGTGGAGAGGTTGCGGTATGTCCTGGCGGTCACCGACTCCGGGCCTGGGGTGCCGCCTGAGCTCGAGGACCGGCTGTTTCAGAGGTTCATGCACAAGGGGCGGGATCCCCTCGTCACCGGCAGCGTCGGGCTCGGGCTTTCCATTGCACGATTGTTGGTGCGGCGCATGGGCGGCAACCTGACCTACCAGCGCCGAGACGGGATGACCACCTTTCTGGCGGAGCTGCCCCTTTGGGTGGACCTAGGCGAAATAGGGACGAGCACAGAGCCGGCCCCAAGCCTGTCGGCTGAGCCCGGGACACGGTAAGTAAGACACTGAGAACCTAGATCAACCGGCCTCCGTCTGTTCTCAATGGGTCTCGACATCGTCTGGATGCTGAAAGGACCGGGGGTTCCCGGTCCTTTCACGAAGTCACTTCCGCTTGTGTCGATTCGCCTTCAGACGCTTGCGGTACTTGTGCTTCGACATCTTCTTACGACGCTTTTTTACCAACGATCCCATGCAAAAACCTCACGAAGAAAGGGGACGACGGCTCAATGGTGGCGTGATCCGGCAACTAGGTCAAACCGGAGAGGGCTGTCGAGATCAACCCCCAGACCGCAGCAGACCTACCGTGATCCCCTCGCTGAGGGCCTGCCACGAGGCCTGGATGATGTTCTGATGGACCCCGACCGTTCCCCACGTCGAGTCGCCGTCGGTGGTCTCGATCAAGACTCGTACCCGGGCCGCGGTCCCGTCGGATGAGTCCAGGTCGCGCACCTTGAAGTCGGTGAGCCGGAGACGTTTCACGTCGGGATAGGAAGTCTCCAGGGCCTTGCGCAGTGCCTCGTCCATTGCGTTGACCGGGCCATCGCCTTCGGCGGTCACCTCGATCACATCGCCATCGACCACCAACGCGAGACTGGCGATAGCGGTCACCTTCCCCTCGGGGTTGGTCTGGATGTTCACCGACAACGAGCGCACCTCGAACAACTCCTCGAAATCGGCCGTGGCCCGACGCATCAGCATCTCGAAGGAACCGTCGGCCGCCTCGAACTGATATCCGGCGTGTTCCAGTTCCTTGACTTGATCTACCAGGGCCTGGGCTTTCTCGGCGTCGAGATCCCACCCCTTCTGCTCAGCGACCACCAAAACGGTCGACCTTCCCATCAGCTCGCTGAACAGCATCCGGGCCGAGTTCCCCACGGCGCCGGGGTCGATGTGCTCGTAGGCGCCTTCGAGGCGGGCCAGCCCCGAGGTGTGCAGCCCGGCCTTGTGGGCGAATGCCGAAGCCCCCACGTAGGGCCGTTTGGAATCGATGGGGGCGCCCAGGATCTCGGCGATCTGTTGGGCGATCGGGTAGAGCCGAGCCAGCGACTCCGCGGGAATGGTCTCCACCCCAGACTTGAGGCTGAGGTTGGGGATCACCGAGCACAGGTCGGCATTCCCGGTCCGCTCCCCGTATCCGTTGATGCAACCCTGCACTTGATAGACCCCATGGGCCAGCGCCGTCATCGAATTGGCCACCGCACAGTCCGAGTCGTTGTGGAAATGGACGCCGAGGGTGGTGTCGATCCGTGACGACACCGCATCTATCGCCGGGATGATGTGAGAGGGCAGGGCCCCGCCGTTGGTGTCACAAAGCACCACCCGGTCGGCGCCGGCCGAGGCAGCCGTTTCCAAAACCGACAGGGCGTACTCGGGGTTGGAGCGGAATCCGTCGAAGAAGTGCTCGGCGTCGAAGAAGACTTGCTTTCCCTGCTCCCGAAGGAACTCGATGGACTCGCCGACCATGGCCAGCCCCTCCTCGAGCGAGGCATTCAGCGCCCCGATCACATGACGATCCCAGGCCTTGCCCACGATGCAGACGTAATCGGTGCCGGCGGCGAGCAGCGCCTGAAGCTGGGCGTCCTTGGCCACCGGGCCTCTGGGCCGTCGGGTGGAACCGAAGGCAACCAGGATCGACCGTTCCAAAGCCAGTTCGCTCTTCGCTCTCTGGAAGAACTCGTCGTCCTTGGGGTTGGCCCCGGGCCAGCCCCCTTCGATGAAATGCACGCCCAGGTCGTCGAGCAGATGGACCACCCGGAGCTTCTCGCCCACCGTCGGCGAGAGCCCCTCAGCCTGGGTGCCGTCCCTGAGGGTCGTGTCGTAGATCTCGGCTGTCGGATTCATTCTTCACACCTTGCCAAAGAAAAGACCCCCGCGGTCTGCGGAGGTCGAAAAGGGGCGGCGCCTCTCATGAGGCGCGAACCCCTAGGGAATGATGATGTGCGCTGTGGCCTGGTTTCTTCCTCGCATCGAAGGGCCAGTATGGGAGGGAGACAGCGGAACGTCAAGACGCGGAAGAGGAGAAGCCCTCACCGGCCTCTCCTCTTCAGTTCTTCGAGTCACAAGCTCAGCTGGCGAAGGCCTCCTCGAAGGCGGCCCGCATTTCGGGGGTGCTCACTCCGCTGAAACCGCAATAGTTGACGTTGCCCTCGCTGGCGGTGATCAGGTATTGAGTGCCCACGTCAAAGGGGAATCCGCCGATCAGGGCTTCCATGCCCTGCGGTGCGTTGAGGACAACCTGACTGGCGTCGCCACCCTTGAACCAATGGTCGACGTCAAGTGTGACCGCGTCACCCTCAGCCGATACCACCGTGCCCTCAAAGGCAACCGGCATGGGAGCGAGGTATTCGACGCTGAACGCGATACACGACGCCATCACGTCCTCACCGCCAGCGTTCAGCTCGAGTGGGGGGGTGGCCGCGATCGGGTCGCCGTCACCACTGAGAAGGCCTATTGCGCCGACGGCCACGATGACGACCGCGGCAGCCGCCACGGCCGCGATCCACGGTCTCTTGTTCGGGGTGCCCGAGGACCCGGGCTGTTCCACATTTGGGGTGGTCATGATTTCCTCCAGAAGTTGTTGGGACG
>JBBDQO010000034.1:0-8906 GCA_040905925.1 Acidimicrobiia bacterium | reverse complement strand
CGCTTCGCTCCTGGGGGGAGAAACAAGAGCGTCGCTTCGCTCCTGGGGGGAGAAACAAGAGCGTCGCTTCGCTCCTGGGGGGAGAAATAAGAGCTCTCTCTCCGGTTTCGCCGGCTCTCCCCCCAACGTCGCTTCGCTCCTGGGGGGAGAAACGGTGGTGCCGTCCTAGCATCGCCACCGTGACTGTCGCCGATGTCCTCGCCTCACTAGCGGAGACGATCCGCCCCGAAACCGCCTCCCGATGGGACCCGGTCGGGCTCCAGATCGGGGACCCCCACGCCGAGGTCGGCCTCATCGGCGTCTGTCACGAGGTGACCCAAGAGGTCGTTTTGGCCATCGAAGCTGCCCCCGTCGACCTCCTGGTCACCTATCACCCACTTCTGTTCGCGCCCGTCAATCGGCTGCTCGACGGGCGCTCGCCGGTGGCCCGGGCGATGCATCTCCTCCGCGCCGGGGTCAACGTCGTGGTGGCGCACACCGATTTCGACGCCGCACCCGGCGGGGCCGCCGATTCCCTCGCTGACGCCCTGGGTCTGGCCGACCCGGTCCCGTTCGGTGCCGACGAGTACGAGGGCGTGCCCGACATCGGGAGGGTCGGCGGCTATCGGGGGAGTCTCGGCGACCTCGCGGCGCTGGTTGCCCGGACCCTCGGATCCACCTCGCCACGGGTGTCCGGCGACAGTTCCCATGCGCTGAGCCGGGTCGCGGTGGTCCCCGGTTCGGGTTCCGACCTGATTCCCATGGCGTCAGGGCTCGCCGACGCCCTGATCACGGGTGATGTCAGCCATCACAAGGCAGTCGCCGCCTTGGACGCCGGTCTGTCCGTCATCGACCCCGGTCACATCGCCACCGAACGCCCCGGGTTGGCGTCCCTGGTGGCGATGACTCGCTCCCTGACGGGGGTGGAACTGGTCGATCTGACCCATCTCGACCCACAGACTTGGGTTTGAGCCACCGCTACCCTCCCGCCTTCATGGAGATCACGAGCCTTGCCGACTTGCTCGATGTCCAGGACCTGGATCTTCAGATCGATCGCCTCCTCGACCGGCGTAAGTCGCTCCCCGAGCTCGAGGCCTATCGGGAGGCGCACGAGAAACAGCTCTCGTTGGAGAAGCAGCTGCTCGACGCCTCCGCCGCCTTGAAGACACTCGAGCTGGACTTCGACAAGCACGAAGGCGAGTTGGAGATCCTGGAGCACAAGCTCAGCGAGCACGAGACCCGGCTCTATGCAGGCGGGATGAGTGCCCGGGAGACCGAGTACATGCGTCTCGAGGTGCAGAGCCTGAAAGGGCAGCGGTCGGCGATGGAGGAGCGGGTCCTGACATTGTTGGAGGACCTCGACCCGGCTCGCGAGACGGTCCAGAAGCTCGTCGTCGAGAGCGAAACTGTGATTTCCAACAAGGAAACCCTGGAAAAGGTCATCAAGGCGGAGTGGAAGAAGATCGACGCCGAGCTGGCACGCAAGGAGGAGCGAAAGAAGGAGGCCATCTCCCCGATCCCGCCCGACCTACTCGTGATGTACGAGAAACTCCGGCTGTCGAAAGAGGGGGTGGCGATCGGGAGGTTCGAGCACGGTGTCTGTGGTGGATGTCACATGGCGCTTTCCGCGGCCGAATCGGCCGAGGCGCTCGATGCCGAGATCCCACGGTGTGTCCACTGCCGTCGGATCCTGGTCCCTTGAGCGATGCTCTTCTGGCACGCAGGGGCAACCCTGTGGCTCTTCCGATGGATCTTCCAGGACCCCAAGGTCGATGTGAGGTTCCTCCTGTTCGGGGCACTGCTCCCAGATCTGGTCGACCTCACCCTGGGGACCCTCGTCTTTCCGGACCGCTTCTCCACCGGGGAGATCTACTTTCATACCTTGCTGTTGCCGACTCTCTACATGGCTGTGGTGTTGCTCACAACCAGACGAGGCAGAAGAAGGCGTGCGTTCATGGCGGTGGGAGTGGGATGGCTGTTCCATCTTCTCCTGGACGGGATGTGGACCGGTCCCGAGGTCCTGTTCTGGCCTTTCTTCGGGGGGGAGATCCCTGCGGGCGACGTTCCGTACTGGCCGGCCGCCTGGGAGCGAGCGCTGAGCGATCCCTGGCGCTGGGGGCTCGAGGTGGTCGGCCTGGGCTATCTGGTGTGGCTGTGGTTTGCCACCGGTCTCACCGAAGGGGAGCGCCGAGTCACCCTCTACCGCACCGGGCGGATCCCTGACCTGGTTGCCGAGGATGCGTAGGCGGGCAGCTCTCGCGATTGTGGTGTTGATGTTGCTGGCCTGCGGTGGGGGAGAAGGCATCGAGACCTCGATCACCCGTGGCCAGGGCGCCGAATCACCTGCGGCCGCAGTCGAGGAGCTTCACGACCTTCTCATCGCGGGTGACTTCGCCGGCGCCAGTTCGCTGGCCATGTCAGGTCACGCCGCCCTGGCATCGTTGGCCGAGGGCGCCAGTTCCGGTGAGGTGGCAGAGGCTTTGCAGGCCGGAGACGAGGCGATAGCGGCCAGTTTCTGGAATGGGTTCGCCCAGGGATTCGGGGAGGTGTTGTCGGGTGACATCGCAGTCGAGGAGATAGGCCCCCAAACCGAGTCAGATGTCGAGTTCTTCCTGGTGGGCGTCACACCCGAATCGGGGACCACGGTGCGCCTGGTTACTCAGGATGTGGACGGGCATCGGGTGGACTTCTTCGCCTCTTTCGGGGCGGGTCTGGCCGATCGACTCATATCGCCGGTGGAGGTACTCGTCGATTCACCGACCGGCGATAGTGGGGTGATTCTCCAGGCGCTCCATGGCGTGGTGCCATCTCTTCTCATGGCCGCCTCCGACGAGAACCTCGGGCCCGAAGCGGTTCAGAATGTCCTTATGCTGGTGGAGCTGATCACCAGGGTCGGCTGAGGTTGGTCACAGGTCGCGCAACCGCGGCAACACGTCACTCCCAAGCAACCGGATCAGATCGGGTTGGTCGTTGGAGGCCATTTGCAAGGTGACGATGTCGGCGCCGAGATCTTCTACTAGAGGGCCATAGGCCGCGGTTATCTCGTCGGGGGAGCGCACCACGGTATACCGGCCGAGGATCTCCTCGCGGGGCATGGCATCGGCCCTCTCTCTCAGATCGGCCGGATCGACGGCATCCAGCCGCCCGGGCGCCCGCAGCCCACGCCACGAGTAGAGGGCTTGCCAGGCTTCGTCGTCGTTCTCGGCGAGGATCGACCATCGTGTTGCCAGGATGATCGGCCGTGGTCGCCCAGCAGCTTTCGCCGCTTCCTGCGCCGGGGCTACCACCTTCTCGATGGTCTCGGCCGGGTCTTTCACGGATGCGACCACACCTTGGGCCATCTGGCCGGCCAGGGTCGCCGATTTCGGCCCTCCGGCAGCCATCAGGATCGGAACCGGGCCCACTGGCGGGGAGTAGAGCTTTGCCCGATCGGTCCGGTAGTACCGACCCTCGAAGGTCAACTTCTCTCCGTCGAGAAGACGGCGCATGATCTCGAGCGACTCCCTCATTCGGGCGTTGCGCTCGCCGTAGTCGGGGAAGTCGTAACCCAGAGGGCCCTCGTTGATGTTCTCCCCGGTCCCGACCCCAAGCGTGAAACGGCCCCCGGAGAGACGGTCGAGGGTGGCAGCCGCCTGGGCAACCACTCCCGGGTGATAGCGAAACAGGGGAGTGGTGACACCGGTGGCGAACTCGATGTGCTCGGTGACGGCGGCCATGGCCCCGATCGTCGAGAAGGCGAATCCGGCCGCCGAGAAGTCATCGACCCAGGGATGGAAATGCTCGGACACCACCACCATGTCGAAGCCGGCATCTTCGGCGATGCGGGCATGCTCGACCAGGACTTCGGGCTGCCACTGCTCATGGCCGCAGAAATAGGCGAACTTGGTCATATCTCCCTTCGGTTGGCCGCCACACCCTCTGTCCCCATTGGTCCCCATTCTGGCGCGGAGATCTGAGCCTATAGGCTCAGATCTCCGCGCCAGAATGGGGACGTGACATGACGTAACGCGGGAACGTAGGGGAGCTACTGGTAGGAGACGAAGACAGGCACCGGCTGTTTGGCGATGGTGTACGCCGGAGAGGGGGTCTCCGGGTCCATCTCGAAGAAATTCTTCCAACCCCAGCGCCAATGGGCGTCCTCGGTGCCCTCGGTGAGAAAGAAGTAGGTGTCGTCCTTGGTGGGGGTGGGCCCCTGGCCGTCCATCTGGATGACCATTTGGAGTTCCGGCCTCTGCTTCAGCGTCTCCCGGTCAACGATCATCCGACTCTGGAATTGCTGGATGAGGATCATCTTCTGAGGAAGGCCGTTGTCCCGGACCAGGTCGGCCAGCCAGTCGACGACGGTGTTCACCTCGGCCGCCGTGACCTGGCCGGCCTGCACGAGATGGACCTGATCGGGTTGGAGCCGCCACTCCGGGTCCAGGGCGAGACCCACAAACGGCAGCTTGAGGAGCTCCTCGTAGAGCTTGGCCTGGGTCAGGAAGTCCTCCCTGCCCGGTTGCAGGTCGAGGACGATGTACATCCCGTTCTCCTCGGCCACCCGAACCCACGCCTCGAAGGTGGAGATGGGCCACTCGAAGCTGTAGTCACCATCGTCGGTCGGTTTGGCGCTGGCAACAGTGGCGATCATCTCGAATGTCGGGATGATCTGATACCCGTCTGCCGCGTACTCGGTCAGGAAGGGCTGCATGCGGGCCAGGGTCTCCTCTGGTCCCTGCTGCCCGAGCACGCCCAGCCCGGTGGTTTCGGGGTGCCCGTAGAACGCGACGTAGCGACGAGGCTGATCTTCAGGGAAGACGAAGAACCCACCACCAGGGACCTGCTGGCCCCTCACCAGCACCGCCAGCTCCCAAGGGTCGGCATCGGGGACGGTTCCAACGTATCGAATCGACTCCGGCGCTCTTCCGGCGAGGGCGGTGCCCACTTCGGGGTGCCCGAGGATCTCGGCGGGGTCGTAGGCGACGACACCGGCGCCGACGGCTCGCCCGGTGCCCGAGGCGGAGAGGATCGCCACGGGGTTGGCGGCATCCATGAGCCAGATCGACAGGGCATCGGTGGAATGCGCCAATCCTTCGAGGATCTGGTTGGGCTCGAAGGTTGGAACCACCAGCGTCGGCGTGGAGGGCGGGGAGGTCTGGGGAAGCACCACCCGGTCCTGTGCGGTTATGGCTCCGACCGTCTCGACGATGGTCGAGGCGTCCGGGGTGGAAGGCAGCCGCAACTCGCCGGTGACACCGAGCGCCCGTTTCGTCTCGTCGACTGCGCCGCTGATGCTGTGCCGCAGGACGATGGCGTCGGGAGGGGTGACGACTTCGAGGTCTCCCACGAGATGAACCCGGGAGGCTTTGAGCCTTCCCAACTCCGCCGCGAGCTGGGGGTGGGGGTGGAGGAGCGGCCCGCCCAGCGCGGCAGCAAGCTGTGCGGCGGCGGCGACTTCGTTGATATCGGCCTCGCCGACCACGACCACGTCTTCGGCGCAGACGAAGATCTCACCTGACAATGAAAGGGCATCTCCCGCCACTGAGCCGGTGGCGATTGGAGAGCTGCCGCCGGTGACTCGAATGCACTCCCGGTTCCCGGGCGAGCTTGTTG
This sequence comes from Acidimicrobiia bacterium, assembly GCA_040905925.1. GTDB lineage: Bacteria > Actinomycetota > Acidimicrobiia > Spongiisociales > ZC4RG35 > JALYNX01. Next base: position 3,335 of record JBBDQO010000034.1, on the reverse strand, counting down.
TCACCTGACTGTCTGCGGTGGTCCCGGCACTGCTGGTCTCGGTGGGAGTCTCACCAACGATGCTGGTGCAGGACACAAGTGACAGCGCGGCCAAGCAGAATCGTGTGGTTGTCATCAGGAGCCCTCCGGACCGCTGGGAAGCGTAAACGTGGTGCAGGTTCAAGATCGGCGTTGTCGGTGCCAGATCAGGCCCAAGAGGAGAAGGCCAGCCCCTACCAACCAGACCTGGATGGTGACGAAGAAAGAGAGCAGAAGACAGGAGGCGAGTCCCGCCCATGCCGTCCCTCGCCGTCTGTCGACTCTTATCGCAGCCAGATTGGTGATCCCGTAGTAGAGGAGGACAGTGAAGGCCGAGAAACTCCAGGCGACGCGAATGTCTCCGATCAGACAGACCAGGATGATCGTGATCCCGGAGACCAGCACCGCGGTGAGTGGCTGGGAGCTCCCGTCGAGACGAGCCAGCCGGGAGGGCATATCGCCGCGCCGCCCCATCGCCAGCCAGACCCGGGAGAGACCCAAGACCAGGTTGAGCAGGACGCCGACCATGGCAGTCACCGCGCCGACGGTCACGATCGCCCGATAGGGATGGTCGAGCAATCTTGCCGGGGTGAAGGCCTCCAATGGCAGCAGAGACCCCCAATTCGGCCCGCCCATGGCCCGGCCCCCCAACTCCACACCAAGGTAGAGGGCTCCGGCGATGACCAGGGTCACGATCACCGCACGGGGGATGGTTCGAGCCGGCTCCTTCACCTCCTCACCGAGTGTCGCCACCCGCCCGTATCCGGTGTAGGCCACGAACAGGAAGGCAACCGTCGGGAAGATGGACGCCGCCACGCTTCGCGTTCGCTCTCCCAAGCCCATCGCCAGCCCGCTGAATCCGGCGATTCCGGCCCCGGCGAACACCACCAGCGCGGTGACGGTGACAGTGACCAAGACCAGGTTTACGGCGGTGGTCCTCCGCAGCCCGCTGATCACCAGGACCGTGACCGCGACCGTGGCCCCGACTGCCAGCGCCCGGGAATCACCGCTGCCCAGATACTCGGCGATCCCGAGGCCAGCGCTGGCGGCGGAGGCGGTCTTGGCCAGAAGAAACAGCCAACCTGCGGTGAAACCGAACGTAGGCCCCAGCGTCTCGTAGGCGTATTCGTAGGTGCCGCCGGCCACCGGGAAACGACCAGCGAGATAGGCGGTGGAGAGACCGCTGAACATGGCCACTAGGCCGGCCACCGGAATCGCCACCAGGACCGCGTCACCCCATTGCCCGGAGGCAAGTGCGATGGAGACGAAGGCCCCGGTGCCGAGTATCGAGCCGAGACCGGTGATGATCGCCCCGCCGAGACCCAACTCCCGTTTCAGTGACTGGTGGTTCAAAAGAGGGTTTCCGGCTCTGCCTTCTCTCGCAGGTCGGGGCCGTTGTTGCGGACCGAGTTCACCTTCTTCGAAATCTCGTGCTCCATGATCAAGTCCGGGTCGATGGGGCGGATCAGGCTCTTGGCGGCTTCAGTGTCCCGAAGACCGCGGTCGAGCCAGGAATCCCAGGAGTCGGGCACCAGCGAGACCGGCATCCGGTCGTGGATGCCACTGATCACACCGTCGGAAGAGGTGGTGATGATCGAACACGATCGGTCCCAGACTTCCCCGACCTTCCTGGTCGACCAGATCCCGGCGAAGGTCATGGGAAACCCATCGGCCCGATAGACCCAATGCGGTGCCCGGCCTCGGTCGGCCGGTTCCCATTCGTAGAAGCCGTCAGCAGGGATGAGACAGCGGCGCCGGGCAAACGACTCGCGGAAGGCGGCCGAGGTGTCCACCGTCTCCACCCGAGCGTTGATGTGGATCTTCTTGTCGTTTTCGGCGTAATAGGGCACCAAGCCCCATCGCATCGTGTCCAGGATCCGTCTTCCGTCACGCTCCGCGATCACGTACACCGAGTCGGTGGGCGCAACATTCCAGTTCGGGGCAAGAGGGTCGGCGGCGATGTCGTCGACCCCGAAATACTCGGCGTAGAAGTCGAGATCGCCGGTGATGGAGAACCGCCCGCACATGGCTCAGGTGCCTTCGCGGGCCGCGGCAACCGCTTCGAGAAAGACAGAGACGGCTTCGGGATCGGGGAGCAGGGCCCGGGCGAGGGTGGGGCCGGTTCCGACATGCACCGTGAAGTCGTCGGGGCCCAATGTGGCGAACACCGTCTCGTCGGTCACATCGTCGCCGATGAACAGGACGTGAGCCGCGGCCAGCGACACCCGCAGCATCGAGATTGCCTTCCCCTTGTTGGTGGTGGAATCGGTGATCTCGAGCATTTTCTTGCTGTCGATCAGGGTCACTCCAACGGAGTCGACGGCGAGACGACGAAGGTCCTCTAGGGCAGGACCGGGATCGTCCGCCATCCGATAGTGGAAGACGACCGAGTGATGCTTGTGCTCCACGAACGACCCCGGTGTAACCGCTGCCATCTCGATCATCCGCTCCCGGACATGGGTCAAAGCCGGTGACTCGGTCATGACCCCACCGCCGGCGTCGGCGCCGTGCTCGCCGATGAGCACGAAACGCCGGTCGTCGAAACGCGCTACCAGATCGGATCGACGGCGACCGGAGACAATGGCCACCGTGGTTCCAGGTGCCCCTGCAAGCCGGCGCAAGGCCTCGAGGGACCTGGGGAGTGGCATGGCGTGATCCAGATCATCGATCAGCTCCGACAATGTCCCATCGAAGTCGGAGGCGACCAAGAGGGAAGACGCAGACGCCAGACGCTCGATCATTCGGCCATCGGGCGCGACCATACCTGAGGTACCTGGCGCCACATGTGGCGCCATTCGAACAAAGAACGCCACCTGTTCTATCCATGCCAAGATCGACAGGTAATGCTCGCCGCTCTCAACATCGCCGCCCTCGGATTGGGGGTGGGCGCCGGGGGCCTCTCGGCCACCGTTGCCGCTTTTGCGATAAGCGCTGTCCTCAGCCTCCTCGGTGTGGACAACGGGCCCGACATCGGGTTGTTCGCGGGTGTTCTGGTGGGCCTCGGCACGGCAGGCTGGGTCTCGGGGCGCATGGCCAACCATTCGGAGCGGTTTCATGGTGCGGTGAGCGGTCTCCTCTTGGCGGGCCTGGTCATCGTGCTGGCCCGTTTCGGGGGCAGCCCCGCCTCGACCTCCTCCGTGCTCTGGCTGGCGCTGCTGTCCTCTGTCATCGCCGGGACCACAGGCTGGCTCGCCGGTAGACGAAAGCGGATGGTCCCCTAGAATTCGGGTTGCGAGCCCGTCGGGCGGCCGCGGTCGCGAGACCGAGGAAAGTCCGGACTCCACAGGGCAGGGTGCTGGGTAACGCCCAGGCGGGGT
>JBBDQO010000033.1:0-1491 GCA_040905925.1 Acidimicrobiia bacterium | reverse complement strand
GATCTCAAGCTCTTCATCGCCGGGGAGTGGACCGAAGGCACGGGTGACGACCACTACGAGGTGAGATCACCTTCCACCGGCGAGCACATCTACAACGTCCCCAAGGCATCACCGGCCGACATCGACCGGGCGGTGGCGGCGGCTCGGGAGGCCACCGAGGGAATGAGGTACTGGACCGCCTTCGAACGGGCCGACCTCTGTCTCCGGATCTACGACCTTTGGAAGACCAGGGTCGAGGACGTAGCCCGGATCCTCTCCACCGAGCAGGGAAAGCCCTATGAGGCGGAGGCACTCGACGACATCGCCGAGTCCGGTGACTACTTCAAGATAGCCGCCGAGGACGTCAAACGGCTCAAGGGTGAGTTGATCCCAACCACCAGCCGTCACCGAAGGATGTTCACCATGCGTCGCCCGGTTGGGGTCTGGGTGGCGATCACCCCCTGGAACTTCCCGGTCATGATCCCGATGGAATACGTGGGTCCGGGTCTGGCTACCGGCAACGCCGTGATCGTGAAACCCCCCGAGTTCACCTCGTGGGCCCTGCTCGAGATGGCCAAGGTGTTCGAGGAGGCCGGAGCCCCCAAGGGCTCGATCTCGGTGATCCCCGGGGCCGGGGACATCGGAACCGCCCTGGTGACCCACGATGGTGTCGACGCCGTCGGGTTCACCGGCTCCTCTGCGACGGGCAAGAAGATCGTGGCTGCCATGGGTTTGAAGCGATCCATCATGGAGATGTCGGGCAACGGCCCGACCGTGGTGACCGCCGACGCCGACGTGGCCAAGGCTGCCCAGACCGCGGTGTACGGGGCCTACTACAACGCGGGACAAGTCTGTGTGGCCACCGAGCGGGTGATCGTCGTCGACGAGGTCCATGATGAGTTCGTGGAGGCCGCCCTCAAGGCTGCACAGGAGGTGCGCCTGGGCGATCCGTTCGAGGCCTCGACCAACATGGGCCCGCTCAACAACGAGCCGACGGCAGCCAAGATGGACCGTCACATCTCCGATGCCGTCGATCGAGGCGCCGAGCTGTTGATGGGTGGGGGGCGGGCCGGCGGGTTCCCCACCGACCTCTACTACCAGTTCACGATGTTGGATCGAGTTCCCGAAGAGTCCGAGGTTTCCCAGCAGGAGTCCTTCGGGCCGATCCTCCCCATCCTCGGCGCTCGGGATGACGACGACGCGGTCGGGGTCGCCAACCGAACCCACCTCGGGTTGCAGGCGGCGGTGTTCACCAACGACCTGAGCAAGGCCTTCTGGTATGCCGATCGGATTCGCTCGGGCACCGTGATCGTCAACGACTCGACAGACTTCTGGGAGACGTTCCAACCCTTCGGAGGCGCCGCCGGCACCGACACCGGTTGGGGACGGCAGCGGATCGACGAGTTCACCGACCTGCAGACGGTGGTGTTCGTGCTGCGCGAGGAGGATTGAGTTCACCCCCACACGTAATTGGGAGCCACAGGTCCGTATATGACCCCTGAGCGTCCCAAT
>JBBDQO010000032.1:40989-47726 GCA_040905925.1 Acidimicrobiia bacterium | reverse complement strand
ATCCTCGCTCCCCTGCGAAACGTCAGATAGCTCCACGCCCAGGAAACCAGGACGAAGAACCGATTCCTGAACCCGATCAGATAGAAGATGTGGATGGCGAGCCAGGCGAACCAAGCTGGGAACCCGGAGAAGTCGAGCCGGGGGAAGTGGGCGACGCCTCTCGCCCTACCGATCGTGGCCAGGGAGCCCTTGTTCCGATAGCGAAACCTCGACCGGGACTCTCCGGCGATATCCGACTTGATCGCACGAGCCGCGTGTCGGCCCATCTGCATCGCCGCCGGGGCCACCCCGGGAACCTCCGGAACCACCGCCAGATCCCCGACCACGAACACCTCGGGGTGTCCCGGCAGAGACAGATCCTCGTTGACCACGACCCTCCCCGATCGATCAGTCTCCGCCTGCAGCCTGCTTCCCAGAGCCGACGCCCTCACCCCGGCCGCCCAGACGACGTTTGCCGCTTCGATCCGCTCTCCGCCAACCAGGGTCACTCCCGAATCGTCCACAGCTTCCACCAGAGCGCCGGTGCGAACCTCGACACCGAGACTCTCCAACTGACGACGAGCGCTGGCGGATAGACGCTCGGGATAGACCGGTAGCACCCGATCGGTTCCCTCCACCAGAATCACCCGCGCCGACCCGGGGTCGATGGCATGGAACTCACGCTCCATGGAGTGGACCGCGATCTCGATCAGGGCCCCGGCGAGCTCGACCCCGGTAGGGCCGCCTCCCACCACTACGAAGGTCAGCAGCCGCTCGGCTGACGCCGGGTCCCGCTCCGCGGCTTCGAAGGCCGCCAGGATCCGACCCCGGATGTGCAAGGCGTCCTCGATCGTCTTCAAGCCCGGGGCCACCTCAGCCCACTCGTCCTTGCCGAAGTAAGAGTGGGTGGCGCCGGCGGCGACGATCAGGTACTCATAGGCAACCTCGGAGCCATCATCGAGCCTGACCACTCGTCGATCGAGGTCGATCCCGGTCACCTCGGCCAGCAGGATCCCCGTGATGTTCGCTTGGCGCCGGAAGATCGACCGGATCGGGTAGGCGATATCACTCGGGTTCAGCGCCGCCGCCGCCACCTGGTACAGCAGCGGTTGAAACAGGTGGAAGTTCCTACGGTCGATGATCGTGACCTCTACCGGCACTCCCTTCAAGGCCTTGACTGCGTTGAGACCGGCGAATCCGGCCCCGATGATCACGACCTTGGGGAGCCGGCTCACAGCCCGAGCGCCGTGGCCAGCGCCCGCAGGGCACGGGCCCGATGCGAAAGCTGGTTCTTCTCTTCAAGGGACATCTCGGCGAGGGTGCGGCCCTCTACCTCGAACACCGGGTCGTATCCGAAGCCACCGTGTCCACGCCGCTCAAAGGTGATCACTCCTTCTACCGCGCCCTCGGCCACAACCTCGACCCCGTCGGGGAAAACAAGCGCAACCACAGTCCGGAAGCTGGCCCGGCGTCGGCCATCCCCTCCATCTCACCCAGCAGGAGGACAACGTTCTCGGCGTAACTCGCCCTCAGCCCAGCGAAGCGAGCCGTGTTCACCCCGGGACGACCCCCCAGCGCCGCGACCTCCAGCCCGGTATCGTCGGCTACTGCCGGCAACCCCACAGCTCGCGCTACTACTCGCGCCTTGAGGAGGGCATTGTCCTCCAGGGTGGCCCCGCTCTCCTCGACGTCGGGCCAATCCAATCCGCGAACGATCTCCCGTGTGACTCCGAGTGACTCGAGGACGTCTTCGATCTCTGTGATCTTGTCCGGATTCTTGGAGGCGACGACCAGCCTCGGGATCACCCTGCGACCGCCTCCCGCTGAAGAGCATGCAGCTCAGAGATCCCCTTCGTGGCCAGATCGAGCAGGCTGTCGAGATCAGAACGGGTGAAGGGGTTACGTTCCGCCGTCCCCTGCACCTCCACCAGGAGACCCCGTCCCGACATCACCACATTCATGTCCACCTCAGCCGCGGCATCACTCTCGTAGTCGAGATCGAGCCTCGAAATCCCGTCCACGATCCCCACCGAAATCGCGGCGACCTCGTCGATGATCGGATTTCGGGCGATGACCCCCCGTTCCAATCCATCCTCGAACGCCTGATGCAACGCCACCCAAGCGCCGGTGATCGCAGCGGTCCGTGTCCCACCATCGGCTTCGATGACATCACAGTCGACTCTGGCCATGGCCTCACCCAAGATCCTCGAATCGACCGCAGCACGCAACGATCGCCCAATCAGACGCGAGATCTCTTGGGCACGCCCCCCAGAAACGTGGTCGCGGCGCACCCGCTCCGATGATGCTCCGGGGAGCATCGCGTACTCGGCGGTCACCCAGCCCTTGCCGGTGTCCTTCATCCACCTTGGCACCTCGGCCTCGACCGAGGCCGTGCACAAGACCTTGGTCCGCCCAAATGAGATGAGCACCGATCCTGGGGTCGCTTCGGTGAACCCCAACTCCATGGACACCGGGCGCAGCTCATCTGGTGCGCGCTCGGTCATCGGGGCCCGAAGCTAGACATCGAACTGGGCCCCCGGTGTCGCCACCGCAACCGGCCGGTCGAAGGTGAGCTCCGCTTCGTGCACCGACGTGGCGATGTCCAGATAGGGCGGGATGTGGGTCAGGACCAATCGCTTCGCGCCGACCTCACGCGCGATCCGCCCCGCTTCCCCTGCTGTCAGGTGGTGGGGGTAGTCGGCAGCACCCGGCTCCCCTTGATATGCGGCCTCGCTGAGCAGAACGTCTACGTCTCTCGCCTGTTCCCTCCACCCACCCCTCGGGCCGGTGTCACCCGTGAAGAACAGGGTCCGGTTGTTGGCTTCCCATCTCGAGCCCACTGTCGGCACCGAGTGGTCCATCTCGACGAAGCTCACGCTGAGGCTGCCGATCTCGACCGTGTCCCCGGTCCAAACAGGGTGAAAGTCGTAACACCGGTGCAAATGCGAGCCCTGGCCTTGGTCGAGAAACGACGAAAGGCGGTCCCACACCGACTGCGGTGCATACAACGGGACCCCGGTTCGCGGCTCGGGTCGATAGGTCCACGAGTGAAATGCGGTCATCAGGTCCGAGCAGTGATCAGGGTGCTGATGGGAGATGACGATGGCGTCGATCAGATCGGGCTCCATCGGCAACGCGGTGAAGGTGTCGGGACCGGCATCGCACCAGACCCGGGTCCCCTCCTGTGAAATGAGGTAGCCGGAGGCGGGCCGTCCCGGGACCGGGAAAGTGCCCGAGGATCCCATCACATGCACCCTCACGGCGCCAGCCTTTGTTTCACCCAATCGGCTCCGACCCTCGAATATCGAACCCGGTCGTGGAACCGATTTGGCTGTCCCTGCCAGAACTCCACGCTGTCGGGTGACACCCGCCAACCACCCCAGGATTCAGGTCTCGGCACCTCCCCTTCGCCGAACTCGGCGTCGAGGGTGGCGAATCGCCGGTTCAGCTCTTCACGGGAGTCGATTGGTGTGCTCTGTTGCGACGCGTGGGCGGCGATCTGCGACCCTCTCGGTCGAGTCGCAAAATAGGCGTCGGCCAGATCGCCCTCCACTGCGGTGACCGGTCCCTCGAATCGGACCTGCCTGTGCAGTGGCGTCCACACGAATGTCGCGGCTGCCCACGGGTTGGCCTCGATCTCGACGCTCTTTCGCGAGCCGAGGCCGGTGTAGAACACCACTCCCCTGTCGTTGAAGCCTTTCATCAGCACGGCGCGGCCGGATGGTCGCCCATCGGCTGCCGCGGTGGAGAGTACGAAGGCGTTCGGCTCATCGATGCCGGCGGAGACGACAGCAGAGAACCACTCGTCGAACTGGGTGTAGGGATCGGCTGCCATCTCTCCCTCGACCAGCCCCTGAGCCTCGTACTCCCTCCGAAGACGGGCGATCCGGTCGTCAGTCACGCTTCCGACGATAGCCTCGCCGGTGTGGGTGGGCCTGGAGCCTGCGGCCTGGGGCTCGAGGCCTCTGGCCTGAGGCTCAGAGCCGCTTCGCCACTTCCTCCAACATGACCTCGGTGGCGCCACCGCCGATCGAAGCGATCCGGACGTCGCGGTAGAGACGCTCGACCGCGGTTTCGGCGATGAAACCCATCCCGCCATGAAACTGGACGCAGTCGTAGAGGACGCGATTGGCCAGCTCACCCACATAGGCCTTTACTTCCGAGATCTCACGAACCGCTTCTTCTCCCTGATCGGCCAGCCATGCGGCCCGATAGGTGAGCTCACGGCCGGCGTCGATCTCGGCCTGTCGCATCGCAATCCTCTGCCGAATCGCCTGCTTCTCCCAAAGTGAAGATCCGAACGCCTGACGCTGCTTGACGTGATCGACCGTCAACTCCAGCGCCCGCTGCGACTCCCCCAAAGCCTGGCCCATTATGGCGAGACGCTCGTTCTGGAAGTTGGACATGATGTAGTAGAAGCCCTGATTCTCCTCACCGATCAGATTGTCTTCATCGACCCAGACGTCCTCGAAAATCAGCTCGGCGGTGTCGGATGAATGCCAACCCATCTTCTCCAGGGTGCGTCCGGTGGTGAACCCGTCCGCGCCCTTCTCCACGGCGAGAATCGAGACCCCGCGCGACCCCTTGACTCCGAGGTCGGTCTTGGCTGCCACGAGAACCAGATCTGCGATGGTGCCGTTGGTGATGAACATCTTGGTCCCATTGATGACAAAGCCATCACCCTCCCGCCGTGCCGTGGTTCGAATCGCGGCCACGTCCGATCCGGCATCGGGCTCGGAGATCGCTATCGCCGTTATCAACTCACCGCTGGCGAACTTGGGCAGCCAATGCGCCTTCTGCTCGGGCCGACCGAAATTGAGCACGTAGGGGACCGCCAGGTCGGTGTGAACCAGCACGGTGATGGTGAACCCTCCGTAGGTGGACCGGCCCAATTCCTCGGCGAACACCACCGAAGCCAGCGCACCCAACCCGATTCCTCCGTGCTCCTCGGGAATACGCAGCCCAAAGAAACCCAGCTTCCCCATGTCGTCCAGGACCTCTCTGGGAACACCCTCCATTTCCCAATCCGACGCATTGGGGACGATTTCACGCTCGACATAGGTACGGGTCTGAGACCTGACAGCCTCCAGATCCTCAGTCATGTAGATCGATCTCACTCGGCTCTCTCAGTCGTCAGAAGGGCGCGCCCGGCCTTGCTGTTGTAGGTGAGACCGTGGGCATTGCAGAAGACCTCGGCCACGCGGGCGACCCCGACCATGTCGATGTCATGACCGATCCCCAGACCGTCGAGCAGCCAGAGAACGTCTTCGGTGGCGACATTCCCGGTTGCGCCCGGGGCGTAGGGGCATCCCCCGAGGCCGCCGGCCGAAGAGTCCATCTTGTCGATCCCCCGCTCCAACGCCACCGCCGTGTTGGCTATCGCTTGCCCATAGGTGTCGTGGAAATGAACACCCACCCGGTCCACCGCCACTCGACCGAGCACCTCGTCGAGAAGCCGATCAATGTGCGCCGGCGTGGCCTTGCCAAGGGTCTCGCCCAAGAACACATGATCCACCCCCCACTCCAGGAGGGTCTCGGCAAGATGGGCCACCCAATCGGGGTCCTGCTCACCCTCGAAGGGGCAATGGGTGGCCGTGGACACGTAGCCGCGGAAGCTGATTCCGCCGGGCGCTTCGCTGAGGATCCGTCTGATTCGATGCATCGACTCGTCCACTGTTGCGTTGATGTTGCGTTGGTTGAAGGTGTCGGAGGCTGCGGTCAGGAGCCCGATTCTGGTCAGACCGGCCCCGAGCGCCGCCTCCAGACCCTTCACGTTGGGGACCAAACCCCACAACTCGAGGTCGTCGCGTGCCTTGAGGCCGGCCAGAACTTCCATGCCATCGGCCATCTGGGGCACGGCTTTGGGGCTGACGAACGACACCGCATCGAATGAGCGCAAACCGGTGTCGCCGAGGGCCTCGATCAGGTCGATCTTGGATTGCGTCGGGATCATCACCCCGAGCGACTGCAACCCGTCACGGGAAGACGACTCCGTGATCGATACCCGGGAGGGCAGGTTGCTCACGCCGGGGGATGGTACCCGCCGGTTCACCGCAGTCTCTGGCTCAGCCCTCCAGCTTGAGCTGGGCGTAACCCTCGATCCGCCGAACATGGGCTCCGCTTCGCCCCAGGCGGTTCCCGATCTCTCCGTAACTCTCGCCGCGGGCGCGCAACTTGATCACCACTCGCTCCAGAGGTCGAAGCATGCCGTCGCCAACCCGTTGACTCACCGGCGACCCAACTCTCAGATCGATCATTCGCAGGATCCTGATCACAGTGCCCGGCTTCTTGCCAACACGTCGCGATATCTCGGGTATCTCCAAACCGGACGCGCTCAGCCGGACAATGACCCTCTCGATTGGTCGCAGGTCCTGGTGTGCCATTCCATGCTCCTTCTATCCGAGAACCGCATCCTCCCGATAGGGCTCGATCATGATGCATTCCCCCGGGCATTCCTCCGCAGACTCGATTGCATCAGCGATGAGTGCGTCGGGGATCCGGGCGAGGCCACGAGAGCCCTCCGGGCCGTGTCCTTCACCCTCCGCGCCGTCGAAGACGAGGGTCCGCCCGAAATGCTTGGCCTCCTCCTTGACCACCCACAGGCCGTCGTCCCTGCCCACGAAGACGTCGGGAGTGATCTCCTCACAAATACCGTCGCCGGTGCAGAGGTCCTGGTCGATCCAAACCATCAATTGCGTCTTTTCGGCCATGTCCTCACCTCGTCTCGGAGGCCGTTGCCCCGACCCTATCGGATCGGC
>JBBDQO010000032.1:0-40889 GCA_040905925.1 Acidimicrobiia bacterium | reverse complement strand
GCCGTGCGGGAGTCTCCCGCTTGCGAATTGTGGAGGTGCGGGGAGTCGAACCCCGGTCCGTCGAGCCCTCAGCGTTGGCATCTCCGAGCGCAGTCGTCAGCGAGCTTTCGGCGGCGGGAACTCTGACGACGAGTTTTCCCGTGCCTATCCGGAATTGTCTTAGCCCTACGGTCCCGAAACCCCGTGGGGAGCGTCCCGCAATGCGACGCCCGATCCCTGCCGTGCGGGAGCCGGCCGGGCGGACGGGCTACTTAATTAGGCAGCCAGTGCGAAGTTATCTTCGGCACTTATTGGTTTTTCCGGTTTGTTGACGGGGCCCCGGAGACCCCGGCTCGCTTCCAACGCATCAACACTCGACGTCGAAACCGTTTCACCCCCAAGAGGGCATCCATACAGATGTTAACCCGTTACCGGGCCTGACTCGTCCCGGTTTCTCTGGCCGCATGGCGCCATATGTGGCGCTGCGTACCTCAGGTACGCAGCGCCGTATCCGGCGCTATCCGAGCGCGGAACGCGGCTTGCGGGCTCTGGCCACGGCACGTTCCATCTCCCGCTCGTGGTCGCGGTCGCGCAGAGTCTGGCGCTTGTCATACGAAGTCTTGCCCTTGGCGAGACCGACCTCGACCTTGACCTTGCCCTCTTTGAAGTAGACCTGGAGCGGCACCAGGGTCAGGCCTTTCTCCGCCACCTGTCCGGCGATACGGTCGATCTCGCGGCGGTGCAACAAGAGCTTGCGATCCCGCTCCGGCTCGTGCCCGCCTTCGCGAGCGAACTCGTAGGGACCGATGTGCGAGCCAACCAGGAACATCTCACCCCCACGAACCAGGCCGTAGGAATCCTTGAGATCCATCCGACCCTCACGCAGCGACTTGACCTCGGATCCGAGCAGGACCATGCCCGCCTCGAAGGTCTCGACCACGCTGTAATTGTGCCGGGCGCGACGGTTGGTGGCGACCACCTTGATCCGCCCGGACGGGTCCGAGCGGCTCAATCAGACCCTCTCCAACGTCCCCGTTGGCACGGCAGAGCCGACACCCTCCGACTCCCGGAGGTGGCGGCTGAGGCCGAGCATGGACCCGACGACCCCGGCGAGGACGCCGAACAAGAGGAACAGAAGACCCCAGCGGAGGAAGAAATCTGTGCCGACATCGAAATGGAAAAGGGCGAAACTGGTAAGGGCGTCGGCGAGCCGGCTCGATCCGAGCCAGACGAGGAAGACAGCGGCTGCGGCGCCGAGCAACCCTTCGATCATCCCCTCCAACAAGAAGGGAACCCGGATATACCAGTTGGAGGCGCCCACCAGCTTCATGATCTCGACCTCGTCGCGACGGGCGTATATGGCCAACCTGATGGTGTTGGCGATCAGGACTACCGCAGAGAGACCGAGGACGACGGCCAGACCGATGCCGAGCACATTGAGCACTCCGGACAGATTCTGCAGCTGCTCGATCGAGTCGGTCGCGGTGATCACCCGGCGAACCACCTGTTGTTGTTGTTGAAGCTTGAAGGCCACCGACTCGTGGAGGTCGATGTCGACGAGTTCGATGCGGATCGAAGCGGGGAGACTGGTGGGGTCGATCTCGAGCAGCTCCGGCTGATCAGCAAACATTTCCTGAAACTCCGCCCAGGCACCTGCCTTGTCAACGGGGGCGGCATTCTTGACCTCTTCCCAGGTCTGTACTTCTGCCAGCAGCTGCTCATGGGCATCGGTGGGCACGCCATTCACCCCGGCGTCGTTGAGGAAGGCGATGACATGAACCCCCTCCTGCCAGGCGAGGGTGTTGAGTCGTAGCACCTCGTTGACCACCAGGGCCCCGAAGGCCAGGGTCAGTGAGATGAAGACTGCGAGGACGGCACCGGCGACCACCAGGAGGTTCCGTCGCAGGTTGACCAGCGCCTCCCGGACCAGGAAGAAGAGACGATTCACTCCGGCACCCGCTCGTATCGGCCAGCCTCTTCGTCACGCATGACGCGACCGCTATCAAGGGCGACGACCCGACGCTGCATGGCGTCGACGATCGCATGGTCGTGGGTGGCCATGACGATGGTGGTCCCGGTCCGGTTTATTCGGTCGAGGAGCTTCATGATGCCCACCGAGGTCTTGGGGTCGAGGTTTCCCGTTGGCTCATCGCAGAGCATTATCGGGGGTCGGTTCACGAAAGCCCTGGCAACCGAGACCCGTTGTTGCTCCCCACCGGAGAGTTGCTTGGGGTAACGGGCGATCTTGTCGGAAAGCCCCACCAGGTCGAGGACCTGCTCCACCTGGGGCGCGATCACCGAGCGCGGCCGCCCGAGTACCTCCAGGGCGAATGCAACGTTCTCCCCCACCGTCTTGGTGGGGAGAAGCTTGTAGTCCTGGAAGACCGTGCCCACCGAGCGTCGCAGGAAAGGGATCTTCCACTTGGGGAGCGTGGTGATGTCCTTGCCCGCCACCCAGATCTTGCCCCGGGTGACCGGTTCGTCACGCAGCATGAGACGGATCAGAGTCGATTTGCCCGAGCCGGAAGGCCCGACGAGAAAGGTGAACTCACCCTTTTGCATCTCGAAGGAGACGTCGTGGGCGGCGATGGTGCCGCCCTCATAGACCTTGGTGACGTTTTCGAGTCGGATCATAAGATCAGGGAAAGTCTCGCAGCCTTCTGGCTCCAGCCGCGGAACCGAAGACGGTAACGCGACGGGCTCGATTAGGCGGAATCAGATGACACCTCGTGATTGGCCCTGCGCCAGCGGAGGTACGCCTCGATGAAAGGCAACAGTTCACCGTCCAGAACGCCCTGGATGTTCCCCACCTCTTCGTCGGTACGGAGGTCCTTCACCATCTGATAGGGCTGCATGACATAGCTGCGGATTTGGCGGCCCCAGGCTGCCTCTCCCTTGTGGCCGCGGATCTCGTTGAGATGGTCGATTCGCTCCTGACGCGCCCGCTGCGCCAACTTCGATTGCAGCATGGCCATCGCCCTTGCCTTGTTCTGGAGCTGGGACCTCTCGTTCTGGCACTGCACAACGATCCCGGTCGGGATGTGGGTGATCCGCACCGCCGAGTCGGTCGTGTTCACGTGTTGGCCACCGGCTCCCTGGGACCGATAGGTGTCGATGCGAATGTCGTCTTCGTCCACCTCGACTTTGGCCTGATCTCCGAGGTCGGGAACCACGTCCACCCCGGCAAATGATGTCTGACGGCGAGCGTTGGCGTCGAAAGGGCTGATCCGAACCAGACGATGCACCCCACGCTCACTTTCGAGCGTTCCGTAGGCGCGGTCTCCCTTGACCGTGAACGTGGCGGACTTGATCCCCGCTTCCTCGCCCTCGGTCACCTCCTCAACCGTCACCGAGAAGCCTGAGTCGGTCAGGAATCGCTGGTACATCCGGGCCAGCATGTCCGCCCAGTCCTGGGCGTCGACCCCTCCGGCACCGGCGTGAACGCTGAGGATGGCGTCCTCGTCGTCGTACTCATCGAAGAACAACGACTCGAGCTCGAGCTTGTCCAGGTCCACTGACACCTGTGAGAGCTCGCCAATCGCCTCGGCGCGAGATGCCTGATCGGCGGCCTCGTGAGCCATCTCGAGCAACACCTCCGCATCGTCGAGCTTGGCCGAAAGACCTCCGATGAGGTCGAACAGAGTCTCGTACCTGGCCAGACGCCGGCTGACCATCCGCGCCCGATCGGGGTCGTCCCACAGGTCGGGGGACGACGCCTGCTCCCGAAGCTCACTGAGCTCCTTCTCTTTGGCGTCCATGTCGAGAAACCCGCGCGCTTCGACCAATCGCTGACGCAGATCGGCAACGACCTCTTTTGGATCGGAGAATTCAGTGCTCATCGAAGTACCCATACTCAGTACCAAGTACGTCACGGTGCCGCTACGCGGCGCCGTGACACCTCTTGTACTTCTTGCCCGAGCCACACGGGCAAGGGTCATTCCGCCCCACCTTGTCCGAGGTGGCCTGCTTCACCGGCCCGCCCGTGCTCAATGGAGCCACTCGTTGCGGTTCTGTCTTGGGTTTGGACAGCTCGACGTGGAACAGGTATTTGACCGCATCACGTTTCACCGAGTCCACCATCTCGGTGAACATGTCGTATGCCTCACGTTGGTACTCGGAGAGCGGATCGCGCTGGCCCATCGCTCGCAGCCCGATCCCGGCTCGCAGGTAGTCCATCTCGGATAGGTGCTCTCGCCACTTGTTGTCGATCACCGAAAGCATCACCGAGCGCTCCACCTGGCGCAGGATCTCGGCGCCGAGGTCTTCCTCCCTCTTCTCGTAGGCCGTTGCTCCTTCCTCGACTGCGTACTCGACCACATCCTCGACACTCGGAGACTCCTCGAAGTTGGCCCTATCGATCGAGGTCGGGTAGTACTGGCCGAGCTCCAACCGCAAGGATTCCCAATCCCACTCGTTGCGAGGAATCTCAGGGCTGAAGGCCGTCTCCACGGTCTCGCTGACAACGGTCTCGATCCAGTCCCCGATCAGAGCGTCTCCGGCCGTTCCCTCGAGAATCGACCGTCTCCAGTCGTAGACGACCTCACGCTGGCGGTTCATCACCTCGTCGTACTTGAGGACGTTCTTGCGAATCTCGAAGTTCTGCGACTCGACTTGGCGCTGTGCCCGCTCAATGGCCTTGCTCACCATCTTCGCCTCGATCGGCTGATCCTCGGGGAGCTTCAGGCGATCCATGACACTGGTGACCCATTCCCCCTGGAACCGGCGCATCAGCTCGTCCTCGAGGGATAGGTAGAACCGGGACTCACCAGGATCTCCCTGGCGCCCGGATCGGCCACGCAACTGATTGTCGATTCGGCGCGACTCGTGGCGCTCGGTGCCAACCACGTACAACCCGCCGGCCTCGATCACCTTCACCTTGTCGGGGACGATTTGAAGATCGAACTCGTCGGCCAGCTTCTTCTCGAGGTCCTCGTAGGACGGATCGTCCGGGGTCACCCCGCGTCTCTTCAACTCGGTGCGAGCCATGCCATCGGGGTTCCCCCCGAGCATGATGTCGACACCGCGGCCTGCCATGTTGGTGGCGACCGTCACCGCGGCGGGACGTCCCGCTTGGGCGATGATGTCCGCCTCCCTGGCGTGTTGCTTGGCGTTGAGGACCTCGTGTTTGATCCCCCTCCGTTCGAGGAGCCGGGACAGTTTCTCTGACTTCTCGATGGAGACGGTGCCGAGGAGGATTGGCTGACCGAGTTCGTTGCGCGCCGCGACGTCGGCCACAACCGCGTCGAATTTGCCGTCTTCGCCCTTGTAGACGAGATCCCCCTGATCGTCGCGATCCACCGGGGCGTTGGTGGGGATGGCAAGGACCTCGAGCCCATAGATTTGGGCCAGCTCGGCTGCCTCGGTTTCCGCGGTTCCGGTCATGCCAGCCAGCTTCTCGTAGAGCCGGAAGTAATTCTGAAGAGTGATGGTGGCGAGGGTCTGATTCTCCTCCTTGATCGCTACACCCTCCTTGGCCTCGATTGCCTGATGGAGACCTTCGGAATAGCGACGTCCCTCGAGAACCCGGCCGGTGAACTCATCGACGATCTTGACCTCACCGTGGTCGATCAGGTAGTCGACATCATGTAGATACAGCTCTTTGGCCTTGAGGGCGGCTTCCAGATGATGGACGAAGTCGACTGCGGCATGATCGAAGAGGTTTTCGATACCGAGGATCTGCTCAACCTGGGTGACACCGTCTTCAGTTGTCAGTACCTGGCGCTTGCGCTCGTCCACCTGATAGTCCCGGTCCTTCTGGAGTCGGTTGACGATCTTGGCGAAATCGCGATACCACCTTGCGCTGTCTGAGACGCGCCCGGAGATGATGAGAGGTGTCCGAGCTTCGTCGATCAGGATCGAGTCGACCTCGTCGACGATGGCGTAGGGGTGACCTCGCTGTACGCGGTCGACAGCCCTCATCGCCATGTTGTCTCGCAGATAGTCGAAGCCGAGCTCGTTGTTGGTCCCGTACGTGATGTCGGAGGCATAGGCCGGCTGACGCTCGGTAGGGGTCATCGAGGTCTGGATCAGACCCACTGACACTCCCAGGAAGCGATGGACGGCCCCCATCCAATCTGCATCACGAGAGGCCAGGTAATCGTTGACGGTCACCATGTGCACGCCCTTGCCGGTCAGCGCGTTGAGATAGGCAGGCATGGTGGAGACCAGGGTCTTGCCTTCCCCGGTCTTCATCTCGGCAACCATCCCCTTGTGGAGGGCGGCGGCTCCGACCACCTGCACGTCGTAGTGACGCTGGCCGAGGACCCGCTTGGCGGCCTCGCGCACGACGGCAAAGGCCTCGGGCTGGATGACTTCGAGCGATTCTCCCGCTTCGAGGCGCTTCTTGAATTCAGTTGCCTTTGATTTGAGCTCTTCGTCTGAGAGGGCTTCGAAAACGGGCTCCAGGTGGTTCACAGCTGTGGTGATCCCCTGGAACTCCCTCAGCGTCTTGCCTTCCCCGGCGCGAAGAACCTTGGAGAGGATTGGCATTGGGTCCCCATGTTACAAGTGGGTGTGATTTGACCCACTTCAGCGGCTCAGGTCAACGGACCTCGATCAGCCCTTCGCGCTGGGCCCAGGTGACCGCCTCGAAGCGAGACCGTAGACCGAGCTTGTCGAGGACATTTCGCACATGGTTGCGAACGGTGTTCTCCGAGATGAAGAGCTCTTCGGCGATCTCCCTCGAGGTCTTGCCGCTCCCGACCAGCCCCAGAATCTCCAACTCCCTGCCGGTGAGCTCGGGGACACGCGCACTCAGCGTCCCACTGTGACGAAGCAGGGCCCGCAATGCCGTGAAGAGCTTGCCCCCCATCGCTGGTGAGACTGCTGCACCGCCGTCGATCACTTCGTGCATGGCAGCGACCAGCCGTGGCAGTGGAGTGTCTTTGGTCAGATAACCCGACGCTCCGGCCTTGACCGCCGCCAGCAGGTCTTCGGCCGACTCACTGGATGTGAGGAGAACGACCTTGGTTCTCGGGCTCGCCTTGATGATGGTTCCGACGACTTCGAGACCCGACATCCCGGGCATGAGAAGATCGAGCATCACCAGGTCAGGCTGATGCTCCCTGGTTATGTCTATACCCCGCATGGCGTCGCCTGCGACCGCCTTGACCTCGAAGCCCTCTTGGGCAAAGGCAGCCCGCAAGGCCTCGCGGAACAACTCGGCGTCGTCGACTATGACTACAGATGACATGTCTTGGTGATACCGATCCTGGCTATTGGCAACGTTTCAGACGTGATGGGGCCCGGGGCCCAGGAGACTAGACACCGGGGCGGCGTTGGCGGACACCGCCAGAGCCACCTTCTCGGGGCCGAGCGTATCGATCGCCGCCTCGAGAGTCCTCCCGGTGGTGACCACGTCGTCGACCAACATGAAACCGGTCCCGGGCATCCTGGATATCCGGAACGATTCAATTGGTCTCGAGTGGTCGCCTCCTGCACGTCTTCGGGTATGTATCGGCGCGACGAGCGATTTGATAACCGGAACCCCTTTCAATCTCCCCAAACGTTCGGCCAGGACAACGGCAGGGTCGAGGCCATACCGAAGCTGTCGGGTCCAGACCCGTGGCACCGGGACAATGGGCAGTGCAGGAAGCGACGGGGAAAGCACCAGTGCCACCAGGTCCGCGTAGGCGGTCAACCCCCGGTATTTGAGGTGGTGCACCAGGGCACGGGCCGGCCCGGAGTGCTCGAACGCGGCCACCAGACGCACACCCCCGCCCAAGATCCGGTCGGGCGCCGGGCGCATCAGGTGTCGGCAGGTCTCACAGAGCAAGGCTCGAGCCGGTCGAAAACAGGCCTGGCAAAGCATGTAGCCCAACCTAAGGGTTGGGCTACATGCGTACCAGGTACTTGGTACTGACTACTGAGTCCAGATGTCCAAGTACCCAGTATCCAGTACTTAGGTCCCTTCCCGCCAACCGGTGAGATAGGAGACCTGTTCGTCGGTCAGGATCTCCAGCCCACCGCCGAGATGCTCCAGCTTGATCCGGGCTATTTCCTTGTCGATTTCGGGGGGCAGGGTGTGGATCCCCGGTTCGAGAGTGTCCTGATTCAGAATCAGGAACTCGGCTGCCAGGGCCTGATTGGCGAAGCTCATGTCCATGACGTCGGCGGGATGACCCTCCGCCGCGCCCAGGTTGACCAGCCGCCCTTCTGCCGCCACAAGCAAGCGTCGCCCATCGGCCAACTCGAACTCCTCGAGGTTGGTGCGGATCTCACGCCGGGCCACGGACATCTGGGCAAGTGCGTCAAGCTCGATCTCGATATCGAAATGGCCGGCGTTGGCCAGGATCGCCCCATCTTTCATCAGCTCGAAATGATGACGACGAATCACGTGCTTGTTGCCGGTGACGGTGATGAAGATGTCACCCTCCCGGGCGGCGTCGTCCGAGGTCATGACCCGATAACCATCCATGGAGGCTGTCAGGGCCCGCACCGGGTCGACCTCGACGACGACCACCTTTGCCCCCATCCCGTCGGCACGATCGGCAACGCCACGACCGCAGTCGCCGTAGCCGACCACGACGATGGTGGAGCCCGCAAGCAGGACGTTGGTGGCGCGCAGGATGCCGTCCAGGGCGGACTGGCCCGTCCCGTAGTGATTGTCGAAAAGGTGCTTGGTCGCTGACTCGTTGACCGCGACCACCGGAACTCGAAGCGTCCCGTCGGCGGCCATGGCCCGGAGCCGGATCACCCCTGTCGTGGTCTCCTCAGTAGAGCCGATCACCTGGATGTCCCTGCGGTCGGTGTGCAGGATCGTGGCGAGGTCGGCCCCGTCGTCCATGGTGACGGCCGGAGCATGGTCGAGAACCGCATTGATGTGCTTGTAATACGTGTCGGAGTCCTCACCTCGTATCGCAAACACCGCGATGCCGTCGGCCACCAGCGCCGCGGCCACGTCGTCCTGGGTCGACAACGGGTTCGAGGCACAGAGAATCGGCTCGGCGCCGCCATCCCGCAACGCCAGCATCAGGTTCGCCGTCTCCGCCGTCACATGAAGACAGGCAGCCACGACATGGCCCTTCAGCGGTGTCTCCTTGAGAAACCTCTCACGGATGGTCGCCAGCACCGGCATGCGCCGGCCCGCCCATGCGATGCGCCTGGCGCCGTGCTCGGCCAGGTCGGGATTGGCGATGTCATAGTTCATTTCATACCTCGGTCAGGAGTTTCTTCAGTTTCTCGATCGTGTCCACCGGAACCGGGTCCACACCTGCATTCTCGGCCAACATCAGGGAGACCAGATCGCCCACCACCACCAATGACACCAACCGGGCGAGAGGAGCGTCACCTTCCGCCGCCACCTCGGCAACCCAAGGGACCGCGTTGTTCGTGAGCGCCCGGGAATGGGCCAGCCGGTCCTTCACCCTCGGATGATCGGTTTCATCGGTGAGCGCCACAACCCCGAGATATCGGTTGGTGAGCAGGGGCATGGCCTCCCACCCCACCAGCTCGTTGTGATCGAGCTCGGGCAGCACCGACCACCATGATGGCGTCTTGGCATTCTCATTGACCTGCGTCTTCCAGCGCTGGGCGACCGCTCCACTGACAGGGCCGCCGCCATAGATGATCGGGATTCGCCCGGCGAGCCCCTGGGCAATGTCGGCGGCTGACAGCCAACTCGGGCTTCCCTCGCTCGTCGCCCGGTCCGCAGCAGCCGCGGCCTCCATCAGGGCAGGGACCTGATCGGGGATCAGCCCGGCGGCAGCGACGACACGAGCGACTGCTCCGAAGAGATAGCCGACTGCCGCCCGCGGCTGGATTCCGCCAGGGACGGCGATAGTCGGCCAGCCATTCTCATCAGTGATCCGAGCCAGTTCCCCCCCGGTAGTGAGGGTGACGATCTGGAGATCGGTGCGGGACGCCGCGGCCACGATGTCGAGAGTCTCCTCCGTGTTGCCCGAGAAGGAGATGGCAATCAGCAGCGGCTTGCGGTCGAGCGCCCAACCGGGAAGCGGCCCGTACCCTTTCTGCACCGCAACCCGCCCTCGTCCGGCAGACGCCAGGGCGGCGACGAAGTCGCCCGCAATGCCGGAGCCACCCATCCCCGCGATCAAGACGTCCGTTGCCGGCGGGATCGGGGGCAACTCGACATCAGCAGCCCACCTCAACTGGCTCCCAAGGGTGCGGATCTGACTCAGCATGTCACTCATCGGGGCCACCTTCGGCCTCCTCGATGAGCATGACGGGGATGCCGTCGCGCACCGGATATCGACGCCCACATTCGGTGCAAACCAGGCGAGACGTGGCCTCGTCCTGTTCCAGGTCGGCGTGGTCCACCGGGCACACCAGAATCTCGGCGAGGGCCGGGTCAATCAAGCTCATGTCACTCCTCGAGAAGCTTGGCGATCTCCGTCACGAGTCTGTCCACCGAATCAGGATCGGGCGCCTCGACATTCAACCGGAGCAAAGGCTCGGTGTTCGACGCCCGCAAATTGAACCACGCCCACCCCAGGTCCACGCTCAACCCGTCGAGCCGATCCTGCTCGGAGGTGCTGTAGGCCCTAGCCGCCACCTCGATCGACGCCAGCGGGTCACGCACCTCGAGGTTGATCTCACCCGAGGCGGCATACCGCTCCACGTCACGCCGCAGCCCCGACAATGGCCGCCCGTCCTCGGTCATCACACGCATCAGGATCAGCATCGCCAGCATCCCGGAATCGGCGTTGAAGTTGTCACGGAAGTAGTAATGACCACTGTGCTCACCCCCGAAGACCGCTTCGGACTCCGCCATGACCTGTTTGATGTAGCTGTGACCCACCCTGGTTCTGATCGCCCGGCCGCCGGCCTCGGCGATTACCTCGGGGACTGCCCGCGAGGTGATGAGGTTGTGGATGATCGATGATCCTGGGTGACGTTTCAGCATCCATCGTGCGATGAGGGCGGTGACCGTGCTCCCGCTCACCGCCTGCGCTTGATCATCGATGAAGAAGGCCCTGTCGGCGTCACCATCGAAGGCGACACCGAGATCGTGTCCCCCGTTGGCGACCATCTCGACCAGGTCCGCCAGGTTCTCGGGCTGAATCGGGTCGGCGGGATGGTTGGGGAAGGTGCCATCTGGCTCCAGATACAGGCCGTCCAACACGCAGTCGAGTTTGGCGAACACCCGGGAAACGGTGACACCGGCCATTCCATTGCCCCCGTCGACGGCAACCCGCATCCTCCCGATGGAGGACGGTTCCACGATCGAGAGGAGGTGGTCGACGTAGGCCTCGACCGCCTCGACAGTGGTGACGGTCCCGGTCTTCGCCGACGGCGTCTCGAGCCCAGCGAGGACCCGATCCCTGATCTCGTTCAGGCCGGTGTCCGCCCCCACAGGTGCCGCCATCGCGCGGCACAACTTGAGCCCGTTGTACTCAGCAGGGTTGTGCGACGCCGTGATCATCGCTCCGGGCATGGCGTTGGCCCCGGTGTAGTAGTAGACGAGGTCGGTGGGCACCTCACCAAGATCGACCACATCGGCCCCGGCTCCAGTGATCCCGGCCACCAGGCCGTCAAAGAGGGCCGGTGATGAAAGCCTGCAGTCTCGCCCGATCGCCACCTGTCTGGCTTCGACCACCGAAACGAACGCCCCGCCAACCCGTTGCAGCAACTCGGGTGTCAACTCGCCGTTGTCGGTTCGGCCGCGTATGTCATAGGCCTTGAAGACGATTTGGGGGTCCATCGGGAACCCCGAGTGTAGGGGTGGGGCTAACGGTCACCGATTCCTACACTCGCCGACTCCGATGAACCCAGCCCTTTCCATCGTCGTGCCCGTCTACAACGAGGCCGACTTCATTCCCCAGGCGCTTCCGATGCTCATCTCCGAGATGGAGGGCCTCGGCATGTCTTACCGGATCCACCTCGTCGAGAATGGATCCAGCGACGGTTCCGCCGAGGTGGCCCGGGTCGTGGCGGGTGAGGCACCAGTCACCGTCTCCTCGCTGGCGGTTGCCGACTACGGGTCAGCCATGCGTCAGGGTTTCCTAGAGGCAGAAGGAGACTGGGTGGTCAATTTCGACATCGACTACTTCTCTGCCGACTTTCTGAGACAGGTGATGACCACCCTCGATGCCGACCTGGTCATCGGCTCGAAGCGAACCCCCGGTTCCCTCGACCGTCGGCCCCCGATCCGACGGTTGGCGACGTGGGTGTTCAACCTCCTGTTGCGGACGATCCTCGGATCGAAGGTGTCCGACACCCACGGGATGAAGGCCTTTCGTCGCAGTCTGGTTGAGGATCTGGCCAATCAAGTCGTCAGCCGCCAGGACCTCTACGACACCGAATTGGTGATACGGGCCGAGCGTGAGGGTTATCGGATCGTCGAAGTCCCGGTTGTGGTGGAGGAAATCCGGGCCGCCAGGTCCTCGCTGGTGAGACGAGTCCCCAGGACCGTGTTAGGCCTCGTCAGGATCAGGCGGACCTTGCGGAACCAGGGCTCGACTCGATCCTCCTCCGCCTGACCGCAGCAATGCCGAAGCCGAGGAGCACCACGATCCCGGCCACCGACAGAATCAGACCTCCGGTCTCGGCCCAGGTATCCCTGAATTCGAGTGTGACTTCTTCGCTGGTGGGAACTACGACCATCAACGACGGTGCGGCCCGCCAAGGCCCATCGGCGCCCTCGGCGGTCCAATTCGGGAAGTAGGAGACCTTGACCAGATGGGGCACCCCCACGGCCGTGGTGTGAAAGCTGATCCTGTGGTCTTCAACGATCACCTCGGACACGGCATCCGCGGGTACCTGAAGTGGCTGGTTGGGGCGCTCATCCAAGGACTCGATCCGGGGCCACTCCTCAGGGCCGTCGGCGACCACCCACCTTCCGAGGTTGTCGACATCGTCGTACCACTCCAACGACATGTCGTAGAAGCTGGGGAGAGTGACGCCCTCCTCATCGGTGACAGTCGCGTGCCCGGTCAACAAGGCCAACAATCCCCGGTCGTCCACCTCGTAGACGGACGGCAGGAAGCTGGCGGGCTCGACCAGGCGGGTCTCGGGCAGCGCGTAGATCGTGAACGGGGTGGTGGTGACGATCTTGGCGAGCTCGGGCATCGCGTCTGCCTTCACGGTCGCTTCCGGAGTCACCGACACGTAATAGGAAACGCCATAGAGCTCGAGGTGCTTGATCCCCCGCTCCATCTCACCCGTGTGATAGGTGAGACCTGGGATCGGGTTGGAAGGCTTCTCCGACATCTCCGAGGAGTTGATGAAATGAAACGGGGTCGTCAAAGACGACTCGAAATAGAGACCCTCCATCGACTTTTGTGACCCCTCGGTCCAATAAGGGATCAGCATCGGTGACATCGGAGTCCCATACCGATTGAGCGCCTCGTTGTTCGCCTCCCAGTGGACCCGCCCGTCCGGGAGCCGGTCGAGTTGGGCCATGAGCGCCTCGTACTCGGGCCACGGCTGCTTCGACTCGTAGCCCTCGAAGTTCCACTTCGACCAGCCGTCGATGAAGGTGACCCCTGCCAGGGCGCCCATCACGATCACGGACGTGACCGCCGTGGTCAAGAATTGGCGGGTGCTGAGGTCAGGCGACCAGAAGTACGAGAGAACAACCAGCCCTGCCCCGGCCATGGCCACCGGGATCCAGGCCCATGCCGGGAAGTCGGCGGAATCGGCCACCAAGGAGGCGGCGACCACGGTTGCTATCGCGACCAACAGGCGCGCCCAATGGGCGGAGACCCGAGACGGAAGACGACGGGAAGCCCAGACTGCAACCGCTCCCACCCCCACCGCGGCGAAGAAGGCGACACCGAAGTACCAATACGGAAGCAGCCGCCCGTTCCACAACTTCCAGCGCTCACCACCGAACACCCCAGGAAACAAGTCTGGAAAAACCGTGGGTAGGGGGAAGTAGATCAGCGGTAGCAGAGTCGCTGCCATCAACGGCCCGGAGCGTGAGGTGTGGCGACTGGCCCAGATTGCTCCCGGGATCGCCACCGGGATCAGAAGCCACAACTCGACCGGGAACACCTCCTCCCATCGAGTCAGCGGGGACCAGGCCATATCCGAGGTCAGCCCGATGCGGGCGACCAACGGCACTGCCCAGAAGGCGGCGATGGCGAAACCCCAGAACCCAATCGCCAAGGTGCGCCAGAACCCGCGACGCCAGGGGAGGACGAACAGCGAGGCGAACACCACCACGATCGAGGTGAGCACGTGGGAGAGAAGGGTGGCCGCCAGGGCCAAGGCTGCCCATTTCATGTACTTCTTGTCCTCCCTGACCGCACGGATCAAGAGCCCGAGATAGAGCAGGGACAGGGCAAACGACCACGAATAGGCGAACTCACCAGCCAGGGTGGAGGCGACGTTGCCTCCGTAGATCGAATAGCTCTCCAGAAAGGCGAATACGGCCCCGGAACCAGCCGCAACGATCGACACTTGTCTGCCGAGAAGCATGGCTCGCGACAGGTAATACGCCGCAGGAGGTATCCCGAGAAGCCCGATCACGGTCACGACTTTGAAAGCCACTCCATAGGGCAGGACCACATCGAGCAGGACGATCACCAGGGAGGGCAGCGGGAAGTAGAAATAGAAGGCGGGGAATCCCGCAAACCAGTCGTTAGACCAACCGAGGATTCTTCCCTCAGGAAGCAAATGGTCCCTGAGGTAGGCGGGGCCGTAGACATGAGCCCCCATGTCGCCGCCGGTGGGGGTGGTCGCCGACAGGATCCAGCCTGGGTTCAACACGATGAGGACCACCAACGAGATCCCGGCGATGATGAGGAACGTCGGCCATTGGAACGCGGGGCCGACCCTCCTGGGAAAGGTCATGTCCGATGTTGGCGGACGATCTCCAAGACCTGGGCCACATCGATATCGATTCCGTCCCGGTTCCACCACTTCTCTTCGCAGTTGTGACAGGCGAAGAAGCGGACCTCGGTGCCGTCGGGCAAGAGATGTTCGATCTCGATCACATCAGGTTGGGAGCACTGGGGGCAGTCCATATCGATTTCGTTGCTGCTTGGGGTGGCCACATGCTACGACCCGCCCAGACTTACGACAACGAGCCCTCCTCCAACAGACGCCCGACATAACGGCTGCGCCGTCTCCCCTCCTCGGTCCAGTAGGCGTACCAGTAAGGGCCATGTGGGCATGTGGTGCAGCCAGGTTTTCCACATCGAACCGATTGTCTGCGAAGGCGAACCTCAGGATGGTCGTCAGAGGTGAGGGCACCCGACCTCTGCAACTGAGCCCTGGTCAAGATGAGAAGACGTCTCAAATCGTGCTCATCCAATTCCCTGACCGCGTCGAGGAGATCGCGGTCCAGGGCCATCAGGCAACTGACAACGGGGCGAATAGCCTCGTCACGGTTCGCCGGTCGGTGAGGGTCCAGCCCTGGGGCGGGATCATGCGATCGGCGTGGTCGGCACACAGGGCGTATCCGAACGGCTCGGTATCGGCGACGAGATCGTCGAGCCAGACCGAAGCGCTGTCGTACCAGAACGTCATCAGGGCCGCCGAAGGCGAGCCGCACCGAACACAACTGAGAACCATGGTCAGCACGGTAGAAGTCGCCCCATCCCCATTCAAGGACCCAAGGCTGCGAGGGCTCGGTCCGGCCGTCCCGGATAGAGGGTGGAACCGTCCGAATCGCTGACGATCAGAGTCGCGGGCACGGCGTGCACACCCAGTTCCCTGAATATCTCCGGTTCGGATTCCCAACTCAGCTCCACGAAGGCGGTTGGCCCGATTGTCTTGCGTAGAACACGACGGGCGCTTTCACAGTCAGGGCACGATGCCGAACTGAACAGGTAGACCCCGATCCCGAGCTTTGACTGTTGGACTCGTACCGGGCGGTGACGCCCCGCTCTCTGTCGAAGTATCAGGGTAACGGCCACCGCCGCGACCACCGCCCCCGACACCCAGGCGGCCCGAGCACCGACTTCACCCATCGGCTATAGGGGCGGCCAACCCGACAGCAATCGAGCCCCCGATCGCCGTTGACCAGCTCGCGACGAGCGGGCCATTGCCGTTGATCGTGTAGCCGAGAGCGCGATCCCGAGCCACCACCACCTCGACAACTTCACCGGCAGGCACCGCAACGACCAGGGTCTCCGAGGCGGATCGCACCGTGGTGACCTCGACGCTGACATCCTCGAGACCAGGGTTGAGAAGGGTGATCCAGCCCGATCCTCCAGGGATTGAACCGGCGCCTGGCAACAACAAGCCCGAGGCCGGCATGGTGGAGCCCGAGGTCAAGGCGACAGCCGTGGCATTGGTGATGCGGAGAAATGCCCCGACCGGGCCGGTGGTGACAACCCGAATCGCCGAGGCGATCGGCGTCACAGCTCCGACATCGACGACGGCCTGGCCTCGCGCCGTTATCTCCCCTGTCTCGGAGGCCTCGACCACGCCGTCTGGGCCGTAGAAGTCGACCTGATAGTCGACGTCGGAATCACGGGCGGCGATCACGACCTGCCTCGACTCGAGGCCGTGAGGCACTGGCACGAACCACTCCTGCGCCGGGGCCACCGCGTCCCAGACCGCACTGTCAGTGCCGACGCCAAGACGACCCACGGCCAACACGCCTCCTGTGTCCACTTCGATCGCAACTGTCATCCACTCCCGACCGGGGAGGATCTCTGCGAGGTCGACCAGCACGGTGGCCCGGGCCGGGATGATCACCGAATCCAAAAGGGAGTTTGACTCCAGACCGGCGTCGGACTGGACAACGAAGGTCACGATGGCCTCGCCTGCGTAGGGATTCATCAGCTGGACCTCGAAGCGCTGATCGCTCAACGTCGAGCCCCCTCCGAGAATCAAGTCACGCCCTGACTCAGTCGGGCAGGTGTCGATCGACAATGAGCCCGCACCGGCCACGACCGAGGCTGCAGCCGAGCTGCTGACCGGAAGCTCGAGGAGTGCTCCCCCGACACCAACGGCGGCGACATCGGCGATGGCGATCGATGAAGCTCCGAACTCGCCGGTCTCAAAATCAACATGGCCGACAGCAGATCCCGCTGCGAATGCGGTCAGTGTGCCCGGCCCGTCCACAGTGGAGGCGACACTGACGGTTGTCGATCGCCCGCTTCCCTCCTCGATTGCACAGACTGCCATCGCCGGTGTGTCGACGGCAGCGGCCGGGGCTGTCTGGGGAGGATCGAGGGCCGGCACAGCGAGGCCCCCTGCTGCAAGGGCTACGACCAGGAGGGTCCGGGCCAGTTCCTTCATCGCCGGGCCCGCCGACCGACGATGGCGCCAAGTGCCAGACCGAGAAGGCCCACCGCTGCGATAGGAATCACCAGCAACACCGGGTCGGGTTGGTAGCGGGCATCCCCCTCCTCACCCGACACCGACACAGCCCAATCCGCTGCAGTGGGATCAGGAGACCACCCCGGGTCGGCGCTGACCGAAAGCCGGATCCGATCCGACGTCCGATCCCCGGCGAATCCGGCGCCGTCCCTGGCCCAAATCGACCCGGCACCGGCAGCCATCGGCAGCGCACCCGGGTTCTCGTACACTCGCGCCTCAGGATCGAGGGGAGTCGGCACCAGGTCGAGTTGAACCGCGAGCACCTCATCCAAGTAGGACTCCGGGCCGTCGATCACCACCCAATCGACCGAGAACTCGGCCAAGGTCTCGCCCGGACGCAAGTTGGATCCTGAAGCCATTTGTTCGATCGCCTCACCGAGCTTGTCATCCCCGGGTCGCGGATCGGGCAGCCATACCTCATCCTGTGTCATCCCGGACCCATCGATGAGTCGATACCAGAGACCCGGGCCGGAGCGAGCCTCACCGGGGATCGGCGCTCGATCAACAGAAAGCAGGAGGATTCTGCCCGGTCCTCCTTCCCCGGCCAATGTCGTGGCAAAGCCAAACCGCTCGTTCAGATCCCCGGGAGGAAGGCCGAGCCGGCCGCCTGCCAGGGAGCCAACCGACAAGACGAGAACCGCCACGGCCGCCACGGCCGCCAGAGCTCGCCGGGGCTCGAAGGACAGATGATCCAAGGCAGCAGCCACCACAATCGCGGTCCCGAACGAGGCAGTGACCAGTAGAGCCTCTTCGATCCCCGGCCCTCCGACAGGGACACGCACCAGCAACAGGCTGGACAAGCTCAACATTGCGCCGACCAGGGCCGAACGACCGATCCCCTCCGCGACGAACAGCAGCGGGAGGACGGCGCCAGTGATCAGCACGGGCCACAGCTCCGCCACCTCGAGACCGAGACGACGGTCGGTTTCCAGGACCCAACCTGGGTCCCCGAGGACGAAGGGGATGGCGACAACCACGCCGCCCAGCCCCGCCATTGCCAGCCAGACGCGAGACCTCGCATCACCGAGCAGTCGTGCCAAGAGACCGCTCACGAGCGGGACCACCACCAAAACAGGTGACATGGCGGCCAGGAGCAAAGACCAAACGATCACCCATGCGAAACGCGCCAGCTTCCCCCTCGCGGGGTCCGAGGGGTGCACGAACACCGAGCGGACTGCCCATGGGACCAGGGACGCCGCACCTAGCGCCAACCACGAACCGGCACCGATGGCGGCTGCCGTGCCCGGCCCAGCGAGGAGGACCAGGCCCGACAGGTAGCGACCTGGGCCTTTCAAACCGAGCCGCCCTGCCAGTCGACCCATTCCCAAAACCGCCAGGATCGCCAAGCCAATGGTCATGACCACCCGGGCCGCGCCCTCCGCGCCAAACCAGAGAAACGAGATGAGCCCTGTGAGCCCTGCAGAGGGGTGCACCGGGTCCGGAGAGCCGAGCCCGGAGTCGTTCCAGCCTCCGAAGAAACGCGACAGGGCAACGGAGGGTGGCTCGAAGGCGAAGCTGGAGCCGATGTTGGGAACACCGGTGAAGAAGATCGAGCGCGCCGCCACCATCAACAGGGCGGCGGCTATCAAGGCACCCCAGATCCCGGGGCTCGACCAGATGCGGCGCGTTCCCCGCGCCAGGGCCTTGTCGTCGTCGAACATGAAGAGCAAACGGTCGGTGACCTCGGCCCCGAGATCACGCAACCGCACCGACCCCCGAGCCTGAAATCGAAAGAGCTCCTCGTCGCCGAATGCGCGGACCGGGTTGAACCTGCGACGGGCAGAGATGGTCGAGGGCAAATGGGCGATGTTCCATGCCCAGGAAGCAGCGTGACGGGCGGCGGGCCTCCAGCGGAGGAGGACCAGATTGAACAACGAGTAGACGAGCCCCACGAAGAGCAGAAACGGGATCACCCAGGCCAGGGTGATGAGTCGATAGGCCTTGAGCATGGCCCGGAGCCGACCGGCCTGCTCACGCCATCCCCGGCCCGCCTGACGGCAACGGCCCTGGTGATAGACCTCCGAAGAGGGAACGGTGATCACGCGCCCGCCGGCAAGGCGCACCCTCTGAGAGAAGTCGAGACCGGCCGCCACCGGCTCGAGAAGCACATCCAACCCTTGCAGGCCTTGCGCGAGATCGCGACGTACCAGCATCGAAACCGAAGACACGAAGGCGACCTCACGCACGACGTCGTACTGCTGCAGATCGATCTCGCCCTCGTCCAGACCCGAGAAGGGCTCGCCGAAGACATCGGTGGCGCTTCCAACCGACTCGAGCTCGTCCCGGGTACCTGCCACGAGCAGCTTCGAGCCACCCAAGGAGGCCTCGTTGCGCTCCAACTCCGAGACGAGGGCAGCGAGTGCATCGGGTCGGGGACGGGCGTCGGAGTGGAGAATCCACAAGTAGTCCACTTGGTCGGAGGTCGAGGCAATCGCCTCCTCGAGTGTGAGTGAGCGCCCCACGCCGTCGGGCACCTCGACCGCTGGGTCACCCACAACCATGACCTCCTCGACCGAGTCATACACTTGGCGTTCGACAGTGGCCAGCGCTGCTTCCAGATCCGCTCCCTCAACCAGGGTGACCACCACCTTGATCTTGGGCGTGCTCGGAGGAGCTCCGTTTGTTGTTTCCTCCGCGATCAGCGGAGTCGAGCCATCGGTCATGCGGGGGAACATTGTGAACCGGGTCGGGGCGCTGAGCAATATCGGGGACGGTCTGTGAAGGTGGTCGAGCTCTCGGGTGGAGTTGGAGGCGCTCGTCTCGCCCGGGGTTTGGCCAAGATCCAAGAGGTTGATCTCACCCTGATCGTCAACGTCGGCGACGACGAGATGATCCACGGTTTGAGAGTGTCACCGGACCTCGACACCGTGGTCTACACCCTCGCCGGCGTCGAGGGACCGGAGGGGTGGGGCCGTCATGGGGATACCTTCACAGCCAACGACGAGCTGGGCAGGCTCGGCTTGGACAATCGGTTCCGTCTTGGCGACCTCGATCTCGCCCTCAACGTCTACCGAAGCGCCCGACTTGCCGCCGGCGAGACGCTCTCGCAGGTCACCGACACCGTCCGGCGGCGATTCGAGTTGGTTCCACTGGTCCTTCCCGCAACGGACGACGTCATCCGCACCGAGGTCAAATCGGCATCAGGTGATTGGCTCTCCTTTCAGGAGTACTTCGTCCACCGGCAACATCGCGACGAAGTCGTCGAGATTCGATTCCTGGGTGCCGCCGAGTCTCGGCCCGCTCCGGGCGCGGTGGGCCACATCGAAGAAGCCGACGTCGTGGTGATCGCCCCCTCCAACCCGCCCCTCTCCATTTGGCCCATCCTCGCCGTGCCCGGGATCAAGGAGGCCGTGGCTGATCATCCCCGGGTGACCGCAATCAGCCCATTGTTCGGGGGCCGGGCGCTCAAAGGCCCCGCCGACCGTATTCTCGCCTCCCTGGGGCTCCCTGCGGGCAACCAAGGCGTCGCCAAGGCTTATGCGGGGGTAGCCCACAACCTGGTCATCGATACCGGCGATGCAGCCGACGCAGCCTTGATCCACGGCTTGGGTGTGCTCGTCGAGGACATCCTGATCAAGGACTTAGCGGCCTCGGCCCGATTGGCTCGAGCCATACTCGGGCTGTGAACCTCGAGATCATCCCCGTGACCGAAATCGGAGCCGTCGCTCCGGGCGACGATCTGGCGGCTCTGCTCGCTGTCGCCCTGGAGCCACTGTCGCCTTCCTCGGGTGACGTGCTCGTGGTCACCCACAAGATCGTGTCGAAGGCCGAGGGAGCGGTGGTCCACATCGAGGGCGACGAGGAGGGGTTTCGCCGGCGCCTGATCGAGTCGGAGGCCATCTCCATCGTTCGTCGGCGAGGTGACCTGATCATCGCCGAGACCAAGCACGGGTTCATCTGCGCCAATGCCGGCGTCGACCGCTCCAACACCGAGCCGGGCACCATGGTCCTCCTCCCCGAGGACCCCGACCGATCGGCTCACCGCATCCGGACCAGGCTGGAGCACCATTTCTCGGTTGATCTGGCGGTCATCGTCTCGGACACGTTCGGCCGCCCGTGGCGCAAGGGATTGACCGATGTTGCGATCGGTCTGTCTGGGCTGGAAGCGATCCTCGACCTGAAAGGAACGACCGACTGGTCGGGTCATGAGCTCGAAGTCACCGAGGTGGCGGTCGCCGACGAGTTGGCGGCGGCCGCCGATCTGGTCATGGGCAAGGCGGCGGGGATCCCGGCTGCCTTGATCCGGGGTTATGCCGGTCCACGGGGAGCGGGTCGGGGCGGCGACCTGGTGCGGCCTGCGAGCGAGGACCTGTTCCGTTAGCAGCGATGCCCGTAATTGGGAGCCACAGGGCCGTATATGACCCCTCTACGTCCCAATTACGAGGAGGTTACGCGCCTGGCCGGCCCAGCCCCCAGTAGTCCAAGCCCACTGCACGGACCGCTTTGGGGTTGAGCAGGTTCCGGGCGTCCACCACCCGGTGCCCCCGCATCACGCGTGCGACTTCGGCCAGGTCGACGGCGGTGAACTCCGGCCACTCGGTCGCAACCAGGAGAACATCCGCGTCGGTCGCTGCGGCTAGCGGATCGGGGGCCATCGTGAGGAGATCGGTAGAAGCTTCAGGGTCATAGGCCACGACCTCGGCCCCATCGGCTTGGAGGAGGGCGGCGATTCGCAGCGCAGGTGATTCCCGCAGGTCGTCGGTCCCGGCCTTGAAGGCAACGCCCCACATCGCGATCCTTCGCCCGTGAAGGCCGCCCCCTGCTGCCTGTCGCACCTTCTCG
The DNA here is from genome assembly GCA_040905925.1 of Acidimicrobiia bacterium. GTDB lineage: Bacteria > Actinomycetota > Acidimicrobiia > Spongiisociales > ZC4RG35 > JALYNX01. The sequence goes on along the minus strand of JBBDQO010000032.1, from coordinate 18,890 downwards.
GCCACTCGCCGCCGCTGTTCCTCGTCTGCCTCTATGACGGCCCTCAGCAGCTCGAAGTCATATCCGGCATCCCCGGCCACTGCGATGAGGGCTGAGGTGTCCTTCGGGAAACAGGAGCCCCCATAGCCCGGACCGGGCTGCAGGAAGTGGGGTCCGATTCGGTGGTCGAGGCCTATGCCCTCGACCACATCGAGGATGTCCGCACCCACGGCCTCACAGACGTTGGCCAGCGTGTTGACAAAGGTGAGACGCGTGGCCAGGTAGGCGTTGTTGGCGTACTTGATCATCTCGGCCGAAGTGGGATCGGTCCTGACGATGCGGGTGTCCAAGCCCGCGTAGAGGTCGGCCACGGCATTCGCGTCTTCTTCCTCCCAGGCGCCGATCACGATACGGTCAGGCTCGAGAAAATCCTCGACCGCCTGACCCTCCCTCAGGAATTCGGGATGGGACACGATCCGCGCCGGGCTCCCCACATCGGCGAGTCTCTTGCGAAGAGCGGAGACCGTCCCCGGGGGAACCGTCGACTTGACCACGAAGATGACATCGGTGTCGACTTCGTTGGCCAACTCGTCGACCACCCCATTTATGAATCGGAGATCGGCCCGTCCGTCTTCGCCTTCCGGAGTTGGGAGACAGAGAAAGACGAGCCGGCTGTCTGCAGCTGCCTCCCTATTGGAGGTGTGAAAGCTGATCAGCTCGCGTTCGGCGGCTTTCGCCAGAAGCGCGGGCAACCCATCCTCGAAGATTGGGACCATCCCATTGCGGAGTCGGTCCACTCGTTGTGCATCGGCCTCGCCGATCCGGACCCGGTGGCCCAAATGTGCAAGGCCGGCTCCGGTCACCAGACCCACATAGCCGGCGCCGATGATCGCTACATCCATTGAAACCTCAGTCTACGAACCGCCCGCCACGCCCGCCTCCGACCGTGCCTTCTGCTGGGACGATTCACGAGGCGTCGGCGCCGACGATGACAACTGCGTCGTATCCGTTATCGACATCGCCAAACTCGACTACACCAAAACCCAACTCGGAGACGATCACACGGCCGTTGGTGCTGCCGACCGGAACGACGATTGTGGTCAGTTCGTAATCGCGGGTCTCGGCGTTGCCGATCGACTCGATTGTGAAACCGCTCGTCTGGAGCGTTTCTGACATCTCGCCGGCGGCGCCACTCACGCCGTTGCCGTTCAGAACCTGGACCCGAAGCGGTTGCTGAACCGCCGTTGCGCTCCCTGCCACGAAGGCGGCGATCATCTGGGTTGCGTCGGGCTCCCTGGCCACCACCACCGAAGCACCGCCAATGGTGGCCCCGTCGACCGGGAGCGTGCTCCCCTCGATGCCACCCATCAGCAGACTTCGAAAGTCCCAGGCAAGCCCGGCAATCGAAGACGAAGCCAGGGTGGCGTCGATGGTCATGTGGCTGGCCAGAGCCGAAGTGACATCGCCGGCGTCTGCCACTGACGCCGGGGCCTTCAACTCGGAGAGAATCGCTCTCACGACTTCCTGTTGTCGTTGGGTGCGCCCAATGTCGTTGGCATCGACGCTGACCCACGATCCGTTCCGATACTCCTGGTATTTGCGTGACCGGGCATAGGCAAGGGCCATTTCCCCATCGAGGACCTCGGTTCCAGCCTCAACATCGAGACCCGACGAACCATCGCGAGCGGCATAGGAAAATGCGACGTGAATTCCTCCCAGTTCGTCGACCATCTCTTGGAACCCGACGAACCCGATCTCAACGTAATGGTTCACCTCTATGCCGAGGTTCTCCTGGATGGTCCGCACCATCAGACTCGGCCCCCCATACGAGTACGCCGAGTTGATCTTGCCCTTACCCTGGCCGGGGATATCGACCCAGAGATCCCGAGGGAGGCTCAACATCCGCGCCTCGCCGTTGACCGGGTCGACCCGGACCAGCATGATCACATCACCACGGGCACCGCCAAAGTCGCCGAAGTTCTCCAGGTTCTCGAGTCCCTCCCGGGAATCACTCCCCACGACAAGGAAAGTGAGGGCATCGCCCGTGGGCCGGGTGAGAGCGTCTACCACCTCTTCGTCAGTGTCAGCCCCGCTCAGTAGGTTCTGACCGGTGTTCAGAGCCCAGAACAGCCCGAGCGCGACCAGATTGGCCATCACGAGGAAGGTCAAGATTGTGACCTTGAGCCATCGGGGCAGCCCACGACGAGAAACAGGTGTCGATGGAGAGGAAGACATCGTCTGATTGGGACGACGCGCAGGCTAGCCCTGGTTCCGCTGCAATCCGAAGACCTCACTTGGTCGACCTGGAGGCGGCACAGCGACCGGTTAACGTTTGCCCCCATGGCCGTCCTGGCCCACGAGGGCATCTATCCGATCATGTATGGGGCGTGCCCGATCCCCATGGGAACCGGGCACCGCACGGGATACCTGGCCCGTCCCGACACAGCCGGGAGGTTCCCTGTCACCTTCGTGCTCCCCAGTCTCGATGGCTTGGGCAGCTTCGAAAAGGACCTCTGTCGGCGTCTGGCTCGGAATGGGATCCTCGCCATTTCCCTCGATTTCTATCGCCAGGCCGGCGATCCGTTGGACGGCTACAACACCCTGTCCGACGCCCGGGCCATCGCCGATCTCGACGAACTGCACGCCTATGTGGTGTCAGACGACCTGGAATGGGCGGTCGGCGACGAGATCGCAATGCTCGGTGTCGATGTCGGAGGTCGCTTCGGCCTGATCTCGGCTGCGACCAGGCCCTGGGTCCGGTCCCTGGTGCTGGCATACACACCACTGACAGGAGACGAGGACCGCGAGTACCAGGTCGCCGACTTCCTCGATCACCTACCGGTTCCCGTCCTCGGTTTGTACGGCGCCGATGACGACCTCGTCCATCCCAGCACCGTCGACGAGGCACAGAACCGAAATCAACATGGCCAGTGGCTCTTGTATCCGGGGGCCCGTCATCGATTCCTCGACATCGATGCCCCCGAGTACAACGCTTCGGCGTCACAGGATGCAATGGGCCGGATTCTGGTCTTCCTCAAGGAGACACTCCCGCCCGCTATCGAAGAGGAGCTCGGCTAGCTCCTGACATGACGAACCACACCGGAGTGGAGCTCGCTCCGCTGTGAGCCGTCATCGATCAGCAACGCACCGGAGTCGGCGACGTCCACCGCCCTCCCGGAGCCGTCCGGCTCCCAGGAGATGTCACGACCCAACGTGACACAAGCTTGGCGATACTCATCAATCGGCCATCCCTCGGCACTCAGGATGCTGAGGAGCTCCGCCGCCCACAAGGCGCCGATCTCGACGTGGCGGTCGGGACCGGGGTCCTCGTGGAGCAGGGCGCCAATAGCATCGGGTGCGTCCGGCCACCAGAGATTCAGCCCCATCCCCGCCACGGCCACCCCATCGCTCTGCTCCACGAGGATGCCCCCGATCTTGTTCTCGCCGATCAGGAGGTCATTTGGCCATTTCAATCCGACGATGTCGCCGAGGGCTCTCCTCGCCGCGACGCCGGCCATCAAGGATATGGGACGATCCTCTCCTGGATCAGCTCGCAACGCAATCGACACGGCGAGGGCGCGCGTCGCCGTGACCCACTCGGCCCCGGAACGGCCTCGTCCCGCAGTCTGGGCAGCGGCTATCACCACCACCGGGATGGTCTCGAGCTCCGAGCGCGCCAGGTCCTGGGTCGAAGGAACCTCGTCCCGGCGCAACTGCCAATAGGGTGTAGCCATATCGTCCTCCGGCGAGTCGAAGTGTGAGGATACGGAGAGAGTCTTGGGCACCGAGGCGCGGATCGAGAAACTCAGAGAGCTCCGCGAGGAGGCGCTGCATGCGGGGAGTCAGCGGGCAGTCGCACGTCAGCACGAGCAGGGCAAGCTCACTGCACGCGAGCGCCTGGATGCCCTTCTCGACAAGGGCTCATTCCAGGAGATAGACCAATTCGTCAGGCATCAAGCCTCCGGGTTCGGAGTCGAGGACAAGAGGCCCCTCGGCGACGCCGTGGTCACCGGTCACGGGACCATAGACGGGCGGGCCGTTTTTGTGTTCGCCGAGGACTTCACCGTGTTCGGCGGCAGTCTCAGCAAGGTCGTAGCCGACAAGATCTGCAAGATCCTCGACATGGCACTCGACACCGGCACCCCGGTGATCGGTCTCAAAGATTCCGGCGGTGCCCGGATTCAGGAGGGCATCTCCTCACTCGACGGATACGGCAGGATCTTCGAGCGCAATGTGAGGGCTTCCGGGGTCATCCCACAGATCTCCGTGATCATGGGCCCCTGCGCTGGAGGTGCGGTCTACTCCCCGGCGCTGACCGACTTCGTCATCCAAGTCGACCAGACGAGCCACATGTTCATAACCGGCCCCGACGTCATCAAGGCCGTCACCGGCGAGGAAGTCACCATGGAGGAATTGGGTGGGGCCTTGACCCATGCCTCCAAGTCGGGGGTCACCCACTTCGTCTATCCCACCGGACAGGACGCCCTCGAAGCGGTGCGATATCTGATGTCTTTCCTCCCACGGAACAACATGGAGCTTCCTCCCTTCTTCACTCCGACCGACCGGCCCGATCGGATCGATGACGAGCTCGACTCGATCATCCCCGACTCTTCCAGCCAGCCGTACGACGTCATCCAGGTCCTCGAGATCGTGCTCGACGGCCATGAGTTCTTCGAGGTTCAGGAGCACTGGGCCAAGAACATCGTCATCGGCTTCGGGCGCCTCGACGGGCACACCGTCGGGGTCGTTGCCAACCAACCGGCGAATCTCGCAGGGACCCTGGACATCACCGCATCCGAGAAGGCGGCCCGCTTTGTCCGATTCTGCGATGCGTTCAACATCCCCATCGTCACCTTCGTCGATGTCCCCGGGTTCCTTCCCGGCGTCGACCAGGAGCACAACGGGATCATCCGCCATGGGGCCAAGCTCCTCTACGCCTACTGTGAGGCCACCGTTCCCCGGCTCACGGTGATCACCCGTAAGGCTTACGGCGGCGCCTATCTCGTCATGAACGCCCGGGGGATACGCGCCGACCTGGTGTTTGCCTGGCCGTCAGCTGAGATCGCAGTCATGGGCGCCCAGGGCGCGGTGAACATCATCCACAGGCGCGAGCTGACATCCGATGACGGTGAGACCCGACGTGCGGAGCTGATCGCCGATTACGAAGAGAAATTCAACAACCCCTATGTGGCCGCGGAGCTGGGGCTCGTCGACGAGGTGATCGAGCCGAGGGAGACCAGGTACAAGTTGATCAGGGCCCTGGAAGTGCTCCGCACCAAGCGGGAAAAGCTCCCCCCGAAGAAGCATGGGAACGGTCCTCAGTGAGATGGCTTTCGAAATTGAGACACACAGGGGTCATATGTGACCCTGACGGTCCCAATTACGGACTGCCCCGCCGATGAAATCGTTGCTGATTGCCAACCGAGGCGAGATCGCGGTGCGGGTGATTCGAACCGCGAAGGAGATGGGGATTCGGACCATCGCCCTCTACAGCGAGTTGGATCGCGACGCCCTCCACGTCGACATGGCAGATGAAGCTTGGAACGCAGGTCCCGCTCCCGCCGCTGAGAGCTATTTGAACCAGCAGCGGATCCTTCAGGTGGCTCACGAGTCGGGTGCCGAAGCGATTCATCCCGGGTACGGGTTCCTGTCCGAGAACGCCGGTTTCGCCAGAGCGGTGCAAGAGGCGGGAATCATCTGGGTGGGCCCCCCGCCCGACGCCATCGAGGGCATGGGGGACAAGATCACGTCTCGTCGCAATGCCGAGAATTACGGTGTTCCAACGGTTCCGGGGATCACGGAGCCGGTCACCTCGGTGGATGAGGTCCAGGCAATAGCTGATCAATTCGGCTATCCGGTAGCGATCAAGGCGGCGCACGGTGGTGGCGGCAAGGGCATGCGCGTGGTGCGAGCGCCCGAAGACCTGGCCGATGCATTCGAGGGAGCCCGTCGCGAGGCCGACGCCTATTTCGGGAACCCCGAGGTCTACGTCGAGAAGTACCTGGAGCAGCCACGCCACGTCGAGGCTCAGATCCTCTTCGACAGCCACGGCAAAGGCCTCTTTCTCGGGGAGCGCGACTGCTCGGTGCAGAGGCGTCACCAAAAGCTCATCGAGGAGACCCCTTCTCCCGGGCTCACCATCAAGCAACGCCGAGCCCTCGCCAAAGCCTCCTTGGCCGCAGCCCGCTCCTGCGGGTATGTCAACGCGGGAACCGTGGAATTCCTCGTCGATCAAAATGGGGACTTCTTCTTCCTGGAGATGAACACCCGGCTTCAGGTCGAGCACACGGTGACCGAGATGGTCACCGGCCTAGACCTCGTTGAATGGCAGCTTCGAATCGCGAGGGGCGAGGAGCTGACCATGGACGAGGTGGTGTCACGCGGTCATGCCATCGAGTTTCGGATCAATGCCGAAGACCCCTTCAACAACTACATGCCGAGCCCGGGACAGGTCGTGGAATGGCAGGAGCCTGCGGGCCCCGGAGTCAGGGTGGACTCCTGGGTTCGACAAGGGACAACCGTGTCCCAGTACTACGACAACCTCATGGCAAAGCTGGTGGTCTGGGGGCCGAACCGAGCCAGCGCCATCAACCGGGGAAGACGAGCCCTTCAGGAATTCAAAGTGCGTGGGGTCGCCACGACTATCCCCGCCCATCTCGCGGTGCTCGACCACCCGGAGTTCATCAAAGGGGGGCACCACACCAGATGGATGGAAGAAACGGTGACTCTCGACCCGGGCTCTCCCGATGCCCCACCGGCGCTTCCCGAAGACGAGGAACTGGTGAAACGCGACATCACAGTCGAGGTCGGCGGTCGTCGCTTCACTGTCTCGTATTGGGCGCCTGAGCCAATCACTCCCGGAGGCGGACTTCGGAGACGCCCTCCTCGCCTCTCGCACCCGCGCCCCAGCGGTGCCTCCGACGGTGTGCTCACCGCGCCGATGCAGGGCACCATTGTCAAGGTCCACGTCAAGGCCGGCGCCTCGGTCAAGGCCGGGGACGCGATCTGCGTCCTCGAGGCGATGAAGATGGAGAACGAGGTCACGACCCCCAACGCCGGCGAGGTGGTGGACCTACGGGTCGAGCCCGGCGACACGGTCAGTGCCGGGCAGGTAATAGCAATCGTCAAATAGGTGCCAGCCGACTCGCCGAGGCGGCACCCTGGCCGACCGGCGTCATTTCTCCCCCCAGGAGCGAAGCGACGCTGGGGGGAGAGCCGGCGAAGCCGGGAGGGGGGCGCCGCAGGCGAAGGGGGCGTACCGCCGAAGGCGGGGAGGGGGCACCCAGCCTTGGACCAAAGTCGGCCAGCATTCACTCAGCCGCATCCGAGATGGCTTCCGTCATCGACGGGTGAACCATGAGTGTCTCCACCAGTGTCTCGTCGGTGATCCGGGCCTGCACCGCCAAGGCGATGACCCCGATCAACTCCGAAGCACGGTGGCCGACGATGGTGCCACCGAGCACCACCCCGGTTGCCGGGTCGGAGGTCAGCTTCACGAAGCCCCGTGTCACATGCTGCAGCACCGACCGGGCATTCGCCGCAAACGGGACCTTCGTGGTCCGCACCTTGCGACCCTCGGCCGCGGCCTCCACGTCCACGAGACCCACCGACGCGATCTCCGGCTCGGTGAAGATGGCCTCGGCCACCTTGGAATAGTCGAGAGGGGTGACCGGAAGATCCAGTGCGTGCCGGGCGATCTTCCGCCCCTGCATGGATGCCACCGAGCTCAGAGGCATTTGACCTGTGACATCACCGGCCGCATAGATGTGTGGCACCGAGCTCCGCTGATAGTCATCAACCGTTATGTACCCGTCGTGGGACTGGATGCCGGCCGCCTCGAGATCGAGCCCTTCACTCAGTGGAAAGGAGCCGACCGCCAGAAGCGCGTGTGAGCCATGTATCACCCGCCCGTCGTCACAGACCACCGACACCCCTTCGTCAGCGACCTCGATGTCCTCGGCCCTGGCTCCAATGACGAGTCGGACCCCGCGCTCCAAGAAATCTTCTTCCAATACAGCGGCAACCTCTGCGTCGCGATAGGGCAGGATTTGCTGGCGGGAGACCACCAGACTGACCTTGGCGCCGAGACTCACGAAGATGTGGGTGAATTCGACTCCGGTCACACCTGACCCGATCACGACGATGTGCTCGGGCACCTCGTCCAGGAAGTAGCTGTCACGCGTGGTGAGAACCCGTTTGCCATCGACGGAGGCCCATTCCGGGACCCTGGGGGCCGAGCCGGTCGAGACCAATGCCTTGTCAAAGGTGATTCGTCGCTCGCCGCCGGCGGTGGCGACCACCGCCTCATGATCGGATAGAAAGCGGCCGGTGCCCTCGATCATGGCGACACCCTGCGATTCGAGGAGTCTCACCCAGTTCCGGTTGATGTCACCCGTGATCTCTTCGATGCGCTCGGCGAGCACCGTGGGGTCGACCCGCCCTACCTCGGTGACGAAGCCCAGCTTGGCGGCGTTGCGAATCGAGGTGTGACGCAGCGCACTCGCCGCCATCGTCTTCGATGGGATGCAGTCCCAGAGATGAGCCGCCCCACCGACGATGTCCTTCTCGACCAGGGTGACCCTGGCGCCCTTGGATGAAGCGGTGGTCGCGGCCTGGGTGCCGGCGGGCCCACCACCGATGATCAAGAGGTGTGTTCTGGTGTCTGTCATCCGATTCGAGCGGGACGGTAACCGCCGTCGATATGGCCGGCCGAATCAACCGGGGAGATAGCTGCCAAACACCGTGCGCAGCCGATCTGAGACCTCTCCGAGCGTTGCCCCCGAACCCAGAGCAGCCTTCATCGGGGGAAGGAGGTTCGAGTCCGTCTGAGCCTGCGCCTCGAGCTCGTTGAGGGCTGATTCTGTTGCCGCCTGATTGCGTTCCATCCTCCAGTGCTCGAGACGCTTCCTCTGACCTCCTTCCAGGGATGGGTCGACCTCCAACACCGGCACTTCTCCATCACCCGAGTCCTGAAAACGGTTGACCCCGACCACGATCGACTCCCCCCCAGACTGACGCCGAGCCTCCCGGTACGCCGACTCCTCGATTTGAGCCTGCATCCAGCCATCCTCGATGGCAGAAACGGCTCCCCCGAGCGCTTCGATCCGATCGATCAACTCCTCCGCCTTGGCTTGAAGCTGATCGGTCAGCGATTCGACGAAGTACGAGCCGGCGAGAGGGTCCACTGTGTCCGCCACCCCAGTCTCATAGGCGATCACCTGTTGAGTTCTCAAGGCGACGAGGGCGGACTCGTCGGTGGGCAGGCCCAGCGCCTCGTCATATGAGTTGGTGTGCAGCGACTGGGTCCCGCCCAACACCGAGGCCAGAGCCTGAACTGTGGTTCGGACCACGTTGTTCAACGGCTGCTGCGCAGTCAGCGTCGACCCTGCCGTTTGGGTGTGAAAGCGCATAGCCCAACTCCTGGGGTCGCCGGCTCCAATCACCTCTCTCATCAGCCGGGCCCAGATGCGCCGCGCTGCCCGATACTTGGCGACTTCCTCGAAGAAGTTGCTGTGCCCATTCCAGAAGAACGAGAGCCTGGGAGCGAATTCGTCGACTTCGAGCCCAACTTCGATGGCGGCCCTCACATAGGCCAGGCCGTTGGCAATCGTGAATGCCAGTTCTTGCGCCGCGGTGGCACCGGCCTCTCGTATGTGATAGCCGCTTATGGAAATGGTGTTCCACTCGGGCAGCTCCGACTGGGCGTACTCCAAGACGTTGGTGACGAGACGCATCGAGGGCCGCGGCGGGTAGATGTAGGTGCCCCGCGCCACATACTCCTTGAGGATGTCGTTCTGGATCGTCCCTCGCAATGCTTCCGAGGCGACGCCCTGTTCCTCGGCAACCAATTGATAGAGGAGAAGGAGGATCGGGGCGGTGGCGTTGATCGTCATCGAAGTCGACACCCGGTCCAGGGGAATCCCCTCGAGGAGACGGCGCATGTCATCGAGGGTGTCGATCGCCACCCCGACCTTGCCGACCTCCCCCGCCGCCAGCGCATGATCCGAGTCGAGACCCATCTGAGTCGGAAGATCGAAGGCGACGCTCAGTCCGCTCTGGCCGGCGTCGAGAAGGTCCCGAAAGCGCCGGTTGGTCTGCTCCGCGTTCCCGAACCCGGCGTACTGGCGCATCGTCCAGAGACGCCCCCGGTACATCGTGGGATGAGGGCCGCGAGTGAACGGGTACTCCCCCGGAGCCCCGATCCTCTCAGGATCGGCCGGCTGGTCGTAGACGATGTCGATCTCGATGTCGCTGGTGGTGCGCCGGCTTTCATCCATGGTCCGGGTATCCTGACATCACCCAAGGATCGTAGGTCGGGAACTCTCGCGACACTCGAGACGTCCAATCCCCCCATATGGCCAGGAAAGCCCTCATACATCAGATCGAGGCGCGAGAGCGACGGGGCCGATGGTTCGGCGCCCTCGCGACTTTGCTCTCCATGTCCCTCCTTCTCTCGGGTTGGGTCGGCCTTTTCGCGTTCCTGGGCACCAACTCCGCATACGGGACCTTCGAGAGCATCAAGAAAGACTGGGTTCCCGATACCCGCTCCATGGAGTTGACCCTCCCCGACCTGAGCCGGGTGAGCCGGATCTACGCAGAGTCAGGCGAGGTGCTCGCCGAGCTGCATGACGGTCGTAACTCCGAGCCCGTCCTTTACGAACAGGTGCCCCAGATCCTCGTCTACGCCATCCTTGCTGCCGAGGATTCTCAGTTTTTCGAGCACTCCGGTGTCGACTTCTCGGCCATCGTCTCCGCTGCAATCGACAATTTCATCTACAACACCACCCGAGGCGGTTCCACCATCACCCAGCAGGTGGTCAAGAACGCCTTTGTCGGCTCCGAGGTCAGCATCCGGCGCAAGATCAACGAAGCCTTCGTCTCAGCAGAGGTGGAGCGGCGGTTCCCGAAGGAGCGGATCCTCGAGTACTACATGAACTCGGTCTATTTCGGAGCCGGGGCGTACGGGGTCAAGACCGCAGCCGAGGAGTTCTTTGGCAAGGAGTTGAACCAACTCGAGGTCCATGAGGCAGCGGCCCTCGCGGTTCTGGTTCGCAACCCTGCTCTCTACAACCCTCGGCGCCGGCCCGAGATCACGCTGGAGAGACGTGACGACGTCATCCGCCAGATGGAAGAGGAAGGCTGGCTCACCAAGACCCAGGCTGACCTGGCCATGCAACAGCCCCTGGGGGTCATCGAAGCTCCGCTTCGCCGTGGCGAGGCCGATCACGTCGTGGCCGAGACTAAACGCCAACTTCTCAACAGCGACGAGTTCGCCTTCCTCGGCTCCACCCCCGAGGAACGGAAGAAGGCACTTTTTGGCTGTCCGGCCGACGACGTCGCCTGCGAGGGGGGCGGCGGTCTCCAGGTCTTCACGACGATCGACCTCGGGTTACAGAAGAAAGCCAATGAGATCCTGGCTTCCTGGTTGCCGCTTCCTCCGTATGAGCAGAACGTGGTTGCATGTCGGGGCATCCTCCCCAGTGAAAGCGACGAGTTCGTGGCGACCTACGCCGAGATCCACTCCTGCGTCCCTACCGGGGCCATGACCATGGTCGACAATCACACCGGCGCGGTCAAGGTGATGGCGTCCGGTCTGCCTTTCGAGTTCTCCCAGTTCGACCTCGCGGTGCAGGGCCGGCGTAACCCGGGCTCCGCGTTCAAGCCTTTCGGCCTGGTCGCGGCCCTGGAGCAGGGGTATACCCTTGGGCACACCTGGAGCGGCAAGAGCCCAGTCGAGATCGAATGCCCGTTCCCCTGCGCCCCGAACGGGTCCAACATCTGGACCGTTCACAACGCCGGCGCCTCCTTCGGGATCATCACCCTCGAGCAGGCCACCTACAACTCGGTCAACGCGGTGTACGCCCAACTCTCATTGGAGGTGGGGCCGGAGAACGTCGTCAACGTGGCGCGGCGCATGGGGATCGACGAGTCCACACTGGACCCGGTGCTTTCGATCGTGCTGGGAAGTTCCTCGGTAAGCACCCTGGAGATGGCCAACGCCTACTCCAACTTCGCCACCAATGGCCTCCACACCGACGACTTCATCATCTCTCGAATCGTCGACAGCTCCGGTGCCGTCATCTATGAGCACGAGCTCGACCAGACTCAGGTCGCAGATCCGGCGATCTTCGCCGCCGCCCACCGGGCCCTGGCCCAGGTTCCCACTGGCGCCGGGACCGCCGCCCGCGCCGACATAGGTCGCCCCCAGGGTGGGAAGACAGGGACCCATCAGGCCAACTACGACGCCTGGTACGTCGGCTACACCCCGGAATACAGCACGGCGGTGTGGGTCGGCTACGAAGCCCAACAGGTGCCTCTCAGGAACGTGGTGATCAACGGGCAACGGTACTCACAGGTTTTCGGAGGCTCGGTGCCGGCTCCGATCTGGGCTGAGTTCATGAGCTATGTCCTCCAGGACTTCCCGGTCACCCAGTTCCCGCCCGAGCCGTCCAACATCGAGCAATACCTGGTGCCGCCTTCGACTCAGGTGCCTTCCGTCGTCGGTCTCGAACGCGGGGCAGCCGTGTCACGACTTCGTGAGGCAAAGTTGAACTCCAGTGTGGTGGAGATAGCCTCGCTCGAGCCGGCGGGCCTCGTGGTCAATCAGAGCGTCGCGCCCGGCGCCACCGTGAAACAGGGCACGGTGATAACAATTTGGGTCTCGACCGGGGAGACTCCGGTCGGAGAGATGCCCGCCCTGATCGGGATGACCGTGGAGGATGCCCTGGTGGCGATCAAGGCCTTCGAGTTGGAAACGGGCGTGAAGCTGAGCATGGTCACACAGAAGACCATTGTCACCGATACGTCACAGGTCGACCGAATCGTCAGCACCGATCCTGCACCCGGTCAGCCCATCGAGGGGACCGTGCAATTGGTCGTCTTCGTCGGCCAGCTGGCCGCGGGCCCGTAATCCGTACAGATCGCGGATCTCTTTTCTTTCGCGACCTCCACTTACGGGTATTGACGATAGTTGACGTTCGTCAGTAGAACTCGACACATGAAAGCCGAAGCACCCGGGAGTGGTCGAGATGCTCGTCCTCCGCATCGTCACGCCGCAGGGCTCCCGGGTGCCTCGGTCCGGCCCACCGCCCGGGTGCGGCCGGTGGTTCCGGTCCGTCTCGAGTCTTCCCGGGCCACCTTCCGGCCGACCGACCCCTATGTCCGCAGGTTCTGGGTAGCCGCCATCGGATCTGCCGCGGTTGCCGAGCTGCTCCGCCTGGTGCGCGCGGCCGAGAAGGGGGAGGGAGTGCGGCTACCCAGGTACCTGCCCAGTCTGATTCGCACCGGCCTGGTCAAGGCCGAGAGTGGCGGTCTCGTGGTCCTGGACCACGTCCCTCAGGTGCCGAAGAGCCTGCGCTGGCGTTTCCCGCCGAGTCTGGCAGCCGACCACAATCGGTGGCTGGGTCTATCTTCGCACCGCGAGCCCGGCCATCAGGATCAAGGCGACCACCTCACCGATGACGAAGGCCATCGCGACCCGAACGTCCGGCTCACCACCGAGGAGCAATAAGGCCACCACTCCCGCCAGAAGCCCTCCAAACCAGGCAACACTGAGCCGCGAGGTGCGCGCCTCGGCCACCAGCACCTGACCCGCGATTTGGGCGGCAGCGGCGGCAATGACACCGGCGGCAGCGAACAAGGCAACGGTCGACGAGGGTGCAAACTCATCACCGAAGAGAAGGGCAACCACCTCCGGCCCGACCAACCAGCCGACCACCGCACCGAGAACAGCAAGACCCGCTCCCCCCACCACGACCGTCCGTGCGATCCGAGCCAGCCGATGCCGATCGTCGGCGTCGACGAGACCGATCAGATAAGGGAGGACCCGGCCCTGGAGCGCGAAGATCAAAGTGAGCGGCGCGCGATACAACGTGAAGGTGACGAAGACCACGGATACCAGGGCCGGATCCGCGCCCAAGGCCGCCACCGCGATTGGAGCTCCGCCCAGCAGCACCTGGGACGAAGCAGTGCCGCCCAAATATCCGCCGAGAAAGACCGAAGCCGTTGTCGCCGGTGCCTGGCGCTGGCCGGTGTCGTGTCGCCACCATCTCATGCCGAGCACGGAGAAGCCGCCAAGCACCATCGCCCATCCGAGAGACTCGGCTGATGCCACCAGTTGGATCGCGACGATCCCTGCGACCAGTCTCACGACTGTCTCCACTATCAGGACCCAGCCGACGCCGGCGAATCGTCGCCTGCCCGCAAGCACGCCCTTGCCCACGAAGAGGAGGGCGTATCCGAACATCAGCAGAAGAATCTGAAGGGCGTAATGCCAACTCCCGGCAAAGAACCGGTCCAGGGTCAAGAGCACGAAGCCACCACCGAACACCGATCCCGCCGCCGCCATCACCCCTGCGGCTTTGAGATCGGATGGAATAGCCTTTCTCCCCGAAGCCACCTCCCGGGTCACGTACTGCTCCACAGGCACCAGCAGGACTGTGGCCAGGATGAAGAAGACGGTCCAGAGCAAGCTGATCGGAGCAAAGGCGATATCCCCTACGGCTCGCGCCCCATAAGCCTGGAAAGCAAACGCCCCAACGGCTCCGATCAGCCCCCCAGCCACCATGAAGGTGGTCCCCGGGGCCCGAAATCCTCTGCGCTCTGTCTCGAGCTCCGTGCGACTCAACGGGCACCGGCCCCGGTGAGGATCGTCCAGACGCTCTTCCAGAGCACGCTGATGTCCATCACCGGGGACATGTGCTTGATGTAGTAGAGGTCATAGGTCAGTTTCTCGATGGTGTCCGCTTGATCATCGGCATATCGGTAATTGACCTGAGCCCAGCCGGTGATCCCAGGACGCACCAGATGACGGTGCTCGTAGAACGGGATCTTCTGGCGAAAGGTCTCCACAAACGGCACCTGTTCCGCCCGAGGGCCGACCAGGCTCATCTCCCCTTTGAGCACATTCCACAATTGGGGGATCTCGTCGAGACGCGACTTGCGCAGGAAGCGCCCGCCACTTATCAACCGTTGGTCGTCCTCGGTGGCAAAACGCGGACCGTCGTTTTCGGCCTCGAGGATCATGGTCCGGAACTTGAACATGGTGAATGGATCCCCTCCTTTCCCTACTCGATCCTGCCTGAAGATCGCAGGGCCGGGCGAGGCCAGCTTCACATAGACACCCACCAGCAAACCGAGGGCAAGCCAGAGCGGGGCAATAATCGCCGTGGTAGCTAGGTCGAACATTCGCTTGCCGGCGAGCCAGGGAGCAACCGCCAAGAGTGGCGCCGAGATCTCCCAGCCTTCGGCGAGATGGACCAGGGGCACCCGCCCGGTGTGCTCCTCATAGATCGAGGCGAATGGTCGGATCGTGTAGCCGGCGACGTCGCAGGAGGAGAGGTGCTGGGCGACACGCTCGGAGAGGATCGCGCGCAAGTCGACCGCCAGAGTCACATCACGATCCGAAAGCTCGGGAGGACCGTCGAAGGTTGGGTCCAGGATCCAAACCACGTCGGCGTGGGGTGAGTCGATGAGGTCCTCGGCGAGTTGCTTCTCTCCGGTGATCAAGCCGATCCTCTCGGTCCAGGGACGATGCCGGCGCAGGATGCGATGACCGGTAGCCAGTACCACCCAACCCACGGCGGTGAGGATCAGGAACATGCGGGAGTAGTAGACCTCTCGAAAGAGAACCAGGAACAGGGCAGTGATGGCACTGGTCCCTATGAATATGGCGACCATGCGCCCGTAGGTGGGCCGGGGCACACCGTGGCCAGACACTCTGGCAGTGGCGATCGACATCATTGTCATGGCTGCGACCTGGACCGCGAGCATCGGGAACACCTGTCTTCCCAACAATGAATTCCAGGGCAGCCAGGTGCCGTAAACCAGTTGCGAGGCCAGCGCGGCGGCGATTGCCCAGGCGCCGAGGTCAGTCACGCTGGACGAGATCAGGAACCGGTTTCGCACGATGTTGGATGCTAGGTATCCAGCGAGGTTCTACGCAGATTCCGCCATGGCTCTTGCCACCTCGATCAGGGTCCTCGCCCCGAATCCGGACGCCCCTTTTACCTGCTCGCCCGCCGTCTCTCGTGCCAGGGCCGGGCCGGCGATGTCGAGGTGGGCCCACGGACCGTCGCCTGCGTAATCGGCCAGGAAGACCGCGGCCACGATGGCGCCCCCATAACGACTCCCCGAGATGTTCTTGATGTCGGCGATATCGGAGTCGAGTTGCTTTCGATACTCCTTGAACAGCGGCAACTCCCAGAAGTGCTCCCCCGCCCGCGATGCCGCAGCCAGCACTCGCGCCCCAGTTTCTGAGTCCGACCCAAAGACAGCGCCAATCCTGTCACCGAGGGCAATCCGAGCCGCGCCGGTGAGAGTTGCGACGTCGATGACCAGGTCTGGCTCATATCGACGAATCACACCGAGACCATCGGCAAGAATGAGCCGTCCCTCGGCATCGGTGTTGAGCACCTCGATCGTGGGACCTGAAATCGGACGAAGCACGTCACCGGGACGGGTGGCATTGCCACCTATGGCGTTGTCGGTCAGCGGCATCACCGCGGTGACCCGGATCGGCAACCCGAGGCGGGCGATCCCGATGGTGGCCGCGGCCACGGCCGCAGCGCCGGACATGTCGTCCTTCATCTCCTCCATGAACGGTGCGGTCTTGATGGAGAGGCCACCAGAGTCGAAGGTGATTCCCTTCCCGACCAACCCGAGGTGACCCTTCGACTCCCCAGGCTGGTACTCGAGAACAACCAGGCTCGGGCTCCGATCGGACCCGGCGGCCACCCCCAGTAGGGCGCCGAGACCCTCATCGGTGATGCGCGCCAGATCCCAGACCTCGTAACCGACTCCGACGTCTCCGGCAGCGGCCGTGATCCGGGCCGCCAAAATCTCCGGGGCCATGTCCAACGCCGGGGTGTTGACCCAGTCCCGCGCCAGGTTGGTGACCTCCGAGGCGACCACAGCCTCGGCGATCTCTGACTCATTGCCGCCGACCAACTCGACGGTCTCGACCACCGACCCTTCGCCATTGGTCTTGTACCCCCGATACTCATAACCCCCCAGCACCGCCCCTTCGACCACGGCCCGGGTAGCCGCTTCGATCGGCACCTGATTGAGGGCTGTCACGACGCGACTGGTCTTCACCGCACGGATGCCGTTCCCGACCGCGGAACGGATCGATTCGAAGCTCGCCTCGTCACCAACCCCGACCAGGAGAAGCGCAGCCGCGGTCTCATGCGGCAGCGCGAGCACCTGACCGGGCTCGGCGTCAAACTTGGCCAGATCCAGAAAGGCAGAGTCGACACCCACCATGGCTTCCCCACTACCCGGAACCGGCACCCGGTCGGTCATCACACCAGCTATCAGAGTGGCCCCGGCCAGGTCCACATCCGGCGCGGCGATCTTGATCTCCACATTCACTCCTGTTCAGTTTGCGAACGGTCCAAGCCCGGCAACCAACACCCGTCCCAAGAAGACCCCCCCGAGACTGGTGAGCACCGCCAGATATGACAAACCGGTGGCGGCCATGACTCCGGAGTACGCCGGATATCGAATCGAAGCCACAACTGCACCCATGAGGACAATCGACGTCGTCATCAGCAACCAGAAGGCGACGGTGCCCCCATCGGGTGGCAGGCCGGCGATAGCCAATACCACACTGTCGAATGCCAACCCGACGATGCCCACGAGGGCAAGTGATCGCAGCGCCCAACGGGGAAGTCTGGGATCGATGAGATACCAATGACCCAGCAGCATCTCCCCGGTGACCCCACCCAAGGCGAGTGTCGCGGAGACCGCCGGGACCCACCCCCCGACTTGGGAGGCCTGAATGATCAATGCCACGCCGGCGGCCACCTGGAACAAGCCGGACAATTGACGGTTCCGGGCCCAGATCAGCCCCAACCCGAGAAGAAGAAGCCCCAGCCGGGCCCACCAGGCGTCGTCCCCGAAGGCCCCGCTCAGACCAACCAGGACAGCGACCGAACCGGCGACCCAGGTGAAGCCCGGGCCGACCAGCCGGGCCGTGGCAACCAGACCCGAAACCAAAGCCAATCCTGCAGCCCAGGCAACGAGGACGAACCGTGGTTCGGCCAGCATGGCGAGATCGTCGGGCACCGGGAGACGATGTTGGCCGGTGCGGGTTCTGGCCGCCAATCGCGGGCAGGCGCTGGTTTCCGTTACGTTAGGTGTGGCGCCAGAGAGAATGAGGTTGGCCTTCAGGGGGTAATAGCCCGTGCCGAAGCAACTACGGCGACCCGGGAGGCGAGTGATCTGACCATGCTCCTAGCCAAAACCAAAAGGCGAACTGGTCTGGTGGCCATAGCCTTGCTGATCGTCATCACCGGGATGACACCGGCGCAGGCCGCCGAAAATCAGGTGACGGTCACCGGCGGCGGCTGGGGTCATGGAATCGGCATGTCGCAATGGGGGGCCAAGGCCTTGGCCGATGGCGGTTCCAACACCCAGCAGATCCTCCAGCACTTCTACAGCGGCGCTTCCATCGGCACCGTGGGCAGCGGTGAGTTGGTCGGGCACGCCGAGCCGCTCCGCATCGGTGTCGGCCAGAACCTGACCCGTTTCGACTTCTCTGCGGTGGGCGGTGCGATCCAACCCTCACCGGCGTGGTCGCCGGCTCAACCCGATCAAGCCTGGTCGCTGCGGGTGGTCGGAACCGGCACTTGTCAGTTCTTCTTCGGCGAGACGGCGCAGGGCGACCCGTTCACGCCGTGCCAAGGGTCCATCACCTGGGAGTCACAGCCCGACATCAGGGTCTTTGTCTCCACGCTGAACCGGACCTTCGCCCGAGGCTCCATTCAGTTCGTCCCGGTCCCCAACAACCCGAACGCCTTCCACCTCCTGGTCGAGTTGCCCTTGGAGCAGTACCTCTACGGATTGGGCGAGATGCCCTCCTCCTGGCACCCAGAGGCGCTCAAGGCCCAGGCCATCGCCGGACGCACCTA